>JAKSRK010000012.1 GCA_024403655.1 Saccharofermentans sp. | reverse complement strand
GCCTTTTAAGACTCCGCCTAATAAACTGTTTTGGTTATTATTACTTAAAGAAACCTTTGAGCTTGGAGAAGAATGAATTCCTGTGCTGATAGTTCTTCTCACCCAATGCTTCATCGAAGGCACGAAGCTTAGACTTCTGATCTTCATTAAGTCTCGTAGGTATCTCGATAGTGAACTTAACCTGATGATCTCCTCTGTAAGACGGAGACTGCTTATCAGGAATACCCTTGCCCTTGAATGATGCTGTATCTCCATTCTGAGTACCTTCTTTAATCTGGTATTCAACAGAGCCGTCAATCGTAGGGATGTTAACCTTGGCACCGAGAGCAGCCTGGGCAAAAGTAATGGGAACTTCGCAGAATGTATTCTTGCCGTTTCTGGTAAATACATCGTGCTTCTTAATCTTGAATTCCACATAAAGATCACCGTAAGATCCGCCGTTTCTTCCGGGCTCACCTTCGCCTCTAATAGGAAGCATGTCGCCGTTATCAACACCTGCGGGAATCTTAACGTGAAGCTGCTTCTTGCCGACTCTTCTTCCCTTACCGGAACATGCGGTACATGGAGTACGAATGACAGTACCTCTGCCGCCGCAGGTAGGACAGTCCTTTGTAACCATGGTCATACCGAACAGAGTCTGAGTCTGCTGCTGTATTCTTCCGCTTCCCTTACAGGAAGGACAAGTCTCGGGAACGGTACCTGCCTGTGCACCGGAACCCTTACAGCTTGAGCATACTTCTTCCTTGGTAACCGTAATATCCTTCTCGCATCCGAAAGCCGCTTCCATGAATTCAAGCGTCATTCCGTACTTGAGGTTAGCACCCTTTACGGGACCTGTTCTTCTTGAACGTGTAGCAGCACCGCCGAAGCCGCCTCCGAAGAAGGAATTGAAGATATCGCCGAGATCTACGTCGTAAGCACCGCCGAAGCCGCCGCCACCGCCGCCGAAGCCGTTAGGATCTACGCCGGCATGACCGAACTGATCGTACTTACGCTTCTTGTCAGCATCTGACAATACGGCATAAGCTTCATTAGCTTCTTTAAACTTCTGCTCAGCAACGGCATCACCCGGATTAAGATCCGGATGATACTGCTTTGCCATCTTACGATATGCTTTCTTTATCTCGTCATCCGAAGCGCCGCGGTCAACGCCCAACACTTCGTAGAAATCACGTTTTGAATCAGCCATCAGAAGTCTCCGCCTGCATTCTTGAAGCCGTCGCCGCCTTCATTAGCATCGCCTGTTGTGAAAGGGTTAGCACCTGCGTCAGGACCTGCACCGTAACCTGCGAAATCCTCGGGATTGGGAGCACCGGAAGCTGCACCGCCTGCTGCCTGATAAAGCTTCTCGGAAATCTTGTAGAGAGCCTGTGTAACTGCCTCTGTCTCAGTCTTCATTGCATCGGTATCGTCCTTTGCAATTGCATCCTTAAGCTTTGTAAGAGCCTCATTAACGGGAGCCTTATCATCGTCGGAAAGCTTGTCACCCATATCGTTAAGAGTCTTCTCTGTCTGGTATACAGTGGACTCAGCCTGATTCTTAACTTCAACCTTCTCCTTGCGCTCCTTATCCTCAGCTGCGTGAAGCTCTGCTTCCTTGATAGCCTTCTGGATATCTTCGTCGCTCATGTTAGAAGAAGCTGTGATTGTAATCTTCTGCTCACGGCCTGTTCCCTTATCCTTAGCAGATACGTTAACGATACCGTTAGCATCGATATCGAAAGTAACTTCAATCTGAGGTACACCACGGGGAGCAGGAGCGATACCGTCGAGGATGAAGTTACCGAGGCTCTTGTTGTAAGCAGCCATCTCACGCTCACCCTGAAGTACATGTACATCAACCTGTGTCTGTCCGTCAGCAGCTGTAGAGAATACCATGCTCTTCTTTGTAGGGATAGTTGTATTTCTCTCGATCATCTTTGTGAATACGCCACCCATTGTCTCGATACCAAGTGAAAGGGGTGTAACATCGAGAAGAAGAAGTCCCTTAACATCACCTGTAAGAACTGCAGCCTGGATAGCAGCACCGATAGCAACACACTCATCGGGGTTGATACCCTTGAAAGGCTCCTTACCGAAGTAGTTCTTAACTGCATCCTGAACTGCAGGGATTCTTGTAGAACCACCTACAAGGAGGATCTTATCGATATCTGAGGGAGATACGCCTGCATCAGTCATAGCTCTCTTAACGGGATCCATTGTCTTCTGTACAAGATCAGCTGTAAGCTCATCGAACTTAGCTCTTGTAAGAGTGATATCCATGTGCTTGGGACCTGTAGCATCTGCTGTGATATAAGCGAGGTTAATGTTGGAAGACATTGTACCGGAAAGTTCAATCTTTGACTTCTCTGCAGCCTCACGAAGTCTCTGCATAGCCATTCTGTCGTTTCTCAAATCAACTCCGTCAGAAGACTTGAATGTATCTACAAGATAATCAACGATCTTGTTATCGAAGTCGTCACCACCGAGTCTGTTGTTACCTGCTGTAGCAAGAACCTCGAATACGCCGTCAGCGATATCAAGGATTGATACGTCGAATGTACCACCACCAAGGTCGAATACAAGGATCTTCTGATCGTTCTCCTTATCAAGACCATAAGCAAGTGAAGCTGCTGTAGGCTCGTTTACGATACGAAGAACTTCAAGACCGGCAATCTTACCTGCATCCTTTGTAGCCTGACGCTGAGCGTCTGTGAAGTATGCGGGAACAGTGATAACTGCCTGGGAAACGGGCTGTCCGAGGTAAGCCTCTGCATCGCTCTTAAGCTTTGTGAGGATCATTGCGGAGATCTCCTGAGGAGTGAACTTCTTGTCGTCAATCTCTACCTTATAATCTGTACCCATCTCTCTCTTGATAGACTGGATAGTTTTGTCAGGGTTAGTTACAGCCTGACGCTTTGCTACCTGACCGATAAGTCTCTCGCCGTCTTTTGCGAAAGCAACAACTGAAGGAGTTGTTCTGTTACCTTCGGGATTGGGGATTACTACTGTCTCAGATCCCTCCATAACTGCTACGCATGAATTAGTTGTACCTAAGTCGATACCGATTACCTTTGCCATTTTTATATTCCTCCAAATTCTTTATTCTTATTTCTTGCTCTCAAGGATCTTGTCTACGATACCGTATTCAAGTGCTTCCTGAGCTGTCATCCAGTGATCTCTGTCTGTGTCTCTCATAAGATCCTCAAGAGGTCTTCCGCATGCATCAGCAAGGATCTGATTAAGTCTTGTTCTTGTATCCTTGATGTGCTCAGCTGCGATAAGGATCTCTGTTGCCTGACCCTGAGCGCCGCCCAAAGGCTGGTGAATCATTACCTCTGCATTAGGAAGGATGCATCTCTTGCCCTTAGTACCTGCTGCAAGAAGTACGGAACCCATGGAAGCTGCCATACCCATGCAGATTGTCTGAACGTCAGGCTTAATAAGCTTCATTGTGTCGTAAATCATGAGACCGTCTGTAACGGATCCTCCGGGGCTGTTGATATAGAACTGAATATCCTTATCGGGATCCTCTGCTTCAAGGAAGAGAAGCTGAGCCGTAATAAGGCTTGCTGTTACATGGTTTACTTCCTCGGAAAGGATAACGATACGCTCCTTAAGAAGTCTTGAATAGATATCGTATGCGCGCTCACCGCGGCTTGAAGACTCAATTACCGTAGGAACCAGGCTTGATCTTAAAATACTTTCCATAGTTTGTTCTCCTTTTATAAGAATTAATTTGCTACCTGTACGACCGCGTGTCTTACTACGCGATCCTTATAGATATATCCCTTCTGAAACACTGCTGCGACTTCCTGCTCACCGAGCTGGTCGTCATCAACATGCATTACAGCCTCATGAAGATTGGGATCGAACTTGCTGCCTCTTGTGCATTCGATCTCCTCTACACCGAGCTTTGCAAGTACGTCAGTTGCCTGCTTACCGATAAGCTCGATACCCTGGATAACCTTCTCAACGGAACTCTCATCCGCATTCTTGCCGGCATCCAATGCTCTGTCAATATTATCAATTACTCCGAGCCAATCCTTAGTTACGTTGGCAACGGCACTTGCATAGAGATCTTCCTTCTCCTTTGCACTTCTTCTTCTGAAGTTCTCATACTCTGCAAAGAGAGTCATATATCTCTTCTCAAGCTCAGCAATCTTGTCATCGGAATCATCCGCCTTCTCAGTTGCTGCTTCCTTATTCTCTTCTTCCGCATTGTTATCTTCGGGCTTATCCATAGTCTCTTCGCCGAAGACGATCTCTTCGATATCTTCTGTATCTTCAGAGTTCGGGAACTCGAGTTCCTCTTTATCTGACATTATTAATGTCCTCCTTCTTATATTGTTATTCTTTTATTCGCTTAATCGTTTGATCTCGTCATTTAACTTCTTCCTGACGAAGTTGACCTGCGAGATAACCTTGGAATAATCCATTCTCTTGGGACCGATGACTCCGATATTACCTGACAAAGTATCACCGACATTATAAGTTGTCGTAACGAAGCTGCAGTCCTCGAGTCCCTCAAGCGCAATCTCCTGACCGATTCTTATCATGTAGGAATCATTCTTGTCTCCCATATTCTCGGCTGACTTCTCGATCTCATTTACATATCCAGCGACCATGCCGTCGTGTGATAAAGTTCCGAGAAGATCTCTTGCTCTTCCGAGTTCGGAAAAATCCGGAAGCGACAGCATTCTGTGTTCACCTTCAAGATAAAGGTCAAGTTTATCAGCCTGCTTGATGGCAACATATGCTTCGTAGATAACCTGATTCATCAGGGACTCGGGAACCTCTGAGCCCTTAACGGAAGAAGCGAGAGTAATAAGAGTAATCTCATCCAAAGGCTTTCCGTAAAGATTCTTCTCGACTGCACTACTTATCTGCATAATCTGCTCGTTAGTAAGGAAGTTAGGGATACGTACTACCTTGTCCTTAACGACACCCGCTGACAAAACTACTACTACAAGTGCCTTGCCCGGTTCGATCATGAGCATCTTAAGCTGTGTCAGGAAAGATCCGTTAAGCTTGGGCGTCATGGCAAGAGATACGAATCCTGTAGACTCCGACAAAGCGTTGGTAGCATTCTTCAGAAGATCAGTTACTTCATGCACGCTGTCGGTAATTCTGAATGATATCTCTTCCTGTTCCTCCAGGGTAAGAATATCAGGGTGCATAAGCGAATCTACATACTCTCTGTAACCCTTATCCGAAGGAATACGTCCTGCTGAAGTGTGAGGCTTCTCAATAAGACCCAGCTTCTCCAGCTCAGCCATCTCATTACGAAGAGTAGCGGAACTTACAGTAAAGTTATGTCGCTCGATAAGAGACTTGGAACCTACGGGCTCATATGTGGATACATAGTCATCTACTATTGCCTGAAGGACTTTCTTTTTTCTGTCATCAAGACTCATCTTTGTCCGCTCCCTTCTATCGTTTTAGCACTCAGCATCACTGAGTGCCAAATACAATATACTATCAACGTCAAAGAAAGTCAATTTGCTTTTGACCGATACCTCATCTTTGCCACACAGGCATATCTTAGAGGAATTCCATAAAGGCTATATTGGCATAATCAAGACCGTATCTGCTAAGTCTTATGCCGTCATCTGTCCTCTCGCAAAGCTTCTTTTGAACAAGAGAATCCATCTTCTCTTTTATAGTTACGGGGATATCCATAGCGAATCTTCTTCTGAAGCCTTCATTCGTAATGCCGTCTGCCGTTCTTAACATAAGCATGGCATATTCTGTCATCTTATCTTCTTCTGTTAAGACCTCTTCCACATTTTTCCTTAACGGCTCACTTATATAAGCGTCTATATTATCCTCATGTCCGTATCTTTGTCCTTTGATATAGCCGTGAGATCCGGCGCCGAATCCATAGTATTCGACCGCTCTCCAGTAGGAGTCGTTATGTCTGCTTCTGAAGCCCTCTCTGGCACTGTTGCTTATCTCATATGGAATAAAGCCGCTGCTTTTAAGATGATCTCTTAAAGCGTGGTAGATACGCCTCTCTTCTTCCTGTATATCCGGATTGTCCAGCGTATCACCGTATCTTTTCATGAATACGGTGCCTTCTTCTATCGAAAGAGAGTAAGTACTTATATGTGTAACTCCGCTTTCAATAAGAGCATCCGCATCGGAAAGAACGTCCTCAAGGCTTTGCCCCGGAACTCCGATAATAAGATCTCCCGACAGGTTAGTAAAGCCCGCTTCCCTTGCTTCCTTTAAAGCTTCGATAGCCCTTTTCCTGTCGTGAAGCCTGCCCAAAGTCCTTAAGCAGTCGTCGTGAAGAGACTGTATTCCCATAGAGATGCGGTTAAAGCCCGCTTTCTTATAAGCCAGGCCTTTGGCATAGGAAAAAGAATGCGGATTAACTTCTATCGTTATCTCAGAAGAAGCAGGATCGATATGGTACTTACTTATTATTAAAGAAAGTACTTTGCATATTAATGCTTCGTCCGGAACGGAAGGCGTACCTCCTCCAAAGTATACTGTGTCGCACATGGAAGGATCATCTTCCGCTTGCAGCATTTCGCCATCAATCTCTTTTATAAGCGACTCAAAATATTCGGACATACGTGAAGAACCCGCTTCCGAATAGAAGCTGCAGTAAGGACACTTGCTCTCGCAGAACGGAATATGTACGTAGATATGTCTGCCCATCAGAAAGACCTGTAGTTATGTCCCTTAATGGGTTCGGGCTTACGGATGGCAGTAAGAAATGCCATCTTAAATGTCAAAAATGACGGCGATATATTCTTCTCAGGGTCCATATAGCGGGAGATTTCCTCTGCCCACCTTGCCTTATAGTGACCTATGGCGGGATAGCCTATGTCAATTAGCTGCTCATATGTATCGGGGCACACCACTTTGCAAAGAGCTTCCCAGGTGCCGCAAACGCTGTCCTGTTCATACTCGTCCAACGCGTCTTCGCTATATTCCGGGTAAGCAGTTACAATGGCGTTCCTGTCTCCTAAGAGCCAGGCTTCAATCTCCTCAGTACAAATTCCGATTACGGACCTGACGTCGGGAGCATACTTTTTACAGCATGAGTAAAGAGTCCTGCGAAGTTCATCCGGAGAATGATCATCCGAATCCATCACTACCGCAAGAATGGTATCAGTTCCCTTATAAACTTCGTTATAAGCTCTGCACTTGGCGGGAAGCAGGTCAAGAAGAGCACTTGCGAACTTAGGAGGTCTTAAGTCAGGTTCTTTTGGAATACTTCCGCAGCCCCTGTGAGGTCTTACGGAAATCTGAACCTCAGCTCCTATACCGTCGCAAATTCTCTGAGCAAGTCTTTGTACCACTATGGCACCTGACTTATCTTCTGTAAGTATCTCTATATGCATACTTACTCCTCGTACTCAAAACCGCCGTTATTATCCAAGTGGCCGCCATACCAGATGGCACCCATGCCTACACCCTGGCGGAATAAAGCATCCACTACGGGATCAGATCCCGCACATCTGATTCTCACTCTGTCTCCGTCTTCTTCATCCGATTCGAAACAGCGCTCAAATACCCATACCTCCCTCGGAGACATGCTCTCAATTATATACGGGTTATGCGTGGAGAAGATTACCTGCGAATAGGGATTTCTTAAAGTAAATTCTCTCATCTCATCCGCAAGAACATCTACCATGTCGTGATAAAGATCCTTGTCCGGAGTCTCAATAAAGATAGTAGAATGAGGATCCGGATCTCTGAGTAAAAGAAGGTAGAGGAAAAGCTTGTCAGGGCTCTCTTCAAATTCCCTGGAAAGATTCTTCTTTGTTCTCATGGAAGGAATCTTAGCTTTGATTTCTTTTACTGTTCTATTGTATTCGTCTTCGTTAGTCTCCTTCATATAAGACAGAACATTACTGATATTAGAACCTGTACTTGAGAGATGTTTATGTCCTCCCGGAGCATTTCCGTCAGAATAGTAACTGTTGATGCCCTTGGAAGAGAACTGACAGAAGAACCATCTGTTAATCTCGTTATAGATGCAGCTCATCTCGCGGTATTCACCTATCTTGCCGTATGCGCCAAGTGCTGTCATATGCTCATTAGGTATGGATGTCTGCCTTGTATTACCTTCGCTGTCGGTAATACTTCCGCTACCGTTATCAAGATCAAGGACAGTTTGCATATGAATCTTACCGTCCTGCTTAACCGATCTTACTATCTTCTCGCGACTTACTATCGGGCTTCCGAACCTGGAAGGAGCTATCGAGAGCTCATACTGGATATAATATTCTTCCTTACTTCTGCGTTCCCTTATTCTGAAGAAGAGTTTAAAGTTTGCCTCCTGATCCTTCCTGATTATAAGGTTGGAAAAGCCGGGACGCTGATCCATGGTTGCTGCAGAAGCAACATCGTACATGATGCATCTTTTTACAAAAGACAACGCCTTAAGGAAACAGGTCTTACCTGTATTATTTCTCCCTATAAGAGCATTAAGATTACGAAGTCTTATGACTTCTTCCTTATGTCTGTCACCATTTGCAATTGATGCCGAATCATCTATAAGCATTCCGAACTTATCGTAGTCGAACACATCGAAGTTAGTTATCTCAAATCCGAGTATCATATCCATGCCCGCCTTATTCTGTATCTATACTAAGATTTTATATCTTTCCAAAGGAGAATAAAACCGTATTTCTAATTTGCCGGACGCTGCACCGTTTTCCTTTGCCACTATAAAAATCACCCCGGCCGATGGGGGCAGCCGGGGTGTTCACGCGGTTATGTCAGTAAAATGTCTCGATTACATCGAATCGATGGTCGTATCAATCTCTGACAGATTAGTTTGTATCTTTGCTATGCTCTCGCTCAGTGTAATGTTTGCATTCTGAAGAAGCTGCTTAACATAAATGTGAGCCTGCTTACGGA
Source organism: Saccharofermentans sp. (assembly GCA_024403655.1). Taxonomy (GTDB): domain Bacteria; phylum Bacillota; class Clostridia; order Saccharofermentanales; family Saccharofermentanaceae; genus Saccharofermentans. The sequence continues at coordinate 34,250 of JAKSRK010000012.1, read as the reverse complement.
GTTCGTCAGCCTGAGCTTCAGCGGCCATAATAATGTTCTCCGCTTCGTCTCTTGCTCCTCTTGTAATCTCATGGTCATTAACCTTGGAAGCATACATACGATTTGCATCGTCGACGATCTTCTTATTCTTCTCTCTTGCAGTACCGATAATCTCCTGAGCTCTCATTACGATATCGTTGGACTGTGCTACGGAAGCAGGAAGTCTGTTCTTAAGTTCTTCGAGAGAAGCAATCATATCGCCTCTGTCTACGGAACACTTATCTGAAAAAGGAACACCGCTTGCTTCTCGCAAAATCTCGATAAGCTCATCGATATGTCTGATGGGATCATATCGTTCTGCGCTTCTGGGCTGCGCTGCGGGAGCACCCTGATTAGGTGAATAATTAACGTTGTCCATTGTTAATTCCTGCCTTTCTTTAATTTCTCAGCTACGAAGTCAACGATCTGTGAAGGTACCATCTTGGAAATATCTCCCCCGTAGTAACCTACTTCCTTAACGATGCTCGAACTTATAAGTGACAAATCGTCCCTGCACGGTAAGAGCACAACTTCGTAGTCTGAATACAGAAGCCTGTTGGCAAGTGCCATCTCTGCTTCGTATCTGAAATCCGTCTCAGATCTTATCCCTCTGACTACGGCATCACATTGCTTCTCTCTGAATACGTCTACAAGCAGTCCGTCCGAACACAGAACCTCTATATTCGGATAATCCTTAAGGGATTCTCTTGCCATGTAAACTCTCTCTTCTGAAGTAAAGACATGACTCTTTGCATCGTTGTGCATAACCGATACATACAGTTTATCACACACCTTCGATGCACGTCTTGCTATATCTCGATGCCCTCTTGTGAAAGGATCGAAACTGCCCGGGAACAAATAAGTTGTCAATTGACTTCCCCCTCGTCATTTTCCTTACAAAAGAATGTTAACACTGACAATCCGTAACTACAAGAACGGTTGAATTGCAAGTTTATTACAGATGTTTCAAACTCGGTATCAGAAGCGTGTTCACAGATCAAAATCCCGTCATCTTCAAGAAGATTATGTGTATTAACGAGATCCGCTATCTGCTCACAATAGTTCTGAGCATCCTTATAGGGAGGATCCATGAAGATTATGTCGAACTTCTCTCCCCTCTCACCAAGCTTCGAGAGTGCCTGATTGAAGGTCATCCTCATCAGCTCGAATCTGGGATCGCTGCTAGCTCTTATCTTCTCGAGATTCTTCTTAATAATTCCGCATGCCTGTCCTGCTCGTTCTACCATTACGGCCTTGTCGGCTCCGCGGCTTATGGCTTCAATTGCTATCTGACCGGTACCTGCAAAGATATCCAATACTTTGGCACCTGGAACTCTTGTCTGAATCATGGAAAAAAGTGCCTCCTTAACCTTATCGGTCGTAGGACGCGTATTATCTCCTTTGGGAGCCAGAAGAATCGTTCCTCTGAATTCACCTGTAACTACTCTCGGCATTATAAAATCCCCATCTTGCTCTCAAATCTTAAGTCGAACATATACTTGATGTTTTCCATTAATTTATCGGCTTCTTCCCCGCCTTTGTCAAGAATTCCGGCAACCGCTTCGCTTCCTTCTTTTGCTATATGAGCATCAGTAAAAAGATTTGCCGCCCTGAGTTCAGGAATACCATGCTGCCTTGTTCCGAAGAAGTCACCAGGACCTCTTAATTCCAGATCCTTCTGCGCCAGAACAAAACCGTCCGTTGATTCGCACATCATCTTCATTCTTGTAAGAGCCAGCTCAGACCTGGAGTCTGAAGCCAGAATACAGTAAGCCTGACGATCACCTCTTCCTATTCTTCCTCGAAGCTGATGAAGAGTAGACAATCCGAATCTGTCGGCGTTCATGATAATCATAAGGTTGGCATTAGGATTATTAACGCCTACTTCAATAACCGTAGTTGAGATAAGAACCTTGGTCTGACCGCTTAAGAATCTCTCCATAACGGCAAGCTTCTCATCTTCCTTCATGGAACCGTATAAGACTTCCGAAGGATACTCTTCGAATAAGCCTGAGTCATCCAGCCTTTGCTTCATCTGCATGACGCTTACGGCAGGTGTCTGCTCCTCTGCTTCTGCCTGCTCTTCTTCCTCGGTTAACTTATTATCATCATTCTCATCAATCTTTGAACATACGATATAAGCCTGCTCACCCTGTCGAAGCTTGGCCTGAATTGCCCTTAAAAGATCTTCACTTTCCGTTGAAGGCAGGAAGTTAGTCTTAATCTCCTTACGTCCCGCAGGCTTCTGCTTGATAACACTCGTATCCATATCCCCGTATACAACCATGGCAAGGGTTCTAGGAATAGGAGTAGCAGTCATAACAAGATTATGTACGGCATTGATACCGTCATCGTCCTGCTCTTTACGGCTTATAAGAAGCTTCTCTCTTTGCTTTACACCGAATCTGTGCTGCTCATCGGCTATAACAAGACCTAGGTCGTTGAACTCAATATCGTCGGATAAAACGGCATGCGTTCCGATTATTACGGAAGCAGTATTATCCTTTAAGCTTGCTTTTATCTCCTTCTTAAGGGAAGCCTTGGTCTTTCCCATAAGTAGTGCGACATTAATATCCGAACCTTCAAGAAGAGCCTTCGCAGAGTCGTAATGCTGCTTTGCAAGAACTGAGGTCGGAGCCAGAAGTACCGACTGCTTGCCCATGATGGCAGCCATAGCCATGGTAAGTACGGCAACAGCTGTCTTACCTGCACCTACGTCTCCCTGCACAAGCCTGTTCATGGGCTTGTCGCTCATAAGGTCCTTTTGTATATCTCTTAAAGCTTTCTTCTGATCGTCCGTAAGCTCGAATCCGAGATTACTTACTACCATCTTCCATCTTTGCTGCTGAATCTGATTAAGGCCCTCGTGTCCGATAATCTTAGGTGCTTTCTCGTCTTCGCCTTCTGCTCTCATGAAGTACTTCATGCCCATGCCGAGCAGTATAAGTTCCTCATATGCGATGCGAAGTCTGGCATCCTGAGCTTCCTTCATGGTCTGAGGGAAATGAACGTCGTTATAGGCTTTCTGCACGCTCGGAAGATTGTGCTTTTCTACTATGTCTGAAGGGATAACATCACGAAGCTGTGAAGAAACCAGCTTTAATGCCGTCTTCTGCCACTTTGCTATCGAAGCTGAAGTAACGCCTGCAGTCAGGTGATAGACGGGATGTATAAGAGCCATATCTTTGTCTTCGTCAGATATTTCCACAAAAGGATTTACCATCTGGGGTCTGCCGGAATAAATCGATACCATTCCGTGAACGAAGACTTTATCTCCCCTTTTAAACTTATTAATAAGATAGGGGGAATTGAAGAAAGAAAGCTCCATTCTGCCTTCACCGTCACTAACGTAGAAAGCTACGGGAGAAGTCCTTTTATAACCCTTTCGAGCAGGCGCAGTCGCTACTACGGCAAGGAAAGAAAGCTCTTCCCCTTCACGGTAGTCACTTATTTTTCCTAACTGACTCCAGTCGTTATAACGGCGCGGGATGTAACTTATAAGGTCATAGACACTGTAGATATCAAGCTTATTAAGTCGCTTTTGTGCTTCAGGTCCAATGCCGTAAATCATGTTAACAGGAGAAGATAATGTCACCTTTGTAGTCTGCATTATAATTTCCTCCTGCATACACCGCTCATAGGACAGATATCACACTTGGGATTTCTCGCCGTACAATAAGTTCTGCCGAGATCTACCGCCATATGCCCGAGTCTTATCCAGGACTGCTCGGGAAAGACCTCACAGCAATCCTTCTCAACCTTCAAAGGATCATCGTAAGTTGTTATTCCCATCCTCTTCATTACTCTCTTACAGTGCGTATCCACAACAAGCGCAGGTTTACCGTAAACTTCGCCCACGATAAGATTTGCTATCTTCTTTCCTACGCCGGGGCATAACATAAGTTCATCTACATCGCAGGGAACTACTCTTCCCCACTTATTACAATACATATCAGCGAAAGCCAGCAAAGACTTCGACTTCATCTTATGAAGGCCGCAGGGACGAATAACTTCGCCTATCTTCTCCTGCCCCGCTTTAAGTATATCTTCCATATCGGGATATATGGCGAAAAGCTCCTTGCAGGTAAGATTCACCCTTACATCAGTACACTGCGCTGATAATATACCTCTTATCGCCATTCTCTCGGGACTGTCATTATCCAAAGTGCATGCGGAATCAGGGAACGCTTTGTAAAGAGCCTCAAGTACAGAAGAGGCAAGCTGCTTCTTATTAATTCTCGGCATTTTTGTCCTGCTCAGGAGGATAAGGGAATGAGAATATGAAGTCGGCACCGCCGAGATCCTCACTCTGGCCTAATACAATTGTCTGACCATGTCCCTGAAGGATCTGCTTACATATATAAAGTCCGAGACCGAAGCCCTCCTGCTTTCTGGAAGGATCTGCCTTATAGAAAGACTCAAATACTCTGTTTCTCTTCTCCTTCTCGACTCCGGGACCGGAATCTTCGACACTTATTACCATCTTCCTGTCCTTATCGTCTCTTTGAACGGATACTCTTATCTGTCCGTTATCGGGAGTAAACTTAATGGCGTTGGTAATAATATTAACGATAACTCTGCAAAGCTGCTGAGCTTCACCGAATACCATAAGCTCGCCTTCGGGAAGTACCGCAGAAGCCGTAATCTCCTTCTCACTAAGCTGAGGCTCAAGGTTCTGAATAACGTCTGTTACAACATCTCTTAAGTCAAATGCTTCCATAAGTTCAGGATCAATATGAGACAGAGAAGATGCTTCAGTCATGGAGATAATGAGCTTTCTGATTCTGTCGACTTCCTGCTTAATAAGAGTCATGTACTTCTCATACTGATCAGCAGGGATAGTTCCGTCCATCATGGCGGTTACAAAGCCGTTAATTGAAGTAAGAGGAGTTCTTATATCATGAGCGACACTGGAGATAAAGATATTTCTGTCATGCTCCTGATTCTCCAGCTTCTCAATCATGTCGTTGACATTTCTTGCCATCTCCTGAAGATCCGAAGATATGACGATTGAATTCATATCATCGTAATTCGTATACTTTGCATCTACTCTTGCTGAGAAATCACCTTCACCTGCTCTGTTAGTAACCTTGGAGATATTTCTCATGGGTCTGATCATAAGCTGGGTAAAACCGACAAATAATGCAATCGCTGCAAGTAAAGCTACAGCTGCAGGCAGGAGTGTAGAATTCCTAAACAAATCAAAAGCCTGTGAAGGATTAGCCGCATTAGATACCACAACACAATAGTCAGACTCGGGAAGGAAGACTGCACTTGTAGATAAGAGTCTGTCATCAGATACTCTGGTAGTTACAAGTCCCTCTATACTCTGATCTTCAATTCTTGCCGCTTCAAGACAAAGCAGGTAAGTATCATCAAGAAGGAATCCTGAACCGGAATTGGAATACAAAACCATTCCGTGATCATCGGTAACATAAATCTTATCAACATTTGAATACTTGCTTGATAAAACCTCAAAGTCTACCAGGGCATTAAAAGCTTCATCCGACATTCCGCCGGAATTTCTTATAAAATCATATGACTTGATATTCGATCCGATGGCACCGCAAACCTCATCAGTTAAGATGATATTATCGTTCTGAACTGTTGAAATACAGTTTTGATAAGAAAGAAAAACAAGCACAGCAAAAATCATTACTGTGCCTATTATCAGAAACAATGTCAGGAATAATCCAAATGTCGTGTTTACGTTTCTATTCTTATCAATCATTTGGTCTCGAACTTATAGCCCTTGCTCCAAACAGTCTTGATACACCAATTCTGTTCGCGATTGGGATTCTCAATCTTCTCTCTGATTCTCTTTACATGAACATCAACTGTTCTGGATTCTCCGTAGAAGTCATAGCCCCAAACATTCTCAAGAAGCTGCTCTCTTGTAAATACTCTGTTAGGATTGCTTGCAAGGAAGAATAGAAGCTCGAGTTCCTTGGGAGGCATATAAATCTCCTTACCGTCAACCATTACAACATACTTAACCTTATCAACGCTAAAGCCGGGATATGTAATGATCTCATCGGAATTCTTATCTTCACTAACCTCTGAAGAAGCCTTCTTCTCAGAGCTGTCAGACTTGTCATATCTTCTCATAACTGCTTTAACTCTTGCGAGAAGTTCCTTAGGCTCGAAAGGCTTGGCCACATAGTCATCAGCACCCATCTCAAGACCTACGACCTTATCGATAGTCTCAGTCTTTGCTGTAAGCATAATTACGGGAACGTCAGATATCTTACGAAGCTCTCGGCAGATGTCATTACCATCCATACCGGGAAGCATAAGATCAAGAATAACGATGTCAGGATTTGCAACGTTGAATGAAGCGAGTGCCTTATCACCCTGCATACAAACGGAAACAGCAAAACCTTCCTTCTCGAAGTAAAGCTTTAACACCTCAATAATGCCGGCGTCATCATCTACTAAAAGTACCTTTTTCAAATTGTCACCCCGCCTCTTCTCAGATTAATCGTTGCCGATCTCTTCTATCTCTTTTGCGAACGAAGACACGTCCGTAAAATCCCTGTATACCGAAGCGAATCTGACATATGCTACTTTGTCCAAACCACGAAGTCTCGTCATAACGAGTTCTCCGATCTCATTTGTAGATATCTCACCGCTTCTTTGTTCCTGAAGCCTTGTCTCGACTTCATTAACAATCTTCATAAGGTTCTCGTTCGATACCGGTCTCTTGGAACATGCTGAATTAAGTCCTTCCAAAAGCTTCTCTCTTGAGAAATCCTGTCTGGTACCGTCCTTCTTGATTACCTTTAAGCTTAATCCTTCAACTCTTTCCAAAGTTGAATAACGGTAACCGCAAGCTAAGCATTCGCGCCTTCTTCGGATAGACCTGCCCTCATCATTGGGCCTAGTATCAATTACTTTATCATCGGTCTCCCCGCATCTGGGACATCTCATAGTTGCAATTACCTGTTAATCAATTTATATCTAAATCAGTTATCGTTATCTCTGCCAAACATGAACCAGGGCTTAGCTGACTTAGGCTGCTCTGCAGCAGGTGCTGCCTGAGGTGTTACATTTGCCTGAGGTCTTCCGCCCATCTGTGTCTGCTGAGGAGCAGGAGCAGGTGCGGGAGCGGGCTGAACAGGAGCCTGATAAGGAGGAACCTGTGCAGGTGCACTCTGAGGAACGGGAGCCGCTGCCTGAGGAATCGGCTGAGGAGCCGGTGCAGGTGCGGGAGCCGGAGCAGGCTGAGCAGGTCTTGCATGTACCTGATTCACGGAATCATCTCCGAAGAGGAATCCCTGTGATGTCTGAGGTCTTGCAGGAACGGGCTCGGGTTCAGGCTGTGTGTTCCTTGCTGCATAAGTATTTCTGGACTGAACAGGAGCGGGATTTCTTACCGGCTGCTCAGTAATAAGCTGGGGATTATTCCTTGAAAGAACGGAAGTGCTAGCTCTGTGTCCTGCACTTGCGTTAACGGAATTATCAAATCCTGATGCGATAACAGTGATCATAATCTCATCTTCAAGAGATGTGTCAATAACAGCACCGACGATAATCTCAGCCTCGGGAGCAACTGACTCTCTTACGAGCTTAGCTGCCATATCAATCTCCTGAAGCTTCATATTTCTTCCGCCTGTGAAGTTAACGATTACACCGTTAGCACCTTCGATAGTTGTGTCAAGAAGAGGAGAGTTGATAGCCTGCTTAACAGCTGCTGTAGCTCTTCCCTCACCGCTTGCACGGCCGATACCCATGTGGCATACGCCGGCCTTGGTCATTACTCTTCTAACGTCAGCAAGGTCGAGGTTGATAAGTCCGGGGATTGCTACAAGGTCAGAAATACCTGCAACACCAAACTTCAATACCTGATCTGCCATATTGAATGCATCCTCGAAGGATGTATCTTCATCTACTACTTCAAGAAGCTTGTCGTTGGAGACTACAACGAGTGAGTCAACATACTTCTCGAGCTCTCTGATTCCACGCTCTGCGTTCTGTGCTCTTCTTGCCCCCTCAAAGCTGAAAGGTCTTGTAACTACTGCTACTGTAAGAATACCGAGTTCCTGAGCAATCTGAGCTACTACGGGAGCTGCACCTGTACCGGTACCACCGCCCATGCCTGCTGTAATGAAAAGCATATCAGTATTGGAAATTGCTTCAGCAATCTCATCCTTAGACTCTTCAGCTGCTCTCTCACCTACGCTGGGATCAGCTCCGCAGCCTAAGCCTCTTGTAACCTTCTCACCAATCTGAATACGGATAGGTGCCTTGGATCTTGCCAATGCCTGATTATCACTGTTTATTGAGATGAACTCTATTCCCTGGACTCCGCTGTCGAGCATTCGGTCAACCGCGTTACAGCCTCCTCCGCCGCAACCGATAACCTTAATGGTTGCAAAGTTTTCTTCGTCCAAAACAAAACCTCGTTTATTATCAGACATCTCAGAATCCTCCAGTCAATTAGTAGCTATATATAGTACAACAATAGAATTTTAACCTAAATATTGTATGTCATCAATATAAATTTCCAGTTGTCCGTAATGATGTTAAACTTTTTTTCCAATTATTGCAAATTGTTAGATGGCATTTATATTACTGTTTTACTTCTATTTAAAAGCAGAAGGTCAATAATCGTATTCACTGTATATAGGCTGATCGCCCGTCATGTCCATTACGCCGGCTGAAAGATCGTTAAGTTTTCCCTGCTCTATGACGAACATAAGCCAGTGCATATCGTCGCCGATAGTATCTATATCAGAGAACTTAATCTGAAGTTCAGAACCATTGGGCATAATAACAGTAACGAATATTATGTTACTTGGAAGAATTCTTATCTCCCTGATATTTTCGAAGAAACTGTATTCTTCATTATCTGCTGACTGATCTGCTTCAAGAGCTGCTCCCAATACGATAACCAGCTTCTGGAAGTTTACGTCACCTTCTATATCGACTCTTCCGCCGAGAACGACATTATTGATATCAAGTCCGCATAACAAAGGATGAGCATCCTCGGAATCAAACGAAGACAGTTCGAGAACGGTACCCTCTGCATCTATGGCAAAGTAACCGTCGGCATACTTGATATAGGCAAGCTTTCTTCTCTCTTCTACACTGATATTAATGCCTGAAGGGAAATTAATACTGATATTAATCTTTCTTATATAAGGATTAGATGCCAGGATATCCGAATAATTGACAGCTAATACCTTCAGCATGTGGTCATGGTAATTAAGACCGGTTGCTTCGATAATCTCCTCATTCGTCATGGCATAGTTACCTTCTATGCTGATATTCTCTATTCTGAACATCGGATGAAATCCCAGCATAAGAACGATTACGAATACAGTAATTCCGATAAGAGCCATCATCGTATGCTTAAACGACAAAGGAAAATCATCAAGGAAAGTTCTGTCCTTCAAAGGCGGAAGATCCTTCTTCAAAAGAAGTTTCTCTTCTCTTTTCTGCCTTCTGGCTTCGATTCTCTTCTTTCTTGCCTCTTCAAAATAATTCTCGGCGGCAAGAATAGTCTGAGCAGTCTGCCTTGCCTTCTCTTTACGGGCTTCTTCTTTCCTTTTTCTCTTTTCTTCCTGCTCTTTTTCTATATTGTCTTTAAAGTCTTCTTCCTTTATGGATTGAGCTTTAGACTCTTTTTCCTCTGAAGGTTCTTCTTTAACAGATTCTTCTTTTACGGATTCTTCGGGCTCGACTGTGTCACCCTCTTTTTCTTCTGAAGAGGGTTCCTCATTAGTATCCGGCTCTTCTAATTCGAAGAGCTTGTCGAGCTCGTCATCATTCATTTATCAATCACCGAATCAATACATTCGCAAATTCTTTTATCGCAATCAAGAACTGCCAGCTTAGAAGCGTTCTCTCTGATAGCCTTTCTTGAAGCAGGATCATCAAGAAGCTGTCTTAATCTGGGCTTAAGAAGACCTGCCGCTACATCAGCATCAGAGATAAGTACACATCCGCCCTTCTTCTCAAAAGCGGAAGCATTATAAGTCTGGTGGTCATGAGCTGCATGCGGATAGGGAACAAATACATTGCATGAAGCAATTGCAGCAGTCTCGGCACAGGTAACAGCACCTGCTCTTGTAACGGATACGTCAGCAGCCGCCAGATAGAACTCAGGTCTGTCTATATAAGTCATAATCTTAAGATTGGAAGGCAGATCCTTCGCATTAAGATGCTCTGACTGCTGCTTGCCGCTGCTTAAGATAAAGAGAGTATCGGAGAACAAAGGATCTCCGGCACAGTCAATTATAAAGTCATTAATTGTCTTGGCTCCAAGGCTTCCACCCATGGCGAAGACGAGCTTCTGAGACGCTTCTATTCCGAGTTCTCTTCTTCCGTCTTCAAATGTCACTCCGATCATTCTGCTTCTTATCGGGTTACCGGTACAAACTACTTTACCTGCACCCTTAAAGACATCCTCCTGATCGGGGAATCCCGTAAGTACAAGAGAAGCTTTCTTACCAAGCATTCTGTTAGCTCTTCCGGGAAAAGCATTCGATTCATGAACTATGGTAGGAATATTTCTCTTCTGCGCTTCAAGAAGCAAAGGCGCACATACATATCCGCCTGTACCGATTATCGCATCGGGTTTGAACTCTTCGATAATCTCGCCGCACTGACGTCTTCCCTTAACAAGAGCTTTGACAGCCTTGATAAGCTTGGCACTCGGACGCATGGGAAAAGGCTTTGCCTCAATATAACGCATCTCATAACCTGCCTTGGGTACGAGCTCGCCTTCAAGACCTTCCTTACGTCCCGTGAAAATTATCTTGCAGCTGTCCCCGCGGGACATGTAGTAATGACAAAGTGCATCTGCGATAGTAATCGCAGGATTGATATGGCCGGATGTTCCTCCGCCCGTAACGATGAACTTATACTCCATCGGTTACCTCCTTTTTACGCGCAGGAGCAGTACCGCTTCTGGACACACAAAGTATCATACCATAAGTAGTAAGAAGGAATACCTGGGCAGTACCGCCGTAACTTACAAAGGGAAGCGTAACACCGGTCGAAGGAGCAATCTGAAGCTCAACCGCTATATTAAGAAGTACCTGAATCATTATTATCGAAGTACAACCCGTGGCAATCATTCTGGAGAATATCGAATCCGCCCTCATAATTACCATAAAGCACATCGCAAACATAACCATATACATCAGAATCAGGAGCATACCGCCAACAAAGCCTGTCTCCTCTACATATATTGAGAAAATATAGTCATTCTGAGGCTCTGATACATAGTCATACTTGGCTCTGGAGTTACCAAGTCCCACGCCCCACATTCCGCCGGAACCCAACGCATTATGGGCATTATCAACCTGTCTGGTCTCATCCGCCGAGACATCCGAGTTCTCGTCACCATGCGTGGCTTCATAAATCGCAAATCTCTGGAATACGTGAGCGAAGTTCTTCCTTACGTAGTTCGGATTGAAGGTAAAAAGCAACATACCGGCCAAAATAGCAAAAAGCGCCAATGTAAGTCCGCCAAAAAACCAGGATCTGAGACCTACTCCGGAATTCAAAGTGCACATAAATACAACGAATGCGACAATAAGCGCACATGAGAAGTGCGGCTGAATAACAATAAAGACGTCGCAAAGAGCAGCTGCACCTACAGGCAGAATAAAGTCAAAGAAAACATCCGTTACCTTCTGGGATTTGGGATTTCTGGACTTAAGCTTTCCTTTTGAACGTTGATCAAGCACCCATGATCTGTAACCGGCCAGAGCAATTACCAGGGCGACCTTAACCATCTCCGATGACTGGAAAGTAAAGCCTCCGATCTTAATCCATCTCTTTGCACCATTAAGACTGTAACCTACAACCTTGGTAAGAATAAGGGATACAAGACTCACCGAATAAAGCATGCTCCATACGATAGGTCTGTTAAAAAACTTAATCGGTATAAAAGAAGCAGTAAAGCACAATACAAGGCCTACGCCGGTATATAAAAGCTGTCGTCTCAGATAATAAGTAGAACTCTTGTCATTGGGCATGGCATAGCCCTGAGGACCTGATACGGAATAAAGCACGACAAGTCCGAATACGACAATTATAAAGAGCATGAGGATCATCGGAATATTGCTTCTTCTGACCTCAGGATAGTTATGCTTCTTACGAGGAGTGTTAATAGGCTCTTCGTTAAGAATGGAAGATAAGTAGTCGGTATCGTACTGCATCTCGGTTACTTCAGTATCGAGAAGCTGCTTTAATACCTCGTTCTTTTCTTCGGTCTTGGTCTCAGTTTTTTGTTCCTTCGGCTGCTTTTTGACATCAGAAGGCTTGGCTGAATGCTTGGAAGAAGCTTCCGGCATATTCTCCGGTCTTCTTCTGTTATCGGAAACAGGTCTGCCCTGAGGCCTCTGCTGAGGTCTCTTTTGAGGTCTTCTCTGATGTCCTGCCTCATTCCTTCTAGCTCTGTTTGCGTTATCGCTCATTTATACTCCTGCGGCCATATCGCGGGCAAGCGACTCAAATCCGAAGGCATTGGATGCCTTAAAGAGGATACAGTCGCCTTCCTTTGCATAGCTTTTGATCTTATTTTTAACATCAGCAGTATCCTTACAGAGAGTATAGTCTGCTTCTGGTCTTACTGACAAAAGGCCCCTTGTGAAGTCATCCTTATTCTCTCCCGTAACAAAAATCTTGTCGAAAAGATACTCACCGCAGTCTTTTCCTACCTGCTCATGAAGCTTGGAAGCGTAACTTCCGAGTTCAAGCATGCCTCCCAGAACAGCAATCTTTCTTCTGCCTCTGCCCATTACGTCAAGATTGAAAAAAGCTGCCTTCATTGACTCCGGGGAAGCATTATAAGCATCGTTTATTATTCTTATCTCGTTAGTTTCGGTAACTTTGCCTCTGCCGTTCATCTGCTCATAGGAAGAAAGAGCGTCACAGGCCTTATCAAGATCTGCTCCCGTAAAATGCGCACAAAGAAGCGCGAAAAGAGCATTTCGAACATTATGTATACCGTTAAGGCTGAGCTTTACTTTCTTATCCTCTCCGGCAGCACCGGTAATATTTATGCTAAAAGAGCAGCCATCCTCAAAATCCACATTATAAGCAGTAGCCATAACAGGACAGTTAAGGACGGTCTCAGAGGGACATACCTCCTGCCTTACAACCTTAATTCCCGCAAGACCGTTGCCGATGGGAATAATATTTCTTACATGATCGAAAAGAAGCTTGTCGTCAGCATTAACGGCAAGAATACCTCCCTCGGTAAGACCTTCTGTTATCTCGCTCTTTGCAAAAAGAATCTGCTCCTGAGAGCCGAGCCTTTCGATGTGGCTGTAGCCGACATTAGTTATTATCGCTATATCAGGACGGGCAATAGCCGTAAGGTATGAGATTTCTCCTCTTAAGCGCATTCCAAGCTCAAGAACAAGCACCTGAGTATCCTCGGGCGCAGAGAGAATTGTCATGGGAAGACCAATCTCGTTATTCTCGTTGCGCTTGGTAGAAAATACTCTGAAGGAAGATGAGAGCGCGCAGGCAATCATCTCTCTTGTAGAAGTCTTTCCTACAGAACCGGTTACGCAGATAACCTTTGCTCCAAGCTTAAAACGATAAGCTCTGGCAAGATCTCCCAAAGCCTTAACCGTATCCTGAACAACTATTCCTATCGCACCTGCCGGAATCTTATCGGCATCGTTTACGAGTACGCATGAAGCACCGCTGTCGATGGCATTCTGAGTAAAGTCATGACCTTTAAATCTCTCGCCGTCGATAGCTACATAGATATTGCCTTCCTCAATCGTTCTCGTATCCTTGGATACACCGGAGATATACACAGGCTCATATGCGCTTATGCTCTTATTTACTATCTTTCCGTTTACTGCAGCAGCAGCTTCTTCAAGTGACATCATCTTTCTCATTTTCTTCTGCCCTCCGTCTCTTTTACGGCCTCGGCAGCAGTGATTGCATCATCAAAGAAAATGGTCTTGTCGGCAAAAATCTGATAATCCTCATGTCCCTTTCCTGCAATAAGGACCGTATCCCCTTCCTCTGCCATATCTACAGCCTTGAATATTGCAGACTTCCTGTCGATAACAGTCTCATACTTACCGGAAGTTCTGTTCATACCCGTAACGATATCCTTAATAATCGCTTCAGGCTCTTCTTTTCTGGGATTGTCGGAAGTAATAATCGTATAATCGGACAATTTACCGGATACTTCACCCATCTCGAATCTTCTCGTGACGGAACGGTTACCTCCGCATCCGAACACTGTAATAACTCTTCCGGGAGTATATTCTCTTAAAGTCTCAAGGACATTCTCAAGACTTGCCGCATTATGAGCATAGTCTACAAGGATATTAACACCCATATCGTTCTCTACGGGCTGAAGTCTTCCGGGAACCTTGAGAGTGGCAAGTGCTTCTTTAACTTTACTATAGTCCACCTTAAGGATACCTGCCACGCAGATGGCGCAAAGTGCGTTATATACATTGAATTTACCGGCGAGAGCTACGAACATAGGACCTTCATACCAGGGACTTACAACGTTAAATTCAGTACCCGTAACAGAGCCCTTTCTTACAGTCTTAATGTCTGTGGCATAACAGTCGCTGTCGGATGTAAGGCCGTATGTATAAATTCTGCAGCGTGATGAGGCATATTCGATAACTCTGTCTGCAACATCGCAGTCACTGTTAACGACACCAATAGCAGAAGAATCAAAAATCTTCAGCTTGCAGTTGAAGTAATCCTCCATATCAGGATGCTCATTGGGAGCAATATGATCCTCATAAAGGTTCGTAAAACATCCTATATCAAACTTCAAACCGTAAACACGGTCGAGCTTAAGGCCCTGGGAAGATACTTCCATAACGCAGCTGTCAAAGTTCTTCCTTGCAAGTTCTTCAAGGAATTCGTATACCTCATGAGATTCCGGAGTAGTATGCGAAGCCTTACGCTTCTCTTCTCCGACAAGATTGCAGACAGTACCGATAAGGCCTGTTCCGTGATCATCTCTTTTTAATATATCGTGAAGCATAAAGGTAACCGTGGTCTTGCCTTTGGTACCTGTAACACCTACAAGATCAAGTCTGTCTTCAGGATGCTCGAAGAAATTAGCAGACAAAACTGCAATAGCCTTACGCGTATCTTCAGCTGTAACTACAGTTGCATCGAACTCCTGCGCAAGAGCGATAAGTTCACTATCTTCCAATATATCGCGGTTCTTATCCGCAACAATACAGGCTGCGCCGCTACTGAGCGCCTTCTTTATAAAGTCATGTCCGTCGGATGTAAATCCCTTGATAGCTACGAACAGACCGGCATTTCCAATTTTACGTGAATCGTATTCTACTGAAGTGATCCTTCTTTTGAGGTCACCTGTAAGCAAGGTATAGTTAAGACCCTGCAGTAATGTTGACAATATAATAGACATAACCGTTATCTTCCACTCTTTTCAATCAGTTTTATATAATAGCACAAGCGGCCTGATATCAGAAAGGAACCCCCATTACCCTTCTGTTGTAGTATTTTCCTCCTCATCGGAAGCGGCTTCGCTCTCCTCAGGTTCGGTCATTACTACGCCGTCTTCTGCAGTAATTGCATCATTCTCATCAGTCTCCTCAGTTATCTCCTCCGGACTTTCCAAAGTAACAGTAACTATCGTACCTGAGAATACTACAGCTCCCGCCTCATCACTTTGTCCAGTACAGATACCCATAACATCGCCCTCAATATGGCAGTTAAGGTTAACGTCTCTTAAGGCTTCAATACACTCGATGGCACTCTTGCCTCTAAGGTTGGGAACTGCACTTGTCAGCGGCTGAACCTCAGATCCGTCCGCATTAACTTCGGGATAAAGCATTACTATTCCGCTGCTGTAAAGCTGAGCTGTCGTATCAGGATATGTATAGCCGATGATGGTATCACCGGTCATATCGGGAGAACCGTATACAGTTGAGATTCCGCCGTTAGCACTGATAGCAGAACTTGCTTCACCTGCAGTCATTCCTGCTACCTGCATAACATAGTATCTTCTTGTGATATCAGCATATTCTTCTTCGCTTAATACTCTGGGAACTCCAAGGTAACTGAGTGTTCCTTCAACGATTCTTGCTGCGATTGCTGCAGTTGAAGATGAACCGACTGATCTGTCCTCAGGTCTGTTAAGTACTACGAGTACGGCAATCTGCGGATTATCAGTAGGAGCAAAGCAGGAGAATGACAATACGTGCATACCTCTCTCTTCACCGACATCGATTGTAGATGTTGAAGTCTTACCGGCAACACTGTAACCGGGAACCTGACCTGCAGAACCTGTACCTGATTCTACAACGGCTGCCATGAGTCGACGAACTCTTGCAGAAGTATCTTCTGACAATACCGATCTGATTACCTCGGGCTCTATCTCATCTACAATATTGCCGTTAGAGTCAGTGATATATCTTACAAGGTGAGGAACCATGAGGTTACCGCCGTTGATGATGGCACAGTATGAATTAAGAAGCTGAATAGGTGTAACCGTAGCAGACTCACCGAATGAGAGACAGAACATATCGAGCTGAGAAGGATCCTCATGGAAGATACCTACTGCTTCACCGGGAAGATCGATACCTGTTACTTCATAAAAGCCGAACATGTGAACGTACTGGTAATATCTGCTGATCTGAATTCTCTCTGCAACTCTTGCAAAGACAGGGTTACAGGAGTTCTCGAATGCCTGCTGCAAAGTCTCCATTCCGTGGTCACCACCGTTCTGCTTTGTAAGCCAGCAAGAAATGGTGAAATCATCTACGGGGATAGGGCTGTCGCTGAATACTTCATTCTCGTTTGTAAGATTCTCTTCAAAAGCGATAGCTGTGGTAAGAGCCTTGAAAGTAGAACCGGGCTCGTATGTATCAGATATACATCTGTTCCTCCATACATTACCCATAAGGTACTCTACCTGCTCATCAGATGTATAAGTAGCCCAGACTGTGGGATCCATGCCGTAAGGCATACCGTAAGGATCGTTAAGATCGTAGTCAGGAAGCGATACCATGGCAAGAACAGCACCGGTATAAGGCTGCATAACGATAGCTGTTACACCGCCTCTGGGCTGATACTGGTCATAAGCCCTTCTACATGCTTCTTCGGCAATTCTTTGAATATTAACGTCAATATTAAGAACAATGCTGTTGCCGTCTACTGCATCGATGGAAGTAGCTTCTGAATAAGGAAGAACACCGTCAGTTCTTGAGTCAACTTCAGAATATCTGTAGCCGTTATAACCGGAAAGAAGATCGTCATAGTAGTACTCAAGACCCGCTCTTCCCACAAGAGAAACACCGTCATTGGTAGCGTAGCCGATAACCTGTGAACACAGTGAACCGTAATTATAGTATCTCTGAGGAACGGCAACAAATGCTATTCCGTCGATTTTATTGTCCCTGATAAAGAGCTCAAGCTGCTCTTTTACTTCAACAGAAACGTTCTTCTTGATATCACAACCCATTACCAGATTACGTTCATCCGTCTGGTCATCAGGATTAACCGGGATAATGCCCTCCAGCTTCTCTCTGTCGACTTCAAGAACCGAAGACATGGTAGAAATAACCAGCTCTCTGTCGAAGTTCTCACTTCTTGCAAGAGAATTCGGTGAACATACAACAGTATAGTCATAAGTATTGGATGCAAGCGGATTGCCGTTAGCATCGTATATGACTCCTCTTCCGGAAGAATAAGTCATCATCTTCCACTGATCCGAGGAAGCAGCTCTTGCATACTGCTCATAATGAACAACAGTAGTTACATAAAGATCAGCTATTAAAAATAAGGAAAAAATTCCACATACAGCAAAAACTCCGATGGTAAGCCACATCGGAATATTTTGTCTGTTCTTTGAATACCAACTCTTAACGCTCATAAAATCAATTATATCGCATTAATCCTGATTTCCTATATAGTATTCTTCAAGATTATTAACTGCACGATTGTATGCGTCTTCACTGATGCCATATTCGTCATAAATGACAACAGTTGCAAGCTTGTCTCCGTCCGGCACGGGGATTGTAACTACCTGATTTGCATTGGGATCCTGCATACCCATGGCAAGAGCCTGAGCTCTTACTGTCTCCATATCAGTGATACCGTTAACATCCTCTTCGGAATCAAGAATATTTTTACGTAAAATGGAAATCTCGTCCTTAAGGTCAGAATTGTCTCTTGCCATCTCAGACAGTTCCATCTGAGGGTAAATAAGAAGCCATACGAAGAAACCTACAAGAACAATAAGTCCGATACATACAACTGTCTCAAACACTCTGTGTCTTGTAGCCTTTCTGATTTTCTTCATTGCGAGTTTGGACTCAAGATCAGCATCCGCGGAAATGTCAAAATGACTGTCGGACAGGTTAAGAACGGCAGACTCAAAATCAGGATCGTCAACCACCGTAAAGTATGTTCCGGTTCCTTTCAATACCGCGTTATCATTAACTGTCATCTTACTGTCCCCCCACCTGTTCGTATAACCTTGTAAACTTATCTCTCATATACATTATTTCTTTCAAAGACACGAAGTTTACAGCAATGTGCCCTTGAATTTGTCTTAATCTCTTCTTCGCTTGCCGTAATAGGCTTTTTGGTAATGATGCTTCCCAAAGACTTCTTACCGCACATGCATCTGGGAAAATCCCTGGGGCATGTACAAGGAGATTCAAGCTTCCTGAAAGCCTCCTTTACGATTCTGTCTTCGAGAGAATGGAAAGAGATTACTGCCATTCTTCCCTGAGGCTTTAAGCATCTCGGACCGTCACGAAGAAGCTTCTCTACTGAGTTCAACTCATGATTTACCTCGATTCGAAGTGCCTGGAAGCATCTTCTTGCAGGGTGCTGGTCTTCGTTTCTTCCCTGCGGAGGCATATATTCCGCGATTTTATCCGCAAGCTGCTTTGTCCTTATAAAAGGATTTGCCTTACGGTCTCTTACGATGCAGGAAGCGATTCTTCCGGAGAATCTCTCCTCACCATAGTCTCTGAAGATTCTCTCAAGGTCCTGCTCCGAATAGTTATTAACGATGTTTGCTGCAGTAAGCATCTGCTGCTCATCCATTCTCATATCAAGAGGGCCGTCGTTAACATAAGAGAAACCTCTCTCAGGTGTATCAATCTGATGGGAAGATACTCCCAGGTCAGCAAGGATACCGTCAACAGGACCTATCTTCATGCTTCCGATAACGTGGTCTATATCGGAAAAATCGGACTTAACAATAATCCAGTTCTTATTTGTATAACTTCTGGAACTCTTAAGGCAGGTACGAAGCGCACTGTCATCTTTATCAAGTGATATAAGTGTTCCCTTCTCGGATAATCTCTCGAGAATTCCTCTGCTGTGGCCGCCTCCGCCTGCTGTGCAGTCTACATAGATACCGTCAGGCTTAATTGCCAGGCCCTCCATGCATTCATTAAACAGGACCGGAACATGCTCAAAACTATTATCTGCCATATTACAGTCCCTCCACGTAATAGTTAGTCTCAAGACCTTCAATAGAACCGATATCGTGATCCTCGTTCTCGTAGAAGCTCTTAGTGCAAATATCCAATTTACCTTCGTCGTTAAAGACGCATATCTCATCGCCGGGATTGGCACCGATCTTCTCCCAAAGTTCCGTTGTAACGGAAATTCTTCCCTGGGAATCAACGTTGACATCAAGTGCTTCACCGATGATTGCACGCTTAATCTTTCTTACCTTGGGATCCATGGAATTGAGCTTGCCGAGCTGTTCTCTTATGCCCGCGAAATGCTCCTTGGAATAAACACAAAGATAACCGACATCAAGGCTGTTTGTTACAACCAGCTCTGACCCCAGTTCATCCTTCTGCTTTGAGGGAATGAAGAATCTTCCCTTAGCATCGATTTTCTTCGTGTCTCTAGCCAACTTCCGTTGCTCCCGTCAGTTCTTGTGCGACGAAAATCGTGCCACTTTGCTCCACGAATGTGTTTATTTACTCCACTTTTCACCACACATTTGTATTTTATCTGTAACATATTCGTTAATCAAGGGCTTTTTAGCTTTTTTCAGCCGTTTTTTGCATTTGCCGCAAATTGTTTTTTGAGCATAGAAAAACCCGCCTCTTCGTGCACAAAGAGACGGGTCTTCGGATGCTGCTTTGTAATCATTCACATAGCTTCATCCTAACTCCTATCTATATCTATTCCCCTAATGGCTTAATTAATAATCGGCCTCATTACCGTCTTCGCCCATTACCATTTCAGACATTGTCTGAATTCCCTGGTCTATCTTCTCTCCCAGGCCCATGTCACCTGCTTCCTTAGCAACCGCTCCGATTGCAAAGCCAATAGTAGCAACGAGGCATATTACGCAGAGGAAGAAGGATACGAGACCAATGATTGCTAATCTGATGTCACCTTTTTTCATATCAGTCTGCCTCCTTAAAAACCGTTGTGCCAGATTTTCTTATTCCAGCCGACATAGTACTTTGTACCGAGTGCAAAATACTTTATGCCGAGGATCAGAATTACAGCCAAAACAATGTTTGCAAAAACTATTGCAAGTGCAAGTGAGATTCCGGCTGCGAGGAAAGATCCGAACGAAGGAAGTGCGAGAATCAATGCAACAAGACCTGCAATCGCACCTAACAGCATGAGTCCTACAACTACAATCGAAGCTAGAAGAGCCAGCCACAAAGGAATCGCAACCAGCAAGTTAAAGAAAACAACAAATATCTTGGCTACTGCAGAATCGTCTGTTACGGGCTGCTTGGCGGCCTTAATCTCAGGCTGCTTTCTCAAAGCCTTGGGAAGCTGTGTTCCTTCCATATATGCTCTTGCAAGATATTCAGGAGAACCGAGTTCATCGGCGAGTGCTTCTTCAGTCTTGCCTTTGGCAATTCCTGCAACAAAATGTGTATCTATTTCAGATAATATATCTTTAACTTCCTTATAAGACATCGAACCGAGACATGTCTCAAGCTTCTTCAGGTATTCCTGTCTGTTCATAATGTCCCTCCTCTCCTATAATCTCGTCTACGGCTTTTGCAAAGCCTCTCCATTCTTTTTTATCTTGCTCCAATCGATTTCTGCCTATCGGAGTCAAGTGGTAGTACTTACGCGGCGGCCCATTCTGAGATTCCTTAAGATACGTCGTGACGCTACCGTCTGAAGCAAGTTTACGAAGTATCGGATATACTGTTCCGTCCGCAAGCTCTATACTGGATGACAATGCGTCTGCTACATCATATCCGTAGCTGTCGCCCTTATCGAGGATGGCGAGAACGCACATATCAAGAACGCCTTTTTTAAATTGGCTATTCATAGGATACCTCCTTTCAGTACTTTATCTTCTTCAATAGTGAATATAGCACACTACTGTTTATTGTTCAATACCGTTTTATAAATAGTAATACCACATAAAAAATCCCGACGGGATGTCGGGATTTATCGAAGTCTGTTTTCCATTGAAATATTAAGTATTATTCCGAAGGATATGAAGTTAACCAGCATAGCGGTTCCTCCCAGGCTCAGGAAAGGAAGCGGTATTCCTGTAATCGGAAGAAGTCCTACTGACATACCCATATTCTCTATAAAGTGGAATGCAAAAGAAGCTGCAAGACCGACGATGATATAAGAGAAAGCCTTTCGAGAAGCATGGCTTGCCACAAACATGCATCTGCACAGGAAGAAGAAAGCAAGAATTAGAACTGCTGTCGTTCCTATGAATCCCAGGTGTTCCGATACTGCCGAGAAGATGAAGTCACTCTCCTTAACCGGAACTTTGACAAGGACTCCCGTGTGGTTGCCGGCAAGTCCTCCGGATGCTATGGCCGCCTTGGACTGAACCAGATTGTACTCGGATTTGGGGTCAGATCCCTCGAATACCAGAGAAAGAATTCTCTTACGCTGATAATCCGCCAGATAGAATCTCCATACAAAAGGGATTACTACTACGATTACGGATGAGATTGCAAGAAGGAAGTATCTGTACTTAACTCCCCATACGAACAGGACGCATACGAAGGAGAAGATAATTACCATTGCCGTACCGAAGTCGGGCTGAGTAAGGATAAGAAGCATGGGCGGTCCGTATACAAGTGCAAGAAGACCGAAGCCCTTGATTATCGAATACTCCTTCTCCCCCATCTTCTCAAAAATCTCGGAAGCTACCATTACAAGTCCTATCTTGGCAAGCTCCGATGGCTGGAAGGTACCAAGGACAGGAAGGTTAAGCCAGGAGTCGGCACCCCATTTCCAGGTAAGGTCGAAGTTATCTATCGGGACAAGTATCAGCAGGAACAGCGCGACACCATATATCGCCCAGCCTATAGCACGCAGAAACTGTGTATCAAGAGCACAGATAAATAGCGTGATGCAGATTCCGAGAACAGCCGCAGCTACCTGACGGTAGAAATTACCGGGATATGCTTCGAATCCTACGGAAAGAACCTTATTCAGTACAAAAAGACCGATTATGGTCAGAAGAAGAATCGGAACTACCAGATAGTAGTCGATTGATCTGATATATGCGCTTCCGCGAAGCTTTTCAATTCCGGACTTCTGCCCTGCCATTTAAGACTCCGCTTTGTCGTCAGAAGCAATCTCTTCAGAGGAAGCAACTTCCTCTTCAGCTTCTTCCTTCACTTCTTCCTTAGTCTCTGCCTTCTTGGAAGAAACAGCTGCTCTTGCTTTCTCGGCTTCGAAGCACTTTGCAGGAAGAAGAACTCTCTTTGTCTCATTGTATCTTGCATAAATAATGTAGATAAGACCGAAGAACACAAGAATCATGGAGAGAAGCTGTGATGTTCTTACATTTGTATGAGCGATATAGAGTGAATCAGTACGAAGACCCTCGATGAGGAATCTGACAATACCGTAGCCGATCATGTAAACACATGTTGTCTCATAAGGACGCTTGCTGTGCTTTCTTACCTTAAGAAGAATGAAGAACATGATAAGATCCCAGATTGATTCGTAAAGGAATGTGGGATGAACAGGCATGTTGGGATCAAGATTAGGGCAGTTGGATGCAAGGTAGTGACGAATCGGATCACTTGTCATACCCCAGGGAAGCTTGGTAGTAGTACCGAATGCTTCCTGATTGAAGAAATTACCCCAGCGTCCGATGGCCTGTCCCAAAGGGATGTAAGGGATGCAGTAATCGGAACATGTTGAGAAAGGAATCTTACGTATGCGCAGCATTATGTAAGCTCCTATAAATGCACCTGCGATACCGCCATAGACGGCAAGACCGCCGCTTCTTGTATCAAATATTCTGCTAAGATCTCTGGAATAGTAATCCCACTCACAGACAACATAGTAAAGTCTTGCACCTATAATAGCCGAAGGCAAAGATACAAGAATAATGTCATATACAAGATCAGATGAGAACTTATTAGCCTTTGAATGACGAACAGCCAGTGCCACACAGAGAATCATTCCAAGAGAGATGATAAGTCCATACCAGTAAATCTCAAAACCACCTATTTTAAAAGCCACGGAACCTACATGGAAGGTCCATCCGAGTCCCGGAAAGCTAACGTCAACAGTACCCATAAAAATACTCCCTTTTTTATTTCTCCGACATAATACCACTTTTGGAATGATATGTCTTTGCTTCAAGCTTGTCTGAAGCCACCTGAGCAGCTAATGCCTCAATATCGCCGAATTTCATCTCCGGTCTTGTGAATGACAAAAGGTCTACTTTTATCCTCGCTCCGTAAATATCTTCATCAAAATCGAATATGTAGGTCTCGGCATTATCAGCAGCTTTATCGTCCACGGTAGGTCTTCTGCCCACATTGGTTACAGACGGATACACGTTGTTGCCGATATGAGTAAGAGAAGCATAGACACCTCTTCTAGCAGTTATCTTCTCCTCGGGAATCTCAATATTGGCCGTAGGGAAGCCCAATGTTCTTCCAAGCTGTCTTCCCTTGGTAACTATACCCGAATAGGAAAAAGGTCTTCCGCCCATAAGTCCCATGGCAAGTTCCGCCTGCCCTTCTTCCAAAGCTTCTCTTATCCAAGAAGAAGAGATTCTCTGATTGGTATCTTCGTAAAGCTTATCTTCGAATATCTTGACCGCAACATCGTATTCTTTGCCGAATGCCTTAAGTTCATCTACATCACCCTTGGCACCCTTGCCGAATCTGAAGTCTTTGCCGGCAAATAAAGCTTTGGCATTAAGATTTATCTTTAAGATATTAAAAAGAAAATCCTTAGACTCCATATCCTTTATTCTGTCAAAATCCAGAACGACCATCTCATCGACACCGAATTCAGACAGAATCTCAAGTCTTTCTTCAAGAGTAGTAATAGACTTGGACTGGCCTTTGACACGGCCTGAGAAAGTCATCACGGAAGACTTCATGCCGTTTTGCTTTGCCGCTTTTACGGTCTTTCTTATAATCTGCGCATGACCTTCGTGAACACCATCAAAAAGGCCGAGCGCCACTGCTCTTCCGCTTATCTCAAAAGGTAATGTATCAAGATATACCTTTACCGTTTTTTCAATCATCTGAAGCGAGCATCCTCTCTATTCTCATTAATTCCCTGCCGCCTTCAACAGCCTTATATATAACTGCTACAAGACTCCCCTCAAAGTAAGCCGCATATTTTACGCCTTCTTCCGTGCCGGCCAGGGCGGGTATTTTCTTACCCTGCTTTATTGCTTTAAACTCTTTCTGATTTACATTGACGGAAGTCATTTGCGAAAGTGCTTTATAAGCGGGAAGCATGAAGTCAAAATCGTCTTCTGCAACCTTTTCCTTTATTTCTTCTTCCGTAATAGCATCGTCTATGCTGAAAGGACCGCACTTTATTCTTCGAAGGCTTACCGCATGAGCACCAAAGCCCGTAAGTTTACCTAAGTCGTCGCAGATAGTTCTGATGTAGGTGCCTTTCGAGCAGAATACATCAAAAGATAAATATATGCCGCCGTCTTCTTCCCTGATATCTTTAATATCAATGGAATGAATCTTTATGTCGTGAGGCTTCATCTGAACTTCAACGCCGCTTCTGGCAAGTTCATATGCTTTTTTGCCGTCTATCTTCTTCGCGGAATACTTGGGAGGAACCTGAGAAGTCGTCTTGCTGATCTCATTAACGGCATCTCGTATAAGGCTGTAGTCACTTGCTCTCATCTGTGCAAGCTCCTCTTCGGTCGGAAGTCTTCCGCCGACTGCCTCTCCCTCAGTATCCATGGTATCAGTAGCTTTACCGAAGAAACATGTGCAGGAATAGCCCTTGTCGTAGTCATCGGTATATCTCATAACTTTAAGAGCCTTACCCGTAAATATGGGAAGAAGTCCCGTTGCAAAAGGATCAAGAGTTCCGGAATGACCGACCTTCTTCGTTCCTAATTGCTTCTTGATAAAGTTATCCGATGCCATCGAAGTGATGCCGGGCTTTTTGTCGAGAAGTATTATTCCGTCACTCATAAAATACAGGAAGCCTCTCTTACTACTTCATCTTTGACAGAATCAAGATCTCTTCCCTTAACGGTAAATCCTGCCGCTCTCTTATGTCCGCCGCCGTCGTATCTGCCCGCGAATTCGGAGCAATCAAATGTGGTTTTGGATCTTAAGTTAGCTCTGATTGCACCTTCATCGTTCTCTCTTAAAACTACTGCAAGCTCAACTCCGGCTATGTCACGAAGTCTTGATACTACGTCACTTACATCGTCTTTACCGGCATTAAATCTCTTATACATCTCCTCAGACACTGTCGTTATGGCAAGCTTGCCGTCAGCATAGAACTCAGCGTTAACGCAGGCCTGGTTTGAAATTCTAAACTCAGTAATAGTCTTCTTGTCAAAAAGATTGTGGCAGACATCCATGATGTTGCCGCCTAAGTCCATAAGTTCTCCCGCAGCAGCCAGAGTCTCGGATCTTGTGTTGGAATAAGTAAATCTGCCTGTATCCGTAACCATTCCGGTGATAAGGCACATGGCAGCTCTTCTGTCGAGAACGTCGCTTAAGTCACGACCTTCGGCCTCAGCCAGTTTGGCGGCTACGTAAAACATCATCTCACATGCAGATGAAGCCTGAGGCTCAATCCACTTTCTGTCGTTAGCAAGATGTGTTACTTCGTGGTGGTCTACCGTGATTGCATCTTCAAATCTGTTGTAGATTGCACCGACGCTGCCCATTCTGTCACCTTCAGTACAGTCAACAGACAATACCTGAATTACTTTCTTACCGTCGACGGTAATTTCCTCTGCTTCAGGGTCTTCAATATAAGCGAGAAGGTCGTCTACTCCCAGGAAAGACATACTGTCGGGAAGCATCTCAGGCATTGCAACCTTTGCCGTTACCCCCAGATGTCTGAACAAGGAAACGGCTGCGCAGGCAGAGCCCACACAGTCGCCGTCAACACTTTTATGAAGGAATACAAGCACTGCGCCGTCTGAAGCTTTTACGCTATCACTTGTATCAAGCAGGATTCTCGCGATTCTTGAAGCTCCATCCGCGTACAATTCCTTTATAAGCATAATGATTATTCCTCTTCTGATTTTTCTTCAGACACTCCGAACTCCTGACGTCTTCTCTCGTCATCGGCAAGAGTCTTATCGATGAGAGCTTCCATACGGGCAGCTTCTTCGAGAGTCTCGTCCAGGCTGAAGTGTAATTCGGGAGCTACTCTCAGATTGATGTGCTTACACATCTCAAATCTGATAAATCCCTTTGCATGTTCTATAGCGTCCATGCAGTCTTTCTTCGCTTTTGCATCACCGAAAACGGATATATCAATCATTGCATGAGTAAGGTCAGATGACATCTTTACTCTGGTGACCGAAGTAAGAAGGGGGATTCTCGGATCCTTTACCTTAGAGGCAAGGATCTCCGATATCACCTTCTGCATCTCGTCTCCGACGATCTGTGCTCTATTTCTTCGCATTAATTACTCCTGTATATCAGTCGCGGGCAACTTCACGCTCTTCGAATGCTTCGATAGTATCGCCGATCTTGATATCGTTATAGTTCTCGATAGAAAGACCGCACTCGTAGCCGTAGTTAACTTCCTTGACTGCATCCTTCATTCTCTGTAAGGATCCAAGCTTACCGGTATAGATTACGATATCATCGCGAAGTACTCTTACGCCGCAATTTCTTGTGATCTTACCGTCTGTTACATAAGCACCACCGATTGTACCTACGCCGCTGACCTTGAAGATTTCTCTGATCTCAACATGACCGAGTACAACTTCCTCGAACTTAGGAGCAAGCATACCCTTCATAGCGGACTCGATATCTTCGATAGCGTTATAGATGACGCTGTAAGGTCTGATGTCGACACCTGCTTCCTTAGCCTTCTCGGAGATAGCAGCATTAGGACGTACGTTGAATCCGATGATGATGGCGTTAGATACGTCAGCAAGCATGATATCGGACTCGTTGATAGCACCAACGGCACCATGAATAACCTTAACGTGTACTTCCTCATTGGAGAGCTTCTCAACAGACTGTGTAACAGCCTCGACAGAACCCTGTACGTCAGCCTTAATGATAAGGTTAAGATCCTTAACATCACCCTCTGCCATTGCTGCAGCAAGGTTCTCAAGGCTCATCTTGGAGCTCTTTCTGATATGATCCTCACGCTGCTTGATTCTTCTCTTCTCAACAAGCTGTCTAGCCATCTTGTCGTCTGTTACGGCGTAGAGCATCTCGCCTGCCTCGGGTACTTCGGGAAGACCGAGGATCTCAACGGGAGTTGAAGGGCCAGCCTTCTTAATGTCCTTACCCTTATCGTCGTACATAGCTCTGACGTTACCGATCATAGCACCGCAGACAACACTGTCGCCCTGCTTCAATGTACCTCTCTGAACGAGAACTGTAGCAACGGGACCTCTGTTCTTATCAAGCTTAGCCTCGATAACGGCACCCTTAGCCTGTCTTGTAGGATCAGCCTTAAGCTCCTGAACGTCAGCTACAAGGAGAACGTTCTCAAGGAGGTCATCGATACCTTCGCCCTTCTTAGCAGATACGGGAACCATAATTGTGGAACCGCCCCACTCCTCAGGAATAAGTTCGTAGTTTGTAAGTTCCTGCTTAACCTTCTCAGGGTTAGCACCGGGCTTATCAATCTTGTTAATTGCTACAACAATCTCAGTATTAGCAGCCTTAGCGTGGTTGATGGACTCGATTGTCTGAGGCATTACACCGTCGTCAGCAGCTACTACAAGGATTGCGATATCAGTGAAGTTTGCACCTCTTGCTCTCATCGTTGTAAAAGCTTCGTGACCGGGAGTATCAAGGAAAGTAATCTGACGTCCCTTTACTCTTACTGTGTAAGCACCGATGTGCTGTGTAATACCACCTGCCTCACCGGCTACAACAGAAGCAGATCTGATTCTGTCGAGAAGTGAAGTCTTACCATGGTCAACGTGACCCATTACAACAACAACAGGAGGTCTGGACTCGAGGTTGTCGGAAGGCATATCATCAGCATCGTCATCGAAGAGGATATCTTCTTCTGTAACTTCCTCAAGAAGTGTAGCGTTGATACCAAATGCATCTGCAAGGAGACAAGCTGTATCAAAGTCGAGTTCCTGGTTGATTGTAGCAAGAACACCAAGCTTCATGAGTTCCTTAATAACATCGGAGCTCTTCTTACCGATACCCTCAGCAAAATCCTTAACCGTAATGAAGGGAGGAATCTGAACATCGGTAATAACCTGCTCTACTACAGGCTGAGCAATATATGTGCTCTTCTTCTTCTTCTTTCTTCCGTATGAATAATCATCATACTCACCGTCAGCATTGATTCTGCCGTTGAACTTGGAATTGTTATTCTTCATTCGACGATCGGAATTATTCTGAGTTCTGCCGTTCTCTCTTCTCTGCTGATCATTATCGTTATGTCTCTTCTCGATAGCGCTCTTCTCAGCAAAGTTAGCACGGCTCTTCTTCATCTCATCAAGAGGAGATTCTCCCTTGGGCTTGGAAGGCTTTCTGGACATGGGAGGACGATTAGGTGTCTCATCATCCTTATCCTTGGCAAATCCGCCGCCTGCGTGAGGGCCTCTGTTGCCACCGCCGCTTCTGTTGCCGCCGTCACGGTTATAACCACCGTTTCTGTTACCGCCCTGACGATTACCGTCACGGTTATATCTTCCGCCTCTGTTATCTGAAATAACCGTAGAAGATCTTACTGTCTCAGGCATAGCGACTACGGCAGAAGATATCTTTCTTCTGTCAATAACTACTTCCTTCTTCTCAGGAGCTGCAGCAGGCTTAGCGGCAGGAGCTTCTGCCTTCTTCTCTGCTGCCTCTGCACGCTTGGGTGCAGCTGCCTGAGTCTGAGGCTGAGGCTTCTTCTCGGGAGCCTTGTCAGCTTCCTTTACAACGGGCTTCTTCTCAGGAGCAGGTGCAGCTGCAGGCTTAGCAGGTGCTTCCTCTGCCTTCTTAACAGGAGCAGGTGCGGGAGCCGCAGCCTTTACTGTCTCCTTAACTTCTTCAACTTTCTTAACGGGAGCGCTCTTTACGGGCTCCTTTACTTCTCCCTTTGAAGGAGCTTCAGTCTCAGAAGGCTGTTCTGTCTTCTTCTTATGAACTCTTCTAACTTTGAGTTCCTTGTTGCCCGATACTCCTCCAAGGATTATCTGTGGCTTATTCTTTTCATTATCTTCACTCATCAGTCAGTCTCCTTTGTGTCATCATATTCTTCTAACATAGTGGACAGCTTCTTTGCAAAACCCTCATCGGTTATTGCAATTACAGCCCTGTCCGGCTTTCCGATAGCGTCTCCGAGCCTTGATGCTTTTGAAAAGCTGTATGCATCCGGAGCCTCTATCCCGTCGGATTCTAATCTCTTAAGAAGCTTTCCAAGTGTATTCCTGGAAATGTCCTTTGAGAGAATCAGGAGTTTGGCCTGGCCGCCTGATATGGCCGATAGTGCCATGTCATAACCGGAAGCCACTTTACCTGCTCTCATCGCGAGCCCTATAAAACCCAGAATCTTATCTTCAGTTGTCATCTGCGTCCACCGGGTTCTTCTCACAAAGCTCCAGGAGCTCCTTTGCCACAGAACGAAGCTGCTCTTCGTCAACTCCGTGCCTTAATCCCTTTGACAGGCGGTGAGCCTTAAGCTCAATCATGATGCACTCCTCGTTTTTGCAAAGATATGAACCTCTGCCGGGAAGCTTGCCCGAGGGATCGTAGCTGATGTTACCTTCACTGTCCAGAACGACTCTCATAAGATCTTTCTTATCACGTCTCTGACGACAGGAAACACACATTCTCTGAGGCTTCTTCTTCATCATCAGGATCAGTTCTCCTCTTCGCTCTCAACTACCTGGAAAGCATCGCCCATGAGCTGAGTAGTCTCGCTAATCTCTTCGGATTCTCTCTTGATATCAATCTTGAATCCTGTAAGTCTTGCTGCAAGACGAACATTCTGTCCGCTTCTTCCGATTGCAAGTGTGAACTGGGAATCGGGAACGATAACCTTTGCTCTTCTGTCCTGAGAACCGTCTTCGTTAGTAGTAATCTCAGTATCTACGCGAAGAACCTTAGCAGGCTGAAGTGCTTCGGAAATGAAAAGTGCGGGATCTTCGTTCCAGTCAACGATATCAATCTTCTCGCCGCCAAGCTCATTCATAATCTCCTGAACTCTCTGGCCTCTCTGACCTACGCATGAACCCTTAGCATCGATATTCTCATCTCTGGAATAAACAGCAACCTTGGATCTTGAACCGGGCTCTCTTGATACAGCTTGAATGATTACCTCACCGGACTTAATCTCGGGAATCTCAAGTTCAAAAAGCTTTCTGACAAGCTCATTGGATGTTCTTGATACTGTGATAGAAGGTCTGCCGTTGTGGTCTTCTACACAAAGAACAAGGAACTTCATAGTTCTGTTTGTATCGTACTGCTCGTTTCTGATCTGGCCTTCTCTGGGAAGAACAGCCTCAGCACGGTCAATATCTACATATACATTTCTTGCATCCTTACGAAGGATAATACCTGATGCAAGCTCGCCGATCTTACCGGAGAAATCATTGTTGATTCTTCTGTACTCAGCATCTCTTACCTTCTGGGAGATAGCACTCTTGGCTGCAGTAGCTGCAAGACGTCCGAGCTTCTCAACCTCGATACCAACCTCAATCTCATCACCGAGCTCAAGATCGGGATCCATTGCCTTTGCATCCTGCAAGGAAATCTGATTAGCTTCGTCTTCAACTTCTCCAACTACTTCTACGAGCTTGTAAACGAAGATCTCACCTGTAATTCTGTCGATCTCAGCTTCTACGTGCTCGATAGCGGAAGAACCGGAGAACTCACGTCTGAAAGCAGTAACGATACCTTCTTCTACTGCTGTAACGAGTTCCTCTTCTTCGATACCTCTTTCCTTAGCCAACATCTTGATCGCGTCAAGTACGTTGTCCTTAGGTTCCTCGTTCTGAATTTTCTTTGCCATTATATTTTCCTCCCTGTTATTTATCAGAATTCAATATGCCTTACGGCCTTGGATATATCTTTATATGCGAAAGTAACTTCTTCTTCGTCATCGAGTGCGATTGTTACACCTGACTCGTCGCTTCCGGATATAATTCCCGTGTACTCTTTGCTGCCTTCGTATGCGGAGAAGAGGCTGATATCAACCGGCTCTCCCTCATATCTTCTGTAGTCAGCCATTGTTGTCAAAGGTCTTGTAAGACCCGGTGATGATACTTCAAAATAGTCCGCATCATGCTTAAGCTTCTCATCCAGGATCGGATCAATCGTCCTGCTGAAATTCTCGCAGTCGTCTATGTCAAGACCGCCCTTCTTGTCTATGTACAGACGAAGGAATGTACTCTGACCTTCCTTCTTGTATTCAGCATCAACAAGTTCAAGACCCATCTGTTCTGCGAGTGGAAGCGCTATATCATATGCAGCCTGAGCAATCTTGCTTCTTCCTGCCATTAAATGATTTTCCTCCCCTAATAAAACAAAAAAACGAGCCTTCGAAGAAGCCCGTTTACCTAATAAAGTAAATCTCAACGTGACTATAATAACATATTAAGAACAAGTTCCGCAAATAGAATTTTATTCTGTGTATTATTCACAAAAGTTTCCATATTTTTCACTAATTTACTATTCAAAATAACAGCCACATACAGTACAATAAAACTATCCCGAGAGGGAGAGTCCAGTATCAAAGGAGAACAGCTTATGATTAAGATTATCGCAGGCGAGAAAGGAACAGGTAAGACGGCACGTCTTGTCGACGACATCAATTCCGTAGCGGCTCAGGATAACAATGTTGTCTGCATCGAGAGAGGTACGAGGCTCGATCAGCTCCTGAAGCCGAATGTAAGACTCGTCAACATGACAGAATATCCCGTCTCCGGTTATGAGCAGCTCTTAGCATTTATTTGCGGCATATGTTCCAAGGATTATGACCTTACTCACATTTATATCGACAGCATCTGCAAGGTAGCAGATAACTGCGATTTGGAAGCACTCAAGGCTTTTGTTACAGGTCTTGACGCATTCCTTAAGGATACACAGATTACAGCAAGTATCATTGTCAGCTCCAAGACTGACAGTCTTCCCGAAGAAATCAAGTGTTTCTGCTGATCATTAACTGATCTATCTCACACTGAATATAACCGGCTCCGCTTCTCATGAGGCGGAGCTGTTTTTAGTTTTTAATAATAAAACAGTTTTGTAATCATCCCGTTACACATTTTCATGCCAATTTAACTACAATTAGATACGTATACATCTATCCTATTATTATATGGAGGGCATTTCTAATGGGTAATTTTTTGAAGGAATTTAAGGAATTCGCTCTTAAGGGCAATGTAATGGACATGGCAATCGGTGTTATCATCGGTGGTGCTTTCTCAAGTATCGTTACATCACTTACAACAAGTTTTATCAATCCCTTAATTGCTGTAGTAACAGGCGGAGTTAAGTACGACGAAGCAGGCAACCCTCAGATCGTAGGCGGAGCTTTTGAGATTGCAGGCGTATCTTTTGATTACGGCGCATTCATTTCAGCAATCATTAACTTCTTAATCATCGCTCTTATTCTTTTCTGCCTCATCAAGGCTATCAATACTGCATCTGAGCAGGCTAAGAAGCTCGCAAAGAAGAAGGAAGAGGAAGCACCTGCTGCACCTGCTGAACCTTCCGAAGAAGTTAAGCTTCTTACAGAAATCAGAGACGCACTCGCTAATAAGTAATTTTAAATTATATAGCCGATTTGCAAAAAGGAAGGACCGTCATAAGGCGGCCCTTCCTTTTGTTTGGTTTCCGAATATCAGTTATCAGTAATTCTTTGTCTGCTCTTCAAAATAAGCTTTGGGATGAGCACATACGGGGCATACTTCGGGAGCCTTGTCGCCGTAGTGGATGTAACCGCAGTTAAGGCACTTCCAGATAGTTACGCCGTCTCTTTCGAAAGTCATACCCTTCTCAAGGTGCTCAGCAAGCTTTCTGTATCTTTCCTCGTGCTCCTTCTCAATACCGCCTACCATCTCAAAAAGGTCTGCAATGTCGTTGAAGCCCTCTTCCCTTGCCTCAGCAGCAAATGTCTTATACATCTCAGTCCACTCGCCGTTCTCGCCTGAAGCTGCATCGAGAAGATTTGTCATTGTATCGGGAACAGTATTGCCATGAAGCTTCTTAAACCACATCTTGGCATGCTCACGCTCATTTCCGGAAGTCTCTGTAAAGATGTTAGATATCTGAACATAACCTTCCTTCTTCGCCTTGGATGCATAGTAAGCATACTTGTTGGTAGCCATGGACTCACCTGCAAAAGCAGTCTGAAGATTGGCTTCCGTCTTTGTTCCTTTTAAATCCATATGTATAACCTCCTGTTATAAAAATCTTATTTACGCTTCTTGGCACATTCCGGGCAGTGGCCTACAGCCATATAGGAGACACTCTTTATTACGGCGCCCTTAAGGATGTCGGGAATCTTATCCGGTTTGCTCTTGAAGTCAAAAATAGTCATGCACTGCTCACAGTATAAGTGCCCGTGAAATTCGGTTATGCTGTCGTAGTGATGTTCACCGTCGGGAGCAACAAATACATTTACCAGATTCTCCTGAACAAGCTTCTCGGTAACGTTATATACGGTTGCAAGCGACAAAGAAGAATTCGTATCCTTAAGATCGTTATATATACGATCACATGTAGGATGAGTCTTGTTATCTATAAGATACTGAAAGATAATTCGCCTTGGTACGGTAACTCTAATACCTGATTCTCTCAGTCTGTCAGTAGCACTAAGTTCGATTGGCATATTGGCTCCATAATTTAGAATTACTATAAATTATATCAATTTGC
>JAKSRK010000119.1 GCA_024403655.1 Saccharofermentans sp. | reverse complement strand
CCTTTTTGTTGTAACTTTTCTTTTTGAATTCAGCTTACAATCTCGCAGATAGTTCCGCCGCCTAAGACTTTGTCACCGTCGTAGAGTACAGCGGCCTGTCCGATGGTAGGAGCTCTCTGAGCTTCGTCGAAGATAATCTCCATAAGGTCGTCTGCTATAAGCTTTGCTGAGGCAGTTTGTTCCTTATGCTTGTATCTGATTTTAACGGATACTTTCTGTTCCTCATTGAAGATATCTTTGCGGATTAAGTTGATGTCGTTAATCCTTATTGTCGTCTTATAAAGTCCCATCCCGTGAGACAGCACTACTTCATTCTTGACGGGATCGATTCTGGTAACGAATAGGGGAGAGCCGAGTGCGATACCAAGTCCCTTGCGCTGACCTATAGTATAGTGTGTGATTCCTTTGTGAAGGCCTAAGATATTGCCTTCGCTGTCGACGAAGTTACCGGCTACGCTCTTGCTTCCGTCGTAATTATCTACAAATCTCGCGTAATCCCTGTCAGGTACAAAGCAAATATCCTGAGAGTCCCTCTTACGGGCATTAACAAAGCCGTGTTCCTCAGCAAGAGTTCTTACTTCTTCCTTGGTCATAGCACCAAGAGGGAAACGTACATGCTTCAGCTGCTCCTCTGTAAGGTTATAAAGGACATAGCTTTGGTCTTTATTGTCGTCTGCCGCTTTATGGAGATTCCACTGATCTTGTGTTTCGTCGTAGATGTTTCTTGCGTAGTGACCGGTAGCTATTACGTCAGCTCCTATTGTTGCCGCATACTCCAGAAGCCCTTTGAACTTAAGGTTCTTATTGCAGTCAATGCAGGGATTAGGTGTGCCGCCGTTCCTGTAAGTATTAACGAACTTGTCCATAACGCAGCCTTTAAAAGACTCGGAAAAATCCTTTACTTCGTGAGGAATATTAAGCTTTTGACATACTAAGGCAGCGTCCTCGATGTCTTTTTGCCCTCCGCACTTATCAGAAGCGAAAGTCTCATTCTCATAATGCAGCTTCATTGTAACTCCGACGCAGTCGTAGCCCTGCTCCTTCATAAGAAGAGCCGTGACGCTGCTGTCCACGCCGCCACTCATGGCGATAAGTGCTTTCATAAGGTACCCTCCGGTCTTTATTCATCGTGTATTTTATCACTCATTAGCGCCACAAAACAGGCGCTCATATTATGCTATAATTTTTGTAGATTTAGGAGGGTATACATGGAAATCAGTAAGAAAGCATTCTTTTCTATTTTGTGTTCTCTGTTCGCTGCTTCTTTGGCAGGAATCATAGTTGTTCTTTTCTATAAGACAGTAAGATCCATTGCTTTGGTTGTTGTAATAGCTTCGTTAATATGTGCACTCGCATTTCTTCTTATTAACTTTTTGCTTAGAGAAGCATCTACAAAGATAAAAGCAATTGCTATATCTGCCGTGTCGATTATAAGCGCAGTGACTATAATCTTTTCAGTAATAGTCGCCATAGCGCCAACGATTATTTTTCCCGCTAATCACTCTGCGGATGATTATGAGACTTTGTCGCATCTGGCGCAGGATGAGGACAGCCGGATTGTTGCAGTTAATGCCGGCGGCTATAACGGTTGGAGATTAAAGGCTTCAGGTGTAGCTGAAGGTGAGGCAAGACCTGTAATACTGTTCTTTATGGGGAACGGAATGAATTCTTCACATACTGCATTGATGTTCTTTAAGGATGCTGACGGAATTTATGCAGATTTTTCTGATGTGTCCGATATTGTTTTTATCGATTATCCCGGATACGGAATCAACGACGGCGTGGCTACAGATGATTCTGTAAGAGAGATGGCACTTGCTGCATACGAAGAGGTTGCCTCCTGGTCTACGACATCCGAAGTAATATCCTTTGGCTACTCTATTGGTACAGGACCCGCGACTTATCTTGCATCTGAGAGGGAAGTAGCAGGACTGATTCTCTGGGCTCCATATGCTAACTCATACGATATATATAACAACTTTATGGATATCTTCCACGGTCCCTTCAAGCTTATGGTCAGATATAAGATGGATTCTTATAAATATATTCGTGATGTCAGCTGTCCGATTGTGATTCTTGCGTCGGATTCCGATGAGATAATTCCTTATCAGAGTAGCCGCGATCTGTTTGCAAATGCAGGTTCTTCTTCGGCCAGCTTTGTAGCAGTTCCCGGAATTACTCATAATGACTTCTTGACAAATGATAAGGTGTTAGAGAATAGCTGTGATTTCATAAGGGAGGTGGCATAAGATGTTTGAGTGGAGTAAGACTTTACTTAGAACTTTGTTGTTCTTCCTGATATGCGTATTCCTTGGGATAGTTTTGCTCATGTTTATTCTGAGTGAAGGAATGTTCATGCTGCTGATGGTGCCTGTTCTGTTTTTGGTGCTTACGGTTGTTGCTTTTATTCTGACTTTTATTCCTTTCTTTGAAGGTAAACTCTGGTTCATTCCGGCAATTGAGATTCTTGTTGCAGTAATTTTTGCGTTACTGGCACACTTCATATTCATTTAAAATCATTAAATGAAAATCAGAGAACTTTAATAGAAGGAAATAAACCTTGCTCAAAGGGAAGATAGGCTTATAAAAGCCTTGTCATGCGGTTGACTTATAACTCTTCCGAAATGTATTATCTATATAGCGCGGGCATTTTGTCCGAATTCTATTTCAAAGGAGATTTTACCTATGCCATTGGTAACAACTACTGAAATGTTCAAGAAGGCATATGACGGCGGTTACGCTATCGGTGCTTTCAACGTAAACAACATGGAGATCGTCCAGGGAATCACAGAAGCAGCAGGAGAGCTTAACAGCCCCGTTATCCTTCAGGTTTCTAAGGGCGCAAGAGCATATGCTAATCACACATACCTTACAAAGCTTGTTGAGGCAGCTGCTATCGAGAATCCTCAGATCCCGATCGCTCTTCACCTTGACCACGGTGATACATTCGAACTTTGTAAGTCTTGCATCGACGGTGGTTTCACATCTGTTATGATCGATGCTTCTTCTAAGTCTTTTGAGGATAACATCGCTCTTACAAAGCAGGTTGTTGAGTACGCTCACGCTCACGGCGTTGTAGTAGAGGCTGAGCTTGGTACACTTGCTGGTATCGAGGATGAGGTTGTTGTTGAAGCTGGTAACGAAGCTTACACAAGACCTGAAGAAGTTGAGGAGTTCGTTGACAGAACTGGTTGTGACTCCCTCGCTATCGCTATCGGTACATCTCACGGTGCTTACAAGTTCACACCTGAGCAGTGCACAAGAAATGCTGACGGTATCCTTGTACCCCCTCCGCTTAGATTCGACGTTCTTGAGGAGTGCATCAAGAGACTTCCTGGTTTCCCTATCGTACTTCACGGTTCTTCTTCCGTACCTCAGGAGTTCGTTAAGATGGTTAACGAGAACGGCGGTCAGATGCCTGATGCTGTTGGTATCCCTGAGGAGCAGCTTCGTGAAGCAGCTAAGCTTGCTGTATGTAAGATCAATATCGACTC
>JAKSRK010000118.1 GCA_024403655.1 Saccharofermentans sp. | reverse complement strand
TGATTCCTTCGCCTGAATTTGCAGTAATCAGATAAAAAGAAAGAAAAAACGCATCAGCAACGGTAGTAATTAAAAACTCAATCAGGCGGACAACTCCCCTTTGAAGTTTTCTTATCTTCTTATCCTCTATCTTCTTGTAAGAAGGGAACATGACACATAAGACAAACGGGATAAACCCTATAAGAGCAGCCTGTAATGTCGCGTCTTCGACTCCCGCATAGTAGCTAACCAGTGCGATATTCGAATAAAGGATAAAAACAACAATCGCAAGCAGCATTTATATTTTTCAACTCCTGGTATTCTTCTTGAGATTAAGGTTCTGCTTCCTACGCTTTGATTCCGTTACGACACAATATGCCGCATAACCCACAGCAGTTGCCAGAGACAGGATGCTTGTCTGTGCAAGATACTTCGTCTCATATTTAAACTCTACGACATGCTCCCCTTCAGGGAATACAACAGCCATAAAGGCCTGATTTGCTCTCATAATATCGACTTCTTCACCGTCAATTGCGGCACTCCAGCCTTCAACATAGGGTACGGCAAGGTAGAGATATCTTTGAGTATCCGAAGATGCCGTAATTCTTATGTGATTACCGTCAATCTCATAACTTACATCATCCATATCCGCATGCTCATAGAAAGTATCCATAGTCTCGCGGATATTCTCAAGACTTCTATGGTATATGGCAATATCGTCATAATAATAGGTTCCGGGTAATGCAAAATAAATTCTGATGCTGTCCACAGGCTGATCCATCTGACCGAAGGTCACAAGCCAGTCCATCTTATGGTGGAAGAACATCGCATACTCATTAGATGAGAAAAAGCTTTCACTATCTGCGATTTTCCCGTCGGAAACAGTTATTACACTAACCTGAAAGCCCGTCTGATTAGGAGCAGGCGGATAGCCGGCAAGATTCTTGAACATAACAAGGAGTTCACCGTCGTTAACATCTTCGAGCTCATATTCGATATATGCATTTCCCTCTGTGACTGTGATTACACCGTCCGCGATTGTAAGACCTGATGTGTCCGAGATTATACAGTCAAGACTTCTGTCCGAAGCCACATAATCCACTAGATTCATCTTCGGATTTTCCAACACAACACTGTTCATCATGAGTTCTTCGCGCTCAAATGCCTCCAGCGCCTCATATGTGTCATAATTCACCGCATCATCATAAAAATATGCTATCGAACTGTCGTAATCGGAGTTGTAAAGAGCCGTCTCCCCGTCAGATAAGACTTCCGAATAGCCATAAGGAGCATTAATGCTGTCCCTCTCCCCCTGATATACAAGCAAAGACTCCACTGCATTTTGTCTCAAAAGATATCCTCGCGAGCGAAGGCCCGTATACCAGTGGCCCATGGAATCACTCACTACAGCCATATCGTCAAGATATCTGTCTACATACTCGTTGTAATTACTATTATAAAAATCGCAGCCGTTAATAGCTAATGCCATCGAAGAATTAACCCTTACTCCATAGTAGTCGGCTCCGACTCTGTCATATCTGACCTGAGTAAGCCTTTCTTCGTCAAGCAAAGGCTTACCTTCCGAGTAAAGGAAGATATCATTAACCTTCCCGAAAGGCACCGAAACACTCACCACGTATACTCTGATACAGGCAAAACCTATCATGAAGCAGGAGAATAAAATCGCAGCAAAGTAGGTTATCGTCACTGCCTTCCTGTTACGTTCGCCCCAAATGCTGTTGGCGGCACCGACAAGCAGCACTGACATCAAAAGTGATAATGCCGAATAAAAGCCGTCTTTGCCGGATGAGAAATAAACAATTGCAACCAGATATACAAAGGCAGCTATCAGTGCTATCATCCAGCTCTTTTTCTTAAGAGAAGGCAATTCATCAAAGCCCAGAGTCAGGATGTATCCTGCTAGCATTGGATAAGCAAATGCATATCTTAATGTGGCATAGTTTCCCACATTGAAGGCAGAAGCGATTATCGGAAAAAAGAAAGACAGCGAGTAGATAACAAACAGAACTGCCGCCAGTTTGTGAGAAGATGATTTCTTGCGAAGAATAAGAGCAAAAGCTACTATTGCCATAGACGAGAAGCCGACAAATCCGGCAATGACAATATAGATGGAAAACATCTGTAGTATCACTGGAAGTCCCGCTTCGAGAGAGAAAATCTTTATATCCTCTTCATACTTAAATCTTCCCAAGCTTAATACATTAACAATAGCAGGCAGCTGACTTGCAAGTCCTATGACGCCTCCAATAACAGCACAGATAAAAAATCTTCCGACAAGCTTCATAAGCTCTTTGAAGGGAATAATCTTGCGTTCAATTATGTATCTGACCACACAATACACAACGACCTGCAAAGCCATCATATAAGCATAGTAATAGGAATTTATTAAACACAGAGCAAAAGATATTACAAACAGTTTATGTCCCTTACCGGTCCACAAATATTCGACACCTATCATCAGAAGCGGAAACAGGTAGAAAAAGTTCAGAAAATTCATTTCCATGAACATTACATACATCGATCCGGAAAATGTATATACCAGCGCCCCGGCAAGAATCGCCGTCATTCTATTTCCTTTTACCCTTGCCCAGATACAAAACATAACTCCGGAAAAGTACATCTTAAGAATTACCAGAAAATCAAAAACGTATTCCGATATATTCCTGGGAGTTATCGCGGAAATCCAGAAGAAAGGGTCAGTAAGTACTGTAGACGTCGCAGAACCTATGGTTATAAGCGGATCACTGCCAAACCCTATGGTCATATCCCACATCGGCAGTTCAAAAACATGCTTTACAAATATATTGGAAAACAGTCGCCTTATCCAAAGTCCGGTATAAAGGAAATACGCATAGTGCTGATGGAGCCCGTCTATCTCCATAAACAGAGACTTCCTACCGCTCACAAAGAAAGGCAGAACGCAGACAGCAAAAAACAAAACAAACAACAGGCTGAAACGACCTATTGTCTGCCTTGTCTCTTTTCCTTTTACGGACAATTCAGGCATTGAGAATCTTTCTGGCATTTTCTACTCTGTCCTTAGTAGGAGGATCAATACCTTCAAGTTCATAGGGGATTCCAAGTGTCTGCCACTTATGGATTCCGAGTGTATGGTAGGGTAAAACTTCTACCTTCTTAACAGTCTTAAGCGTATCTATGAATTCACGAAGCTTAATTAGATATTCGTCATAATCATTTCTCTCAGGAACAAGGACATGTCTTATCCACATGTCTTTGCCCATATCGGAAAGTTCCTTGGCCATGGCAAGAATATTCTTATTGGAAGTCTTCGTAAGAATCTTATGGCCTTCGTCATCTATATGCTTGATGTCGAGCATAACAAGATCTGTATACTTCATAAGCTCAACGAACTTGGAATGAAAAGGCTCTGATTCCGTATAGGGATTGCCGCTTGTATCAAGGCAGGTATTAACTCCTCTTTCCTTGGCCTTGCGGAAAAGTTCAGTTAAAAAATCTATCTGGAGTAAAGGCTCTCCGCCGCTTACGGTAATGCCGCCGTCTTCTCCCCAGTATGCTTTGTAACGCAAAGCCTTATCGAGGATCTCATCGACTTCATATTCCGTTCCGTCCTTCATATGCCATGTATCGGGATTATGGCAGAACTGACACCTCATGGCGCAGCCGCTTAAAAAAACTATATAACGCACTCCGGGACCGTCTACGGATCCGAAGCTCTCCAATGAATGTACATATCCCTTTGTCATACCAAT
>JAKSRK010000117.1 GCA_024403655.1 Saccharofermentans sp. | reverse complement strand
AGTCCTCTTTCTTCTCTTCAAAATTAATTCTCTCTGCTTCTACTACGAGAGGTCTCTTCATAACTCGGTCGTTAATACTGAGTATATATTCGCCGAGAAGTCCGATAAAGAACAGCTGTACGGAACCCAGAACAAACATACCGATAAGGACAGGAGCCATACCTGCAGGGAACTCATTCCACCATACAAGCTTCAGAATAAGGTATACAAAAGCTGCTACAAGGCTCAAAGCGGAGAGCATGGCACCTCCGATTGTAGCAATACGAAGACCTACCTTTGTATAAGATGTAATGGAAAGCATGGCAGCGTCGTAAAGACGATAGAAGTTATTACTTGTCTTACCTGCTCTTCTCTGAGGCTGCTCGTAAGGAATCTCCTTACGCTCGTAACCCAGCTCTGCTACGATACCGCGAAGGAAGGGCTTGGGATCGTTAAGGTCACGAAGTACCTGAACAAAATCCTTGTCGTAAAGTCCTGAACCTGTGAAATGCTCAATCTGCTCAACATCA
The DNA here is from genome assembly GCA_024403655.1 of Saccharofermentans sp. GTDB lineage: Bacteria > Bacillota > Clostridia > Saccharofermentanales > Saccharofermentanaceae > Saccharofermentans. The sequence continues at coordinate 3,257 of JAKSRK010000117.1, read as the reverse complement.
GAGAACTTCTTGATGAGCTTATAGTAACAGGATCTGAGGAAATACATGACCTTGTTTTCTTTACTGGATGTCTTGATACCGATAACAATCTTATAGCCGTTCTCCCACTCGTGAACATACTGGGGGATAAGCTCGATGGGATCCTGGAAATCACATACCATGGAGACAACACAGTCACCTGTAGTCTGAAGAATTCCATAGTAAGGAGAATTGAACTGGCCGAAGTTCTTTGCATTGAAGATAGCCTTAATATGCTTATCGTTCTCGCAGAGCTTTCTAAGCTTCGGACGTGTCAGATCCTTGGAATCGTTATCTATAAAGAGAATCTCATAATCGTAATTGGGAAGATCCTTGGCGAACATCTCTGTTAATGCCTGTGCCATGGGCTCGACATTAAGTTCCTCGTTATAACAAGGTATTAATATACTTATCTTCTTCATTATTATCGCTCCTCCCTGAACCAGTTCACGGTTTCAGTAATAGCCTCTTCGAAAGTATAGTCGGGAACAAAACCCGTATCTTCCTTAAGCGCAGTAATATCCGCACACAAGTACATTACCTGCCCCGGATAGTAATCTACTTCTCCAAAGCCGATATCAAGTGACGGATCGACCGCATCTCTGATGGCGGTTATATATTCTTTTAAGGGGCGGACATTTCCGCTGCCTATTGTATAGACGCTTTTATCCCGGCCCAGCGTTGCAGCAAGGAAGAATGCCTTGGCGGCATCCTTACAGTATAAGTAATCCCACATCTGCTCTCCCTTGGTATAAGAAGCTTTCTCTCCCTTACTCATCTTGGAGATTCCGCTCATTACCATAGTCTGCATTCCATCGTAAGGACCGAAAGTGCTTAATATTCTTACCCAGACATGCTTTATGCCAAGCTTGCCTGCTTCAAGTCTTGTAAGGCGTCCTGCTGAAAGCTTGGCCATACCATAGCCATTCTCAGGATTGCAGGGAGTATCTGAAGAAAGCTTAACTCCGTCGGGAACTCTGCCGTACTCGGCCTGAGATCCGGCTCCGAGGAAGCATGAACATCCGAGTTCTGCTGCTGCCCTTACGGCGTCGACGGAAGTTCTGATATTACAAAGCTGTATGTCGACATCATTTCGAGAATCTCCGTAAGTACCATCCCAGGCAAAGTGGAAAAAGAGGTCTGCCTTATCAATACCCTCTTCCTTGAGGTCGGAAGGAAGGTATGAAATATCTTCAAGAGCCAGCTCAACTACCGTGATACGGTCATCGGAAGGGATATTATTAAGACGCGAAGAACCGGGGCGCGCTACTGCGACTACCTCGTATCCTTCGTTGAGGAGCTTATTGGTAAGTGCTATTCCAAGCATTCCCGTAGCTCCGGTTACTATCGCTCTTTTAACTTCAGACATCAGCCGTCTCCGCTTTTGCTTCGTTGTTTTCTTCTGGCTTCTTGTCCTTCTGCTTATATGCCCAGAACTTGTTCATAACAAAGTTGATAGGCACGCTGATTACAAGTGTGATTACAGGCGCAATATACTGGTTGATACCAAGAAGATCTACGCTTATATAAGAAACGAGATTACTTACTCCGAGACCTGTAAAAGCATATGCTGCATAGGTCTTAAGAAGTGTCTGCCACCAGACTCTCTTCTGCCCGTCTTCACTCTCCTTGAATACGAACTTGCTGCTGAGGATAAATGCCCAGATAACGGACAGAATCCATCCTACAACATTTGCAATAAACTTATTCGCGGACTGCTCACCTACAGTGTGATCCAAGGTAAAAAGTGTAACTGCAATTATGGCGTAAGATACGATGGTATTGGTTACACCAACAAGAGCGAACTTTACGAACTGCATGAAGGCCTGCTCCTGCGCGGGAGTAAGCTCCTTCTTCACAGGCTTCAAGATAAGCCTTAAGCAGAATAGCACAAAGCGCTCAAAGACGTTCCAAATCTTAGAACCCATACTAACCTTCACCTGCTATTACTGCTCTACAGCTTCCTTAATTGTCTTAGCCATGTAGTCGATCATCTCGTCTGTCATTCCGGGATATACACCAACCCAGAATGTATCGTTCATGATTCTGTCAGTATTCTTAAGATCACCTACTACTCTGAAGCCTTCACCTGTAGCTCTCATCTCATCAAAGCAGGGATGCTTAATGAGGTTGCCGGCAAAGAGTCTTCTTGTCTGTACGCCCTGCTTCTCGATGTAGTCAACAACCTTAACGGAGTCAACACCTTCCTTACATGTAATAAGGAAGCCGAACCAGGAAGGTCTTGCATTCTCAGCAGCAACGGGAAGAATAAGCTTATCTTCTGTGCCTGAAAGTGCTGCCTTAAGTCTGTCGAAGTTATGTCTTCTTCTCTCTACAAAGGAAGGGAACTTAACGATCTGTGCGCATCCTACTGCAGCCTGAAGATCAGTTGCCTTAAGGTTATAACCGAAGTGTGAATATACATACTTGTGGTCATATCCGAGAGGAAGCTCACCGTACTGCTTATCGAATCTGTGGTTACAGAAGTTATCTACACCTGAAGGGCAGATGCAGTCACGGCCCCAGTCTCTCATAGAGCGGATAGCTCTGTGGAGAATCGGGTTATTTGTATAGATAGCACCACCTTCACCCATAGTCATGTGGTGAGGGGGATAGAAGGAAGATGTTCCGATATCACCGATAGTACCTGTGAACTTCTCCTCGCCGTTAATTGTGTACTTGGAACCCAAAGCATCGCAGTTATCTTCTACGAGCCAGAGATTGTGCTTGTCACAGAACTCTCTTACTGCCTTAAGGTCGAAAGGATTACCGAGAGTATGTGCGATCATTACAGCCTTTGTCTTGGGAGACAAAGCAGCCTCGAGCTGAGTTACGTCGATATTGTACTGAGGAATAGTAACGTCTACGAATACGGGAATTGCACCGAACTGAATCATGGGAGTAACAGTTGTAGGGAATCCTGCAGCAACTGTAATAACCTCATCGCCTCTCTTAACAGCTCTCTCCTTAAGAAGGGGGCTTGTAAGAGCCATGAATGCACCAAGGTTAGCTGAAGAACCTGAATTAACGAGGGAGCAGAACTTTACTCCTAAGTATTCAGCGAAAGCCTTCTCGAACTTATCTGTATATCTTCCTGCTGTAAGCCAGAATTCAAGGGAAGAATCAACGAGATTAACCATCTCTTCGTGATCATATACTCTCCTTGCGTAAGGGATACGGTCACCTTCTTTATATTCTGCTGTCTTGTGATAAGAGTCACAATACTCTGAAACCATTTC
>JAKSRK010000116.1 GCA_024403655.1 Saccharofermentans sp. | reverse complement strand
GTAACTTCATCTTCAGAACACGTGAGTTCGAGCAGATGGAGCTTGAGTTCTTCTGTGAGCCCGGTACTGATCTTGAGTGGTTCAACTACTGGAAGGATTACTGCTACAACTGGCTCAGAGGTCTTGGCCTTAAGGAAGAAGAGCTTCGTACAAGAGATCACTCTCCCGAAGAGCTTGCTTTCTATTCAAATGCTACAACAGACTTCGAGTTCTTCTTCCCCTTCGGCGATGGTCAGTGGGGCGAGCTCTGGGGTGTTGCAGATCGTACTGACTACGATCTTAAGCAGCATATGGAGCACTCCAAGCAGGATCTTTCTTACTTCGACCCTGCAAAGAATGAGAAGTATGTTCCTTACGTTATCGAGCCTTCACTTGGTGCAGACCGTGTAACTCTTGCATTCCTTTGCGCAGCTTATGACGAGGAAGAGCTTGAGGGCGGTGATGTAAGAACAGTTATGAGATTCCATCCTTATCTTGCTCCTATCAAGATTGGTATCCTTCCTCTCTCTGCAAAGTTGTCTGAGAAGGCCGGTGCAATCTACGATAAGCTTTCCAAGAATTACATGTGTGACTTCGACGACAGACAGTCTATCGGTAAGAGATACAGAAGACAGGATGAGATCGGAACACCTTACTGCGTAGTTTACGACTTCGATTCCGAGAACGATAACTGCGTTACTATCAGAGAGCGTGACACAATGGCAAACATCGAGTACGAGCCCGGAAATATCAGATTCCCTATCGACAAGCTCGAAGAGTTCTTTGCCGGTAAGTTCGATTTCTGATTGATTAGTCAGTTTAATTAACGACATTTATTGAGACGGCGTCCTTTGCATTAAGGGCGCCGTTTGTTTGTGGGATTTTATCCTTGCATCTGCTGTCTGTCAGCTAATCTGGTCTTATATAATTCTTCTGATTTGGATATTTTCAGATGACCAGACGGGCTTTACAATCCTTCCGTAGGTTTAAATTGACGGAAGGATTTATTTATGAGTACAACAACGAATCGTAAGAGAATAGAATCAATCGCATATATTGCTGTCTTTACAGCTCTGGTATTTGTATTCACCATGCTTGTGAATGTTAAGTGGCCGTTTGGCAACGGAGGACTTATTCATCTTGGCAATGTTCCTCTTTTCATATGCGCGATTATCCTGGGCAAAAAAGCGGGTGCCATCGCGGGTGCAGTCGGAATGGGCCTTTTTGATCTGATCTCCGGCTGGGTAATGTGGGCTCCTTTTACTTTTGTAATTGTAGGACTTATGGGATTTGCAGTCGGTGCAATCACCGAAAAGAAGAGAAAGATATACTGGTATGCATTCTCTCTTGTAGTGGCACTTGCTATTAAGCTGGTCGGTTACTACATTGCAGAGTGGATTATATATGGTAATGCGATAGTACCCTTGCAGTCAGTTCCCGGAAATATTATCCAGATTGGTTTGGCTTCGGTACTGGTACTTATTGCAATTAAGCCGCTGGAGGCAGCAGCAAAGAGAGTAGGTATTAAAAATGTATAAGATTATGACACCGGGCCCGACACAGGTAGCAAAAAACGTATTGGAAGCAAGGAGCATTCCCTGTACCAATCCCGACTTAGATGAGACTTTCGTTGAGGATTATAAGAAGCTCTGCGAGAAGATAAGTACGCTTCTTAATACTGAGGCAGAGACTTTGATTCTAGGAGGAGAAGGTATCCTCGGTCTTGAGGCAGCGTGTGCGTCACTGACGGAAGAAGGGGACCGCGTCCTTGTTATAGACAACGGAGTCTTTGGTAAAGGCTTTCAGGATTTTGTAAAAATGTATGGCGGCGAGCCGGTGCTTTTTACGGGAGATTACCGCGAGACGATAGACCTTGAAGCTTTGGCTGAGTTCCTCTCTAAGGACAGCGGCTTTAAGTATGCGACTGTGGTTCACGGCGATACGCCGAGCGGAATGCTTAACGATGTTGCTGCTATTACAAAGCTTCTTAAAAGCTACGGAATACTTACCGTAGTTGACGCTGTGTCGACTATGTTCGGAGAAGAGCTTGATGCTACGTATATAGATATTCTCTGCGGCGGTTCACAGAAGGTTATTTCGGCTCCTCCCGGACTTACAATATGCGTGCTGTCGGAAGACGCGAAGGCGGCTATTAATAATCGCCGTACTCCGATTCGTTCTTTCTATGCGAACCTTAAGGTCTTCTTCAATTACTACGAAGAGAAGTGGTTTCCTTACACGATGCCGATAAGCGATATAAAGGGACTTAGTGCTGCTATCGAAAATATAGAAAACGACAGCGAGATTCTCACAAGACACGCTAAGATTGCTGCAGCATCTCGAAAGGCTATCACTGCGGCCGGCCTGAAGCTTTATGCAAACAGCGGCTACTCTAATACCGTAAGCGTATTTGAAGTGCCTGCTGCTCTTACGGCAGAAGCAATACTTGAGACTATGAGGCAGGATCACAATATTATGATCGCGGGCTCATTTGATGTATTTGCGGGGAAGATAATTCGTATAGGTCACATGGGTAATAACGCTTCTGTAGAAAATATGAAGGAGACCTTCGGGGCTCTGGATATGACTCTCGGCAAGCTGGGTTTTGAAGCAAAAGCGAGTCTTCTTGAAGAGTTCGTTAAGAACATCTGAGCAGTTTACTTTTTGGGGGCGATTCAGACGTATTTTGACCATTTTGAAGAAAAATATCATAAATCAGTAAGAAAATGCCTTTAATGAATTAAAATTGTTTGTTAATTATGGATTTGGTAATGGTAATCACCTCGATATTTCTTTATAATAAACAAACTTGATGAAATGAAAATCATATCGAAATCGAAAGGGGATTAACCGATGACAAAGTACGTTTATATGTTTACCGAAGGTAACGGTAGCATGCGTGAGCTTCTTGGCGGTAAGGGAGCTAACCTCGCTGAGATGACTAAGATTGGACTTCCGGTTCCACAGGGCTTCACAATTTCAACTGAGGCTTGTACAAAGTATTATGAGGATGGCCGTAAGATTAACGATGAGATTATGGCACAGGCAATGGCCGGCGTTGATGAGATGGAGAAGATCAACGGCAAGAAGTTCGGAGACCTTAAGAATCCGCTCCTTGTTTCCGTTCGTTCAGGCGCAAGAGCTTCAATGCCCGGTATGATGGATACAATCCTCAACCTCGGTCTTAACGATGAAGTAGTAGCAGCTATGATTGCCGGCAACCCGGATCCTGCTTTTGAGCGTTTTGTATATGACTCTTACAGACGTTTCATTCAGATGTTCTCTGACGTAGTTATGGAAGTTGGTAAGAAGTATTTTGAGCAGCTTATCGACAAGATGAAGGAAGAGAAGGGTGTTGAGTTCGACGTAGAGCTTACAGCAGCTGATCTTAAGACTCTTGCAGAGCAGTTCAAGGCTGAGTATAAGAATCAGATTGGTGAGGATTTCCCTTCTGATCCCGTTGTTCAGCTTAAGCTCGCTATCGAGGCTGTATTTAAGTCATGGGATAACCCTCGTGCAAACGTATATAGAAGAGACAACGATATCCCTTATTCATGGGGTACTGCAGTTAACGTAATGCCTATGGTATTCGGTAACCTTAATAATGAGTCTGGTACAGGTGTTGCATTCACTCGTGATCCCGGTACAGGTGAGAACAAGCTCATGGGTGAGTTCCTTATCAATGCTCAGGGTGAGGACGTTGTTGCAGGTGTTCGTACACCTATGCCTATCGCTCAGATGGAAGAAGAATTCCCTGATGCTTATGCTGAGTTCATTAAGGTATGTGACATTCTTGAGAATCACTACCACGACATGCAGGACATGGAGTTCACAGTAGAGAACAAGAAGCTTTACATGCTTCAGTGCCGTAATGGTAAGAGAACAGCTCAGGCTGCTCTTCAGATTGCTGTTGACCTCGTTAAGGAAGGACACAAGACAGAGGCTGAGGCTGTTGCAATGATCGACCCTCGTAACCTCGACACACTCCTTCACCCTCAGTTTGACCTTGCTGCTCTTAAGGCTGCAAAGGCTGCAGGTAAGGGTCTTGGTGCTTCTCCCGGAGCTGCTTGCGGTAAGGTTGTATTCACAGCTGATGACGCTGTAGAGTGGGCTGAGAGAGGCGAGAAGGTTATTCTCGTAAGACTTGAGACATCTCCTGAAGATATCACAGGTATGAAGGCTGCTCAGGGTATCCTCA
>JAKSRK010000115.1 GCA_024403655.1 Saccharofermentans sp. | reverse complement strand
GCTAAGGTTGTTGAGCCCAAGAAGTTCATCATCCAGAACCAGGCTGATCAGAGCATCTCTTATACAGATATCGTTAAGAAGGTTAACAAGGCTTATAAGGAGAACATCAAGTCTCTTGAGATTTATGTTAAGTCATCTGAGAACAAGGCTTACTATGTTATCAACGGTGACGTAACAGGTTCTGTAGACCTTTACTGATAAATACAGTTGAATTCTACTAAGGCGGGATCGGTTTTTCCGGTCCCGCTTTTTTGATGGGGAAAAACTGTAACATCAATCGGACAGGTTAAGTGATAGACTATTCAGTACAAGAAATAATCGGAGGCAGCAATCAAGATGACAAAAGTAGTATCTGTAGGTCCTGTACTTATCGGCGGCGGTAATCCCGTCAGAGTTCAGTCTATGAATAACACAAAGACAGGCGATGTGGAGGCAACACTTGAGCAGATATTAAAGCTGAAGGAAGCAGGCTGTGACATAACCAGAGTTGCCGTACCTGATATGGAAGCCGCAGCTGCACTTAAGGAGATTTGCAGAAGATCACCTATTCCTGTTGTAGCGGATATTCATTTTGATTACCGCCTGGCAATTGAAGCTGCCAGGAACGGAGCTGCCAAGATAAGAATTAATCCCGGTAATATCGGAGGCCCCGAGAAGCTTAAGATGGTCGCTGATATATGTAAGGAAAGAGGACTTCCCATAAGAGTGGGTGTTAATTCCGGATCTCTTGACCGTAAGCTTGTTGAAGAATACGGCGGAGTTTGTGCCGAGAATATGACCAGAAGTGCCCTTGATGCGGTAAAGCTTCTTGAGGATGTTGATTTTGATGACATTGTTATAAGCATCAAGTCCAGTAGTCCGAAGCTCACCATAGATACTTATACGGAGCTTGCCAAGAGATGTAATTATCCTTTGCATGTAGGCGTAACGGAAGCTGGAACTCCCAGAGAAGGCATGATTAAGTCGGCTGTAGGAATAGGTGCTCTTCTTTCACAGGGAATAGGTGACACCATCCGTGTATCTCTTACGGGCGATCCGGTAGATGAAGTATATGCAGGAATAAGTATTTTGAAGGCATTAGACCTTCGTAAGGGCGGAATAACATTCGTATCCTGTCCTACATGCGGAAGAACCGAAGTTCCTCTTATCGAACTTGCATCAGAGATAGAAAGACGTATCTGTAACCTTCCTTATGACCTTAAAGTAGCAGTCATGGGCTGTGTCGTTAACGGCCCCGGAGAAGCAAGAGAAGCAGATATCGGACTTGCAGGCGGTAAGGGAGAATTCATTCTCTTTAAGAAGGGGCAGACAGTAAGAAAGCTTAAGGCTGAGTCTGCCGTCGAAGAATTCGTCAACGAAGTAAAAATGCTTGGGGAAGAGAGTAAGTAAAACTAATGAGAAGAATAGCTTCAATGCTTGATATGTCTGCGGATAAGATTCGCGGACTTGAGGATATTACGGTCCAAAAAATCGATCTTTTTAAGGATAAGAATGTCCTTCGCCTTGTGCTGTCCGGACTTCCCGAAGAGGACAATTCTCTTGTTGCGTTTTCTAACGAGATTAAGAAGCAGACAGACTGCGATCTTAAGCTGTTATTTACTTCTTCCAACAGGGAGAATATTGCTTCTTATATCAGTAATCTTAACCCTTATATTATTTATCTCCTTTCAGGAAGTAACAGGGATTTATGCTATGCGGATAAGTGCAAATTCGAAGTAGATGACGAGCATAAGCTTAAGGTGTCTCTTGATGCCTTATTTGACATGTTTGTTGATGATCCTGTAAAGCGTAAGATTGAAAGCTCTGTTTTGAATTTTGCTGAGACGGTTCTTAATGTGGAACTTGAAGGCTCTTATACCGTATTAACGGAAGAAGCAGCTTCCGATAACTGGTCTGTAAATGAAGTCGACTGGTCGGAAGAAGCAGACAATATTCCTACACCGCCTCCGCCGTCAGAACCTTATATGCCTTATATTCCGCCCGAGATTATGGCTCAGGCTCAGGAGATGACCAAGAAGCAGGAAGAGCAGGAAGCTGAGAAGAGCAAAAGCGAAGAGACTGTTGATAAGAATTCCTGGGCATATAAGGCCAAGGAACAGCAGAAGATTAATAAGAGCAATGACAAGGGTACTTCGAGAGACTTTATCAAGCGTAATGCCGAGTCTATCTTCGGTAAGGTAACCAAGGGTGTTGAGCTCTTTGACATAAAGGATGTAACAGCCGATGAGAAGCTTGTAAATGTAGTGGGCAAACTCACACTTACTGATGAATTGAAGCTCAGTAAGTCGGGTACTGTTGTTATTGCCAAGTTCAATATTATCGACAAGACCGGCGGTATCGCGGGAATTATGTTCGTTAAGCCCCAGGAAGCAGATGAATTCGAGAAGAAGTTTGCCAAGGGTGCATGGGCGGGCTTCCAGGGAGAGCCGCAGTATAACAGAGGCGAGTTCAACTTAAAGGTACAGGGTATCTTTGAAGCTGCCAAGCCGCCTTCTCGTCAGGATTATGCTGACATGAAGAGAGTTGAGCTTCATGTTCACTCCAAGATGAGTGAGAAGGACGCCGTATCCAACCCCGGCGATATCATGAAGCTTGCTGCATCCTTTGGACATAAGGCATGTGCCATAACCGACCACGGTGTAGTACAGGCATTCCCTGAAGTATATAACACGGCTAAGAAGCTTAAGGTCGGTGACAGTGAAGAGAAGTTCAAGGCGATCCTTGGCTGCGAGGGTTACCTTGCAGATGACGGCCCTACGATTTTTTACAATCTGCCTTACGAAGAGGAAGAGAGACGTCATGTAGGTACCATTGTATCTGTTGCCATTACTACAACAGGCCCTGATTCCTGCAGCGACAGAATAACTCATATTGCAGCAAGTAAGTACAGACTTAAGGGCTATAAGGCGGTAAGAATTCCTATGGAGGGAGAATCCGATGAGGATGCTATGGCTTTCTCTACAAAGGATATCGACAGAACTTTGTGGGAGCCAGAGGAGATTCCCGAGGAACTTCGAGATGAGAATATCGGCTCCAAGAGTGCGCCCGTACATGAAGACGAGTCTCATGTACTAAACGAAGATTTGCCTTTAAGTCCGAATTATGCTGACGACGATATCGAGTTCGTACCGGATGAACTCGAGTATGAGCATGTTGCCGACTTCTATGCCGAAGTTGAAGACATTATCTATAAAGGTGAGGGAGACCCCTGTGATTCATATTACAGAGTGGGAGAGCTTCTTGAGTTTATCGGCGACTCCTATATCGCAGGTCCCGATATCTTTAATGCGCTTGCATTTATAAGAAGAGCAGGATACGGAATTAACATAGAAGACCATGTCTACTACAGACATAAGTACCTCATGCCCGCTATCTCTTCGGAAGATATCTTAAAGCATGTCTATAAGGATAATTGCTATCTTGATGAAGAGGCTGCCTGCAAGGATCTTTACGGTGATGTGGCTCTTACAGGTAACGAGCTTATCGATTCCTGCAGAATTAATGCAAACCTTATTATCGGCTATATAAGAGACAAGGCTACGGCTGATCCGACCAAGCTTAACAGTGATGCCGGACACCTTAGTGCGGATAGAATTAAGTCTAAGGAGACCAAGACTTACCATATTATTTTCCTTGTGCGTAATAATATGGGTCTTTATAACATGTACAGACTGATATCAGAGTCTAATGTACATTACTTCTACAAGAGACCCCGTACTCCCAAGAGTCTTCTTAAGTACTTTAAGTCCTCGATTATCGTAGGCGGTGCCTGCGAAGCAGGTGAGATTTACCATGCCGTAATGACTATGTACAAGAGCTGCGGCAAGGACAGGGTAAAGACCATAGAGGCACTTAAGACTGACGAGGCGTTCAACGACATAATGAGCCTTTACGAGTATGTCGAGATACAGCCTTTGTGCAACAACATGTTCATGACAAGACAGGATCCCGCCAAGTCCGATACAGGCAACGTGCCTCTTAATGCGGACGATATAAGAATCGTAAATGAGATTCTTGTAGAGGTCGCTGATATCTTCGATATGCCCTGTGTCGCCACGACTGACTCTCATTTCCTTAATCCGGAAGACGGCATGTATCGTAAGTATCTTCTCATGAACATGGGATTTGACGACGCGGAGATGCAAAGTGATCTCTACTTCAGATCGACGGATGAGATGCTCTCTGAATTCTCTTATCTTGGAGAAGAGAAGGCCTTTGAGGTAGTAGTTGCCAATACAAATAAGATTGCCGACATGATTGAATACGGCATAAAGCCTTTCCCTGACGGCACTTATCCTCCCATTATCTCGAGAGCTGCAGCAGACGTTAGAGATATCGCATTTACAAGAGCCAACAGGCTCTACAGACATAACGGAGTTCTTAACGAAGTAGTTAAGGCCAGACTTGAGAAAGAGCTTAAGTCCATTATCGGTCACGGATTCGCGATCATGTACTATATCGCTTATCGTCTCGTTAAGAA
>JAKSRK010000114.1 GCA_024403655.1 Saccharofermentans sp. | reverse complement strand
AGCGAAAGGAAACGTGTAGTTTTCATAACTGCTTTCTGTTGCTACAATACCTCCATATAAGAAACACGCAAAGAAATGTGGAGGTATAAACATGTTAGACATCAGATACGATATTGTAGGTTCTTTCTTAAGACCGGCACCCATTAAGGAAGCAAGAGCAAAGTTTGCAGCAGGGCAGATTGCACTTGAAGAGTTACGTAAGGTAGAGAATGCTGAGATAAGTAAGCTCGTTAAGAAGGAAGTAGAGCATGGTCTTAAGTATGTAACTGACGGTGAGTTCAGAAGAAGATGGTGGCATCTTGACTGGCTTAAAGAATTCGACGGATTTACAACAGAGCATCTCGACAGAGAGCGTAACGGCGTAGTTAACCACATTGAGCTTGGCTATATAGCAGGTAAGATCTCTTACGATCCTAATCGTTCTCATGCAGAGATTGAAGCATACGACTTCTTAACGGAAGAAGTAAAGAAGTACCCGGGTATTGTTGCCAAGAAGTGTATTTCGGGTCCTAACATGATCCTTGTAGATAACTATCTCCAGCTTGGTAAAAAGGAAATCCCTTACTACGGAACTAATATCAATCTTCTCATAGAAGACATCGGAATAGCATATCAGGCGGCTATTAAAGATCTTTACAATCACGGATGCCGTTACCTTCAGATAGACGATACTTCCTGGACTTACATGATAGATGAGAACTTCCTTAAGAAAGTAGCTTCATTAGGATACGATAAGGCAGAAATTCTTGAGTGGTTCCGCAAAGTCTCTACAAAGGCACTTGAGAACAAGCCGGAAGACTTAACTATCGCAAATCATTTCTGCAAAGGAAACTTCAAGGGACATCCTCTCTTTGCAGGCCTTTACGATTCAGTAGCTCCCGTAATCGCTCAGATCCCTTACGATGGTTACTTTGTAGAGTACGACGACGAACGTTCCGGCTCATTTGAACCTTGGGCAATTCTTAAGGGTACAGGTAAGACTTTTGTAGCAGGTCTCATCTCAACAAAGAATCCTGTCCTTGAAGACCACGACTTCATCAAGGACAGATACGAAGAAGCCAAGAAAGTAGTTGGAGACAACATAGCGCTTTCTCCTCAGTGTGGCTTTGCCTCAGTAGAAGAAGGTAACTGCATCGACGAGGAAACTCAGTGGAAGAAGATTGATTTGCTTGTATCCTGTGATGATTATATTTGATAGTACACAAAAACGTGATTGAACAATCAAGTGGAAGGCACTTCCTGTATTACAGGGGGTGCTTTACTTTTCTACAACGAGTAGCAATAACTACATGAACCATATCAGTATTTTAAGGATTTATGGTATGGATGACTGTAATATGTTGAAGTGTTTATATTTTGGTTCCGATTAAGTCGACGATATAACACAAGAAAAGAATTTTCCAAATGTTCATGCTATCAATTTATCTTAATCATATAATTTATAGTGAAATATCTTTAGGGGAACTATCATGATTGTTTATTCAGGACTAAAAACAGACTTTTTATCTGCGGTGGAAGAGGATTCTATTGCAGCTGAGATTGAACGAAATATTTATGAGAAAATGCATCGTAAGAGCGTACAGAGTGAGTTCCGTTCTTGGGAGAATTCGCTCGAGTATATGTATAAAGTTCTTAACGATTCTGATATCCCAGGTGATGCAGGAATTGCTATTGAATATAATATTCCTCAGACATCTAAGCGAGTCGATTTTATTATCTCCGGCTATGATGAAAAGAGAGATCCTAATGTAATTATCATTGAACTCAAGCAGTGGGATAAAGTTAATGTTATTGAAGGTCAGGATGCTTTGGTTGAGACATTTACCGGCGGTGCACTTCGTAAGGTAGTTCATCCTTCTTATCAGGCTTGGTCATATGCTTCCATGATTACTGACTATAACCAAAGTGTGCAGCAGAATAGTATTATGTTGCATCCTTGTTGTTATCTTCATAACTATCGTAAAAGTATTCCTGAGAAGCTTGAGCAAAATCAGTATAAAGAGTATGTAGATGATGCGCCTATCTTTGCTAGGGGAGAAGTTTTAAAGCTAAGAGAGTACATCAAAAAAGTTGTTAAGATAGGCGATAACAGAGAACTCCTCTACGATATTGATAATGGTAAGATCAGACCATCCAAGAGTCTTCAAGATTCAGTTAAAGGCATGATTGAGGGCAATCAGGAGTTTATAATGCTCGATGATCAAAAAGTGGTGTACGAAGAGATACTTTATACATCCAGAAAGTGCATGGATGACCATAAGAAGCGTACGATAATTGTTCAGGGTGGACCCGGAACAGGAAAGACTGTTGTAGCAATTAATATTCTTGCCAAGCTTACTGAGGAAGGACAGTTTGTTCAGTATACGTCTAAGAATAGTGCTCCGCGTAATGTATATGCTCAGAAGCTCATAGGCCATAAGAAGAGCACAGTAAAAAATATGTTTAAAGGATCAGGTTCTTACTATGACACTGATTCCAATCTTATAGACACCATTCTATGTGATGAGGCACACAGACTTAATGCTAAGTCAGGTATGTTCCAAAATCTTGGTGAGAATCAGATTAAGGAAATCATTAACGCTTCTCTTTGTTCAGTGTTTTTTATTGATGAAAGTCAGCGTGTAACCCTTAATGACATAGGTACAGTAGGTGAGATAAAAAAGTGGGCTGAGTCGCTTGGGTCTGAAGTAATCGATATGGAACTGATGTCGCAGTTCAGATGTAACGGTTCTGATGGATATCTTGCATGGATTGATGATGTTTTTGAGATAAGAAAAACCGCCAATACAGATATGCGAGAAATAGATTACGACATAAAGATTGTTGATTCTCCTATGGAGATGAAGAATCTAATCATCGAGCGTAATAAAACAAATAATCGCTCACGTATTCTTGCGGGTTATTGCTGGGAATGGTTAAAAGCTGAACAGAATAATACGAACTATCACGATATCAAGATTGGAGACTTTGAGATGAGTTGGAATCTTGGTAATACTTCTACATTTGCTATCGATGAGAATTCTGTAGAAGAGATTGGTTGTATTCACACTTCTCAGGGACTTGAATTTGACTATGCAGGAGTAATAATTGGTGATGATATGCGTTATGAGAACGGTCATGTTGTTACAGATTTTACAAAGAGAGCAAAAACAGATCAGTCACTTAAGGGAATTAAGGGATTATATAAATCCAATCCTGAAAAGGCATTATCAGAGGCAGATTTGATTATTAAAAACACTTACAGAACTCTTATGACAAGAGGTATGAAGGGGTGTTACGTCTATTGCACAGATAAGCCTCTTGCTGATTACCTTAGAAGTTGTTTAGAGTGAGCAGTTTTTTGTGCTGATTAATTGTAATGGTTTCCTTTGACGTCTGTTTATATTACGTTAATCTTCGTTTAACTGTATAGCCATTTATTCTTGTTATTCTTAGGTTGTATACCCACGATGATAAGGGTAATTGGAAATGCTTCATAATCACAGGCGATAGTATTGCATTTAAAGAGATGATACATTCAGTCTTGGTATTCATACTGAACTTTCTGAACCAAGATTGAATAAGTGCTAAGACGATTAATGTGGGTTTCTATAGGAGAAATAGTTATGAAAATACGAACCGATTTTGTTACTAACTCAAGTTCTAGCAGTTATTGTGTAAGCTTTGAAGTTGTGACGTCTTCTAGGAAGTTTAAATTGGATTATAAGCCTTTTCTTGAAGATGCTGAGATTTTACTTCGCTCCGAACGTGATGATGTCGTAGAGAAAATCAAGAATGTCACATCTACTGAAGAACTTAAGGCCCTTATTATAAAAGAAGTTGATTTTAGTCCATTGAATTATGATGAATTTGAAAAAATTGATGTATCTGGCGATGCGTATACAAGTCTTATGGAGGCTCTTGATAGAGTAGGACCTGAAAGCGATGCTTATTATTTGGCAGCCGATATAAAATCAGAGTTGGAAAAATTTTGTGCTCTGATGGATAGATTTAGGGATTTAAGTAGAATAAAGAAAGCCATCATCACAGAAGGCTTTTATGGCTGGGGGGAATTTGCTCATGATTCGGTTGAGCTCTTTTTTGACAAAATGGCAGGTCGCAGTCTTGACCCCAAAAATAAAGATGAAGTCAAAAAAGCACTTAACGGTAAAATATCCGATGAATTGATTGATCGATATTTCGAACACGGAACAGCCGGGGTGAATGCTCGCATTGATACAACAATAAATATGACGAACGGCAAAGTAACTACTAGATGTGTACATTTTTATTTTTGATTCATTTTTATATTGATTAAGGTTTCGAATGCGATATGTGATTAAGGATACAAAATACCATTTTATGTCTGCTTTTGATACTAATACTGGAGCTTATGCAAGAACAGGCATTCTTGATGAAACCGGAAAAGATACCGGCGTTGATCCGTTCATGGCTTCATTTCCTCATCTTATTGATGTGGGTGTTATGGGACATTGCATTCATGGTAAGACTGGTCTTTGCGTCAAGGCAGGTATCGGTTGTTATCAGAGTGGACTTTTAGTGGAACAACCTAATATGACGGTTGAAAATTTTG
>JAKSRK010000113.1 GCA_024403655.1 Saccharofermentans sp. | reverse complement strand
TTCTTATGTGTATACTTGATA
This sequence comes from Saccharofermentans sp., assembly GCA_024403655.1. GTDB lineage: Bacteria > Bacillota > Clostridia > Saccharofermentanales > Saccharofermentanaceae > Saccharofermentans. Next base: position 4,797 of record JAKSRK010000113.1, on the reverse strand, counting down.
TAGTTTTTCTACGGGGTGACATATGGATTTTCTTATCAAATACAGTAATTTAATCTGGCTGATAATCTGGTTTGCTGTCCTTCTTGTAGGTGCAAAGGTATGCGGACTTAAGAAGTGGAATGAGGACGCAATGTCCTTTAATCAGACCAAGGCAATATTGGGATTCTGTGCATTCGGAATAGTACTTCATCACTGTGCGGAGCATAGATCGGCCTTCTGGCTTCCTCAGTACTATATAAGACCCGGTCTTGAGAAATATATTCTTATCGGCCATCTTCTTGTCGCAATATTCCTCTTTTATTCAGGCTATGGAATGTATAAGAGTGCTAAGAATAACGTTCATTCCTTCGATAAGTATTTTGCCAAGAGATATATCCCCATTCTTATTCCTTTTGCTGTTACATATGCGGCATTCCTTATTCTTGCCAAGATCTATAAGGTGCATCAGAAAGATATACTCGACAGACATCCTTATGCCTGGTACGTCTACTTTATTTTGGTACTCTATCTCGCGTTCTGGCTCGGATTCAGATTCATTAAGAAGGACTGGTTCGGAATTCTTATAGTTGCTGTCGGCTCCTTCGCGTGGGTTTTCTGGTGTCTTCGTACAGGGCGCGGAACCTGGTGGTATAACACTTCCCAGATGTTCCTTGTCGGAATCCTGGTTGCCAAGTTCGAGAAGGGCTTTGTATGGCTTTTTAAAAAGCTCTATGTTCTGTGGCTGATTCTCTTTGCTGTAGTTACCTATCTCGGCTATCAGGTCGGCTACAATATGTGGGGAATTGTTCAGAACTATAACCTTCAGATGAACGAGGTTCAGGTAGCCAACTGGCAGATCTTCGGTCAGCTTATATCTTCTTTGTCCGTAGCTCTTCTTGCCATGACGGTAAGCCTCAAGGTCAGAATCGGCAATCCGGTGAACCGCTTCCTCGGAACCATAACTCTGGAGCTTTATCTTATCCACGGATTATTCGTTGAGATCTTCGGCCCCTATATAATTGTCGAGAGAGCGATGTCCAAGACAGCCATAAAGAATAACTTCCTTTATGTCATAGTTGTCTTCGCGGTATCTGTTCCGCTCGCTTACCTGATGGGCCTTTTGGATAAACGCATAAAGAATATGCTTACAAAGCCCAAGAACTCGTAAGTTGTTCAATGGACTTATCTTCTGTTAATAGTTATATTAGTAGAATAGTATAAATGTTTTATGGTTCGTGAAGGGATATATGGAGAGATTAGGAGATTTTATAACCGGAAGAAAGCAGACTTATGAGGAAGGCAGAATCAGGCTCGCTCCCACCAATGTCGTTCCTTTGAGCTTTTTATTTGTCATAATTGTGGGTACGATCCTTCTTATGATGCCTTTTTCTTCCGCTTCGGGAGAGTGGACAGATTTTGTCACAGCTTTATTTACCGCTACCACATCTACATGTGTTACGGGTCTTGTTGTTCAGGATACATACGCATACTGGTCTTTGACCGGTAAGATAATTATCCTCATTCTGATTCAGCTCGGAGGTCTTGGTATTATTTCCTTCACCTCCATGGTCATTCTTATAAGCAGAAGGAAGTTCTCTCTTCAGGACAGAAAGCTTCTTATCGATGCCATGAATCTTGACCTCGGACACGGTATCCTGTCCTTCCTGATTAAGGTATTTAAGTGGACATTTATAGTAGAAGGCATTGGAGCTCTTCTTTATTCTTTTGAGTTCATACCCCGCTACGGTGTTGTAAACGGTATATGGTATTCGGTATTTACATCGATATCAGCTTTCTGTAACGCCGGCATAGACATCCTGGGACCTGATTCTCTTATCAGCTTCAATCAGGATACGGGCATCCTCTGCACGACAATGTTCCTTATTGTAATGGGTGGTCTCGGCTATGTCGTATGGTTTGATATATCTTCGAACATCAAGGAAGGCATCAGGAAGCAGTATAAGCCCTCTCAGATTGTAAAGAGATTCGGTATTCATACAAAGCTCGTCCTGCTTCTTACGTTCGTTCTGATAGCTTTGGGAGCTATTGTAGTATTCCCCGCCGAGTATGCTAATCCCGGTACGATAGCAGACATGAGTCTTAAGGATAAGATCGTTAACAGTATCTTCCAGTCTGTAACATACAGAACAGCAGGATTCGCAGCTGTCCCTCAAGATCAGCTCTCACCGGTATCCGTTCTCATCGGATATTTCCTCATGTTTATCGGAGGATCTCCGATCGGTACTGCAGGTGGTGTTAAGACCCTCACGATGTTTGTAGTAATAATGAATGTCATCGTATTCATGAAGGGTAAGAAGGAAGCTATCGTATTTAAAAGCAGAATTACCGAGGAACTTATGCGTAAGTCTGCGGCTATCATCACAGTAAGCTTTGGCGTTGCCTTTATTGCTACGATGTTCCTTCTTCTGACAAACAATCTCAATATGGAAGATGCACTCTTCGAAGCAATAAGCGCGGTTGCTACCGTAGGTCTGTCCAGGGCCGTAACTCCCACGCTTAATGTGTTCGGAAGACTGATAATAATTGGTACGATGTATCTCGGAAGAATCGGTCCCATATCACTGGTACTTTTCTTCTCAGGTAAGAAATCAGGTAAAGACAGAGTCGAATATGCCGAAGGCAAATTCTATGTAGGATAAGGAGAATAAGAATATGAGCATTTCAATTGCAGTATTAGGACTTGGAAAGTACGGAAGAAGTCTCGCGGAGAGCATGTATAATCTCGGCGCAGACGTTATGGTAGTAGATTGCAATCAGAATCTTATCGATGACTTTGCGGCTAAGTCCACGGTAGCGGTATGCGCTAATCTTGAGGACGAAGACGATGTTAAGGAATTGGGCCTTGGCAATATGGATATCGTTTGCACGGCGATGGGTTCTAATCTTACGGCGAGCATCCTTTCCGTATCTATTGCAAAGGAGCAGGGGGTGCCTTTCGTTGTGGCTAAGTCCGGTTCCAAGAGAATGGCTTCCATCCTTCACAAGGTAGGCGTAGATAAGGTTATTGACCCTGAGAACGAGAACGGACAAAGATCTGCAAGAATCTTATCCTCAGCTTCAGTTCTTGACTACTTTGACGTTGACGGCAACCTTTGCATGGTTGAGATTAAGCCTAAGAAGAAGTGGCTTAGTAAGAGCCTTGCAGAGCTTGATATCCGTAAGGAAAACAATATCAACGTAGTTGCCATGAAGAGCAATAAGAGCAATAAGTGGGACTTCGCAGATCCTCACTGTCCCTTAACTGAGTCAACGAATCTTCTCGTAGTTATGCAGAAGAAGGACTTGAAGGACATAAAGTAAGTCTTATTAATCCGAGTAACAATGTTAAAATCCCCCGTAACCTTGAAGGTCGCGGGGGATTTGTAATCTTAAGTTGTAACTACTTATTACTTAACGATTCTTACACGAAGAACACCGTCGATCTTGGAGATCTCATCAACCATGGACTGATCTGCCTTACCGTCGATGTCGATGATTGTGTAAGCGAAGTCGCCTCTGGACTTACTTACCATCTCAGGAACGTTAAGAGAAAGCTTTGCGAAGAGGCCTGTGAACTGAGTAAGCATGTTAGGGATGTTCTTGTGGCAAACAGTAACACGTGACTCGTACTGGCAAAGACCAGCGTCGCATCTGGGATAGTTAACGGAATTGATTACGTTACCGTTCTCGATGAACTCACGAATCTGCTTAACTGCCATGATTGCACAGTTGTCTTCAGACTCTTCTGTAGAAGCACCGATGTGAGGTGTAACGATTACGTTCTTCTTACCAACTACTGTAGGGTTGGGGAAGTCTGTGATGTACTTGCCAACGTGGCCTTCCTCAGCAGCCTTAACCATTGCAGCCTCGTCAACGAGAATGTCACGTGCGAAGTTAAGAAACATAACGCCATCCTTCATCTTGGAGATAGCCTCTGCATCTACCATACCCTTAGTAGAATCAAGAAGGGGAACGTGGATAGTGATGATGTCACAGTCTGTGTAGATATCGTTAACGTTAGTGATGTGCTTAACGTCACGGGAGATCTTCCATGCAGCTTCTACGGAAACATAAGGATCGTAACCGTAAACTTCCATGCCAAGGGATACAGCTGCGTTTGCAATCATGGCACCGATAGCACCAAGACCGATAACACCAAGCTTCTTGCCCTTGATCTCCTTACCAGCGAAAGCCTTCTTAGCCTTCTCAGCAGACTTTGCGATATTCTCATCTGCTGTATTGTCCTGGCACCACTGGGCTGCGCCCATGATATCACGTGAACCGTAAAGCATAGCAGCGATTACGAGTTCCTTAACGCCGTTAGCGTTAGCACCGGGAGTATTGAAAACTACAACACCCTGCTCAGCGAACTTGTCGAGGGGGATGTTGTTAACGCCTGCACCTGCACGTGCTACTGCTACAGTGTTGGGAGCGAGCTCCATGTCGTGCATTGCTGCAGATCTAACGAGGATTGCATCAGCCTCGTTAACGTTCTCTGTCATGGCGTAATTATCGCCGAGAAGATCTGTACCGCACTTAGCGATGGGATTAAGACAACTTACCTTAAACATTATGCGTTCTCCTCCTCATACTTCTTAAGGAAATCTACGAGAGCCTTAACACCCTCGATAGGCATTGCGTTGTAGATGGAAGCACGAAGACCGCCAACACTCTTGTGGCCCTTAAGGTTATCAAAACCAGCTGCCTTTGTAGCTGCTACAACAGCTGCGTCCTTATCTGCATCACCTGTTACGAAAGGCACGTTCATAAGAGAACGAACTTCCTTCTCAACTGTACCGTTGAACATCTTGCTGTTGT
>JAKSRK010000112.1 GCA_024403655.1 Saccharofermentans sp. | reverse complement strand
GAGAAGCAGAATGAGCTTAATCTTATAACAACAAAAACAGATGAGAATATCTTCCATTACTGGATTCATATTGGTCGTCAGGAATATGAGGCAGCAATAGATGATGCCCAGCGTCTTAATTCAAACTCTCATCTTTATTATGCTTATCTCTGCTACAGGGATTATACGCAGAATAATATGAGTATCAGCGGTGAAGAGAAGGTGAACCTTCTTGCTTCTATCGATGAGAGAATAAGTAGTCTCGGAGAACAGCTTAATCAGATGCAGAGTGAAGAAGAATCCACTGAGACTTCAGAGGAAATAGAAGAGATAGAGGAGACAGAAGAGACTGCTGCTGAAGAAGGCGCTAATGACAGCGATGCTGCAGGAGAAACTGAAATTATAGAAGAGACAGAAGCTACAGATGCGGCAGAAGAAGCGCAGGAGCAGGAAAACTTGGATGAGGAAGTAACTGATGAAATCTCAGATAATAATTAAAGGCGACAGTTATATTGAAGTTCCCTGCGACAGTTCCAAGGCTACGGAATATGGCAGCAACTGCGAGTGTTTTGAACTGGACGATGTCTCAGATGCTTTTATAGTTGAAGGACTGGATCATATAGCTGTTTCATCTGATCTCGATGCTGATATTGTTATTTCTGATTTCAGTGTAGATGCTGTAATTGATGATAAGACGCTGATCGTATATAGCGGAAGAGTGTTCTCCAACGGCAGTCTGATTAATAACGGAAAGCTTAAACTGTCTGACGGCGATGAGCTTATTATTGGCCATCAGAAGCTTGTATGGAACGATAGTTATATCAGAATATTTGGCTCAAATTATGTAAGTAGACTTCAGCTTCATATTGATACCAGAGTTCTTCAGGAAGAATATCCGCGATATACCCGTACTGCCAGACAGATTAAAAGAGAACCGGAAGACATTGTAAACGTTAGTAATCCTCCTACTGCAAATAAGGGTTCAAAGACCGGACTTCTTAAGACGATACTGCCACCTCTTGTGATGGTAGTAGCTATGGTTGCAGTGGGAATAATACTTGGCCGTGGTATATATATGTATGTCATGGTTTTGTCCTCTGTTGTTACTACCTGCTTTTCGATTACAAATTACTTCTCTGAAAAGAAAGAGAATAAGGCCAAAGAGGAACAGCGTGTAAAAAGATATGAGAATTATCTTCTGGATAAGCGAAAGGAATTAGACGGCCTTTATCAGAAGCAGAAAGAAGCTCTGCTGTATCAGAATCTTACTGCAAGTGATATAAGCAGCATGCTTTACGATAACTCTAACAGACTTTACGAAAGGAACTGCACTGACGGTGATTTCCTTACTGTAAATATTGGTACTGCTTCAAGACAATCTTCCTATTCGGTTAAGTATAACAGTGAGTCTCTTAACGATAACGACGATCCTTTCCTTGATGAGATGCGTGCTCTTTGCAAGTCATACTCTGTACTTAACGATATGCCTGTAACAGTAAGCCTGCTGCAGACGCATCTTGCCCTTATAGGTGAGAACAGACATCTGTATTCTGTTATTAGAGAAATAGTTGCACAGCTTGCCTTTTTCCAGAGCTACCACGATATCGAATTCGTCGTTGTTACTGATGAAACAAGCAGAAATCAGTTTGATTGGATGAGATGGTATCCCCACTGCAGAATCAAGTCTATTAACGTAACGGGGATAATTGATTCTGAGAATGTCAGAGATCAGGTGTTCGGACATCTTACCCAGATAATGAAGTCACGGCTTGAGCAGCTTGAAGAATCGAAGAAGGAATCTCTGTTTTTGCCTTATTTTGTCTTCATTATTGATAATCAGAAAATGATTGTTAATAACGCACTTATGGAATACCTTCAAAGAAATGATCTTAATCTCGGATTCAGACTTATCTATCTTTCCAATCTCGAGAGCAATGTTCCTGAGAACGTAAAGACAACTGTAATCATTAATGATTTTGAGACTGCAAAGGTCAGACTTCTTTACGGTGAACTTCAGAATCGTGATATTAAAGTCCATGATTCTGATAATATTGATTTTGAACTCCTGGCCCGCATGACAGCTCCGATTGAACACTTTAAGGGAGTTAAGTCTCAGATTCCTGAGAACATTTCATTCTTTGAAATGTATAAGATTAAGACACCTGAAGAGCTTCCCGTAATAATGCTGTGGGAGCAGAACAGCTGCCATAAGACTCTTTCTGTACCTCTTGGTGTAAGAGGTGAGAACGATGTTGTTTCACTTAATCTTCATGAGAAGGCACACGGCCCTCATGGATTAATTGCAGGTACTACAGGTTCCGGTAAATCTGAACTTGTACAGTCTTATATTCTGTCACTTGCCATTAATTTCAGCCCCTATGAAGTAGGCTTCCTTCTTATTGACTACAAGGGTGGTGGAATGGCAAATCTCTTTGCTGATCTGCCGCATCTTCTTGGTACAATTACCAATCTTGACGGTAGTGAAAGTGCACGTGCCCTGACATCAATCAAGGCCGAATTATCCAGACGTCAGAGAATCTTTTTTGACCACAACATTAACAGCATAAACCAGTATACCAGGATGTTCCGTGCTCATGAGGTAGAAGAACCGCTTCCGCACCTGTTTATCATATCGGATGAGTTTGCTGAGCTTAAAAAGGATCAGCCTGAATTCATGAGTGAGCTTGTAAGTATTGCAAGAATCGGTAGAAGTCTGGGTGTTCATCTTATTCTTGCTACACAAAAGCCTGGTGGTGTAGTTGATGATCAGATATGGAGTAATTCCAATTTTAAAATCGCTCTTAAGGTTCAGAATGAATCTGACAGTAAGGACGTTCTTAAAACACCGGACGCCGCTCATATTGTCCAGACAGGTCGAGCTTATCTTCAGGTTGGTAATAATGAGATATATGAACTCTTCCAGTCAGCATGGAGTGGTGCTCCTTACAGACCTTCAGAAGTTGCACAGGGTTTTGATTCGCGTGTGTACAGAGTCAATCAGATTGGACAGGGTGAACTTTTAAACGATGATCTTAGTGCCGGAGCAGAGAGTAATGACACCAAGTTTACTCAGCTTGATGTTACCGTACAGTACCTTAAGGAGCAGTTTGCAAAGATTAAGAAGCAGGAAGTTACGAAGCCCTGGATTCCTTCTTTGCCGGAGATGCTTATATCATCTTATATCCTGGATCTTCCTGATGTTGGTCAGATCAAAGAATATAATCCTGCTGTTCAGATAGGATTAGTCGATATCCCGGAAGAGCAGAGACAGGATGTGTATGTCCATGATTTCTTTAAGGATGGAAATATAGCTGTTTATGCTTCTTCAGGATATGGTAAATCAACTGTTCTGACTAATATTGCTTTGACAATGGCAAGTTCCAATTCACCTGAGCTTTTGAACTTTTACCTCATGGATTATGGTAATTCAGCTCTGGTAGCCCTGAAGAAACTTCCTCATACTGCTGATTATCTGACACTTGATGATACAGAGAAGAGAGACAAGCTTACAGCGATTCTTCTTGAAGAGATTAAGCTTCGTAAGAGCCTCTTTGCCCGTCAGGGTGCGGTTAACTTTAAGATGTATAATCAGATGGCAGATAAAAAGTTACCAATGATTCTTATTCTTATAGATAACTACGATGCTGTAAAAGAATTAGGACTTGATTATGAAGGCTTTATCTCTACTCTTAGCCGCGATGGTGTAGGTCTTGGTATATACACAGTACTGACAGCTTCCCGTGCAGGTGTTGTAAAGTACAGTATTATCAATAATTTCAAGCATAAGATAGCAATGTACTTATACGATAATGCTGATGTTTTCAGCATTGTTGGAAGAACCCAGTATAAGCTGCCTGATGTAAAGGGAAGAGCTTTTGTAAAACAGAAAGATATCAATACAATGCAGTGCTTCCTGCCTGCAAAGTATGTAGACGATATTTCTTATATGCAGAGTATCAGCTCTCTCGTTGACAGAATATCTAAGGGCAACACTGCTCCCAGAGCAAAATGTATTCCCGTACTTCCTGAATATGTTATTCCTGAAATGCTGGTTAAGCTTCCTGATTCTGCACATAAGATTGCTATCGGTCTTGACTGTCAGAGCGTAGAGACTTTATATATCGATCTTGCTATTAAGCAGTTTATTGTTGGCGGAGCTCAGACAGGTAAGTCCAATGTTCTTAAAACCATAATCAGACAGTTGCCGGAAAAATCCGGTAAATACGTGTTTGATTCAAGAGCAGGAGATCTTCTTGCCCTTAAGGATAAGGTGGATTATTACTCTGCCTCTGAAGACTTAACCAGATTTATCAGCACGCTTAATACGGTAATAAGCCAGCGAAAGGATATGTATGAGTCTTCCTCAAAAGAAGTAAGTTCAGCAGAGTTTTACAGGACACTTGATACACAGGTAATTATTATCGAGGACGTTGAGAACTTTATCCTTATGTCCAAAGGCAGGGAACAGGAGTTATCAGAAGTCTTCAGGTACTGCAGAGATGTTGGCATTGGAGTTGTATTCAGCTGCGTGCCCGGCAAACTTCGCGGCTTCGATGAACTTACCAGATTCTTCAAGGATGTGGATTCCGGTATCGTGCTTGGTAAGCCGGCTGATCAGACCTATTTTGCCATACGTCCTGACAGAAATTACCTTCCTAAGGAAGAACTCGGATTCCTTGTTGAAAGAGGTCGTGTTAATAACATCATGCTGGTTAACAGCGAGATTCTTGGTTAAAGATAAATATAAATTGGAGATAAAACAATATGTCAGAAGAAAACCTGTTGATCCAAGAACGACTGGGAAATATTGAAAGTCAGCTAAGATGTTATAGTAGTGATATTCAAGGGTATATTAATCGCTATAACACCATTTTGAATACTGTAAGTTCTGATTCAGAGCAGATAGGAGTTCTGGAAAATCTTGGGTCGGCACCATTAGATGAGGTGTATGACAATCTGAGCGTTAATATTCAGGAAGTAG
>JAKSRK010000111.1 GCA_024403655.1 Saccharofermentans sp. | reverse complement strand
AAATAAAAGCCGCTAACTGCGGCTCTTATGTTACTGTGCTCTGTCTTCCTCGTCTCCCCTGAAGGATTCGATTGCTATTACTTCCTTGCCACAGCTGGGGCAGCTGAACTTTCTTCCTCGTTTTACATGAATGGACTTCATGAAGTCTGATCTTTTGGGAACAAAACCGATATTGCAGTCCGGGCAGACATACTCTGAACCCGAGTAGTAGAATTCTGCGAGAATTATTGCAAACAGGATCGCCGTAATGGTTCCTGCTATGGCAGGGATTACAGATGCGTAAAGGACTGAAGCAACAATCCATGCTATCTCCCAAAAGATAATGAATGCTGCCATACACATCATTACAGTAACGAACTTCTTCCTGGTCTTTGGAACTTTCATAAAGAGCTGCTCCTTTCGCATAGCTGTCTACAATAAAGATTGTACCACTCAGCAGAAGAAGTATTGTTAATTATCAGTAAACCGTTACGTCGTATTTCTTTATTCTCTTCAAATTAAAAACAATCGTAGGAACTACTACCATAGCGTTACATACCAATGTTGCCAATATTCCGTTTTGTGAAACTTCGAAGAAAAATATACCTTCGGGGGTAAGGATATAATTCACGGTAAGAATAACGATTACACAGATAAGTATGCCTACAATAAGTCCTATAAGGTCAAGAAGCAGAACCTCACCTGCGACTTTACTTAGTATCTGAGACTTTGAGAAGCCGATTGCCTTATAGATTGAGAACTCGTATTTTCTCTTCTCATAAGCCGCAGAGAAGGCAGCATTAACGGTAACTGCAAGAACCAGACCGATAATCACGGTTATTGCCATAAGGATATATCTGAACATTGAAAACTGATTTCTAATCTCCGTCATCCAGCTGCCGTTAGTCTGAACCTTAATGTCGGGATAATCTGCCCTGATTCTGTTTGCCGCTTCCTCAAGCTGACTGTCTACGCTATTATCGTCTCCAATCTCAGATCTTAAGATCATGATTTGTGTTCCGCTGTAGTCCTGTGATACTCCGTAGACAACGGTTCCGGGAATATCTACTATGGTCTTTACGGTAACGGGCACATAAAAGTCCGACTTGTTCCAGTCGTCACTTCTTTGAAGGACATCTCCTACCTTAACACCCCAGTTGTCTGCAAGGGTCCTCGAGAGTACAATCTCACCGTCTTCCAGGATTACATCGTCGGGAAGGTCGGTCATTACCCTGTTAAATTCATCGAAGTCTTCCTTGGATCTGAACATGTACATATTGGTGCTGTTATCGAATCCCATTATGCTTTTGAAGCTGACATATATAGAGCCGACGCCCAAGACAGTCTTTGCATCCTCGGGACAATAATCCTCTGCTTTTTCCGAGAATTCATTAAGCTGATTTATAATCTCGATACTGTTACTTCCCGCATATACCAGAAGATAGTCCGAAGGCTTATCGTATAACTGTTCGAAGGTCGCCAGAGGATGGTCTATATACATGCCTGCCATGAAGCATATGGTCGTAAAGCCGAGCATCAGGGCAAGAACCGCACACCTTACACGATTCTTGGCGATGTACTGTAAGCTCGCAAAAGGTCTCATGCCTGTCCTCCCTTAGTTGTTACGTTCGATATGCTTCCGTCCCATACTTCGATAACGGTGTCGGCATCCTTAATTATGCTGTGGTCATGAGTTATTACAACTACCAGTCTGTCCTTGGAATATTCCTTCAGTCTGTCCATAACAAGGAAAGCGTTCTCATGGTCAAGTGACGCTGTAGGTTCATCTGCAAAGAGTACCTTGGGATCGTTCATCATGGCTCTGGCGATGGCTACTCTCTGCCTTAAGCCGCCCGAGAGCTGGGCAGGCGTCTTATTAAACTCGCTCTTCTTAAGACCGATGTCAACAAGTATCTTCTCTGCCTTCGCCTTCGCTTCATTTACCGGGCAGGAAGCCGCCAGTATCGCGTTCTCCAGGGAAGTCATGTAAGACACCAAATAGTGACGCTGGAACACGAATCCGAACTCGTATCTTCTAAGCTCCTGACGTCTCTTCTCACTGATTCCGCTAAGAGATTCGCCGTTATAAAGGATGTCTCCTTCGGTAAGCCTTTTTAAGGTCGACATAGTATACATCATGGTGGATTTGCCCGAACCCGAAGGTCCGATTATTCCTACCAGCCCCTTATCCGGAAAGGTAAGATTAATCCTATTCATGGCATAAGCCTTCTCTTCCTTATCCATGTCATATATCATCGTTGCATTCTTAAGTTCAAACATCTTTTTTCCCCCTGTCACTCAATCTGGTCTACGGTATTAATCGTTCTGATCTGAAGGAACACCGGAATCTGGCAGAAGCCGAATATAGCTGCAAGCATCAAAACCGCCATCTTGGCATCCGTCATTCTTATAAGAGGGATATAAAGTCCCATCGGCTCCATCAGGAAATGATTCATCGCCGCTACTGCAATAAATGATAATAAGACACCCACAGCTATGCTTGCAGTAAAGCAAATAAGAAGTTCCTTCAACATAAGAAGGTATATCTCATAAGAAGAGAAACCGATTGAATTAAAAAGACAAAGCTCTTCGTGTCTGTCTCTTATATGGATCGACAAAACTACGATAACGCAGATGCCGAGAATTACGCCTGCAACCGAAGTTACCATTATCTTGATATCACTAAGACTATCCGTTACTTCATGGAACTGCTCAAAGGAAGACTCATAGTCATCATAGTAGCTTATATCCCAGCCCATATCCGTAAGCCTTTCTACTATATTGGCATCCTTATCTTCGTGAATCGTCATCAACATGGCATTATTCTCTATCCCGAGAGGAGATCCAAAGGCAACGTAATAAGGACACTCCACCTGACCTACAATCACATGTCCGTCTCCCAATGATTTTAAAAGATCTTCTCCGCTATTTTTATAAAGCATGGTATCTACTACAATCTCACCGGGATTCTGAGGCATTCTGCCGCTTACAAGAGTGGCCCCCATATGATCACCGAAGCGCTGCATCTCTTCTTCGGAATCGAAGAAAAAAACATCGGCATAGCTTTCCCCCATAACGGTATAAATCTTTGTATATCCGCGTCTTACGACAAATACATCCTGTATATTAAGATCTTCTCTGGCCCTGTCTCTTTGCTCTTCCAGCAAAGGAGTAATAATCTCGTTCCATTCTTCTGTTGTCTCATAATCTCCCACCTCAATACGAGAAACAAAAAGCGTATACCTTGAGAAGGCACCATACATATTGTTCTCGAAAGGCTCAATTGTGCATCCCAGAAGATAACCAAAAGAGTATATCATCAGAAAAAACATCGCCAGACTTATAAGCAGAACTCCTGTTCTTCTTTTGTTATGCTTAATATAAGGAAGAGGCGACAAACGTGCTTTACCCTTGTTCATTACTGTTCCTCACTTATAGCTATGTATATTGCGTTCATTGCATCATCGTAATGCTTTACGTCACATTCAATATCCGGCTCAATAAGTCCTTCCGGAGCACTGCTGTCGGCTCTCACCCAGTTCTTGGTCGAGATCTGCATATATATTCCCGAATTAGGCAGCAGGAATGATGTTATCTCTCCGTAGCCGTTAGGATCGTTGCCGGGCGCTTCTCCTACTATTATTCCCAGATTATTGTCCTTTATATACTGGGCAAAAATCATGCCCGAACTGAAGGTGTTTGCAGTCGTTAAGACATAGACATTCCCATGGAAAAGCAGCTCTTCATTCCTGTCATTATGGTTGACGGAATGATCCGCATTAATCATGATGGGGCCGAGCCTCCACTGGCAGGTACAAATCTTATACTCATCAATGTCGAGATATCTTATAAACTCCGACACCACCGCGTCATTGCCTCCGGGATTGAATCTGACATCAACAGCAACATTTTGAATATTCTTATCACGAACCTCGGTGAACATGGCACGAACCGTATCCCTGTATTCATCGTCAATAATGCATTCGTCCAAAGTTAAGACTGCAAGACTCTTCTCTTCATCTATCTCATAGCTGACGAAGCTTTCCTCTTTGTCAGAAGAACTGTCTATGTTGTTATATTCATTATATTCCTCTATGGTAACGAAGTCTTCGTCGTGGCAGATTATATCCCTGCTGTCACCTTCGTCATTTGTAATTGTATATGTTACTCCGTCTCCTATCTCTATTCCGAGATAATCAAGTCCGGATATTGAGATTATGTCGTTAGCTATGTTCAGACGTTCCCAGCTTTCAGCCTCAAAGCTGTACAGATCGCTCTTATCGGTTAAAAGCTCAGATATTGTTATTCCGTTTACGGCACTGATCTCATAGCCTTCGCCGTCCCAGCCGTATACATATTTAAGGTATCTGTCATTCCTGTCGATAACTGATGCAAAGGTATGGCCATCACCAATTATGGAGAAGATACTTTCTATATAGCGCGAGAGTTCATTCACAGTAATACTGTCGCGAGCTTTTATCTCCGATTTTACTTCTTCGTATCTGTTATTAAGTTCTTCAGGAAGCCCGTGGTAGCAGGCAGGATGATTCTTCTTTAAGTATCTTACGGCATATTCAAGATCTTCCATCGCTTCCTTGGAAGTCAGTTCATAATCGTATGCCTTGGAAGCTAATGTTGAATTAATTCTAAGGTTAATACTATTCCAATAGGGATTACATACATATCCCGCCATAATGAAAGCAGCCATAACAAAAACAGATATAACTGATACTGTGATCTTACTTTTTTTGCCGGAAGAAGCCTTAACGATAAAAAGTAGCATTGCGACAAGAACTGCTATAAGACATATTCCTAAGATCAAATCTCCCATAGAGACAAAAAACAAATTGAGCGGAACTACGGCCAACACAAGAAGCCATACTGCTATACAAATTCCCAAGAATCTTTTCATAAAAACATTATCCTTTACGTGTTATGAGAGGATAATACTTTTATCGGGAATTCAAAAGAAGTGACTGCGGTCACATCTTGATATATGACTCAGGTCATAGTTCAGCCCTTAAGCATCAGAGCGAG
>JAKSRK010000110.1 GCA_024403655.1 Saccharofermentans sp. | reverse complement strand
TAATATGCGCCTGTAGCTCAACTGGATAGAGTGTCTGACTACGGATCAGAAGGTTGTGGATTCGATCTCTGCCAGGCGCGCCAATTACCGAAGGGCTTCCTTAATGGGAGCCCTTCATTTTTTATACAAAGGAGATTGTTATGAGCAGACTCTTGATTGTTGTTGACATGCAAAAGGACTTTGTAGACGGAGCACTGGGTTTTGATGGTGCTGAGAAGATTATCCCCGGTATCCTGGACAGAATTGCTGAGTATGAGAAGAGTGGCGATGAGATTGTTTATACTCTCGATACTCACTTCGATTCTTATATGGATACACAGGAGGGCAAGAATCTTCCCGTTCCGCACTGTATTAAGGGAAGCGAGGGGCACGCCCTTGTTGCTGAACTTAAGGAAGCTCTCAGCAGTAAGAAGT
Organism: Saccharofermentans sp.; assembly: GCA_024403655.1. Lineage (GTDB taxonomy): Bacteria > Bacillota > Clostridia > Saccharofermentanales > Saccharofermentanaceae > Saccharofermentans. The sequence continues at coordinate 4,628 of JAKSRK010000110.1, read as the reverse complement.
GTTTTGAGAAGCCCACATTCGGAAGTCTTGAGCTTGGTAAGTATATAGAGGAGAATGCTTCTTCTTATACATCTATTGAACTTTGCGGACTCGTATCCAACATTTGTGTGGTATCTAATGCGATCATTGCAAAGGCAGCTGCACCTGAAGCTGAGATTTTTGTAGACAGCTCATTAACAGCTTCATTTGACCCCAAGCTCGGCTCAGAAGTATTCGATATTCTGGGTGGAGTTCAGGTTACTGTCCTTTAATATGTTGCAAAGCACGGCTTCGGTGTGCTAAAATTCAAATTCGGTTGAATTAAATTATTATTTACAGATTGGAGATAACATATGGCTACCATTGAGAAGAAAGAAAAAAGCCAGGTTGCGATTGCTCTTGAGGCAAGCAGAGAGGAGTTCGCTGCAGCACTCAAGAAGTCTTACAACAAGAATAAGAAGAGATTCCAGGTTCCTGGCTTCCGTAAAGGAAAGGTTCCTTACGAGCTCGTTGTAAAGTACTACGGCGAAGGTATTCTCTATGAGGATGCCATCGATGAGATCGTTAATCCTGCTTATGTTGAGGTTGTTAAGGAGAATGATCTTAAGGTTGTTTCTCGTCCTGAGCTTGAGGTTAAGGAAATCGGTGAGAACGGACTTAAGTATGTTCTTACAGTAACAGTTCAGCCTGAGGTTAAGCTTGGTAAGTACGAGGGTGTTGAGGTTCCTTACTCCGAGAGAGAAGTTAAGGATGAGGACGTAGACGCTGAGATCGAGAGAATGAGAAAGAGAAATTCTACTCTTGAGAATGTTGAAGACCGTGCTGCTCAGAACGGCGATACAGTAGTTATCGACTACGAGGGCTTCAAGGACGGTGTTGCATTTGAAGGTGGTAAGGGCGATGGCTACAGCCTTAAGCTTGGTTCTAATTCCTTCATCCCCGGCTTCGAGGATCAGGTTGTTGGTCACAACATCGGTGAGGAATTCTCCATCACAGTTAAGTTCCCTGATGAGTATCATTCTGAAGAACTTAAGGGCGCAGATGCTACATTCAATATCAAGATTCACAACATTAAGGCTGAGATTCTTCCTGAGCTTGACGACGAGTTCGTAAAGGATGTTTCAGAGTTCGATACACTTGATGAGCTTAAGGCTGACATCAAGAAGAACCAGCAGGAAGCAGCAGCTAACGATGCTAAGAACACATTCATCAACGAGACACTTCGTGTTGTAGCTGAGAATACAGAAGTTGAGATTCCTGACGCTATGGTTAACAACGAGATTGAGAACATGGCACAGGAGCAGGCTGCTAAGATGAGCCAGCAGGGCTTCGAGCTTAACATGTACCTTCAGTACATCGGCCAGACAATGGATCAGTACAAGGAGTCTCTCCGTCCTATGGCTGAGATCAGAGTTAAGAACAACCTTGTTATCGAGGCTGTTGCTAACGAGATCAAGATGGAAGCTACTGCAGAAGAGTACGATGCAGAAGTAGAGAGCATGGCTAAGGCTTACAACATGGATAAGGCTGATATCGCTAAGGCTCTTGGTGAGGATAACCCTTACATCAAGGAGAACATCGTAAGAAGAAAGACAGTTGAGTTCCTTACAGATAAGGCTATCAAGACTGAGCCTAAGGCAGATGCTGAGGCTGAAGAGAAGCCCGCTAAGAAGACAGCTGCTAAGAAGACAACAACTAAGAAGGCTTCTACTAAGAAGGCTGAGGATGCTGAGGAAGCTCCTAAGAAGACAACAAAGAAGTCTACTAAGAAGGCTGCTGAGTCTGAAGAGTAATTTAATCGCAAGATTATTTCAAAAAGAGCCGAATGCAAACATTCGGCTCTTTTTTTGTCTATTAAGTGTAACATTTCTATAGAAAACAAATTTAAATGTACTGATATAATGATAATGTGTAATCAGAAGTTTATAAGGAGCTTTAACTAATGGCTAATATGAGATATGACGGCGGAGACAGAGAAGATATACTCTGTTGTTCATTTTGCGGTAAGTCACAGTACGACGTACCCAGACTGTTTTCCGGTGTTAATTGTTATATATGTATAGACTGTATCAGAACAGCATATGGAATCATCTCTGAAGAGGAGAAGGTTCAGAAGAATAAGAGACTTAAGTCAACACGTCCCAAGAAGCTTATTACTCCTCACGATATTAGAGCTAAGCTTGATGACTATGTTATTGGTCAGGACGATGCTAAGGTTACTCTTGCTGTTGCCGTATATAACCACTATAAGAGAATCTTCTCCGATCTTGGAGATGACGGTGTAGAGGTATCTAAGAGTAATATTCTTCTCTTAGGTCCCACAGGTTCAGGTAAGACACTTCTTGCACAGACTCTTGCAAGAATACTCGATGTGCCTTTCGCTGTTGCTGATGCTACTTCTCTTACTGAAGCAGGTTATGTAGGTGAGGATGTAGAGAATATTCTCCTCAAGCTCATTATGGCTGCTGATTACGATATCGAACGTGCTCAGACAGGTATTATCTACATCGATGAAATCGATAAGATTGCAAAGAAGGGTGAGAATGTATCCATTACACGTGATGTAAGCGGTGAGGGATGTCAGCAGGCTCTCCTTAAGATTCTTGAGGGTACTGTTGCAAACGTACCTCCCAAGGGCGGCAGAAAGCATCCTAATGAGGAGTGCATCACTATTGATACATCCAATATCCTCTTCATCTGCGGTGGTGCTTTCGACGGCCTCGACAGCATTATCGCAAATAGAATTGCTAATAAGCAGTTTGGTTTTGGCGCTGAAGTTCAGTCCAAGAAGGATCTTCATTCAGGTGCTTACTTCCACGATGCAGTTCCTCAGGATCTTTACAAGTTCGGTATGATCCCTGAGTTCATCGGTCGTGTTCCTGTTACGGTTGCTCTCGACAAGCTCGATACAGATGCTCTTGTTTCAGTTCTTACTGAGCCTAAGAATGCTCTTGTTAAGCAGTATAAGAAGATGCTTAAGCTTGACGATGTAGAGCTTGAATTCACTGACGATGCTATCGTAGCTATCGCTGAGAAGGCAATCGAACTTAAGACAGGTGCAAGAGGACTTCGTTCCATCATCGAAGGTGTTATGCGTGATGTTATGTACGATATTCCTTCTCAGAAGGATGTAAGCAAGTGCGTTATCGATGGACCTTGTATAACAGAAGGTAAGACTCCTACACTTATCTATAAGCAGAAGTCTTCCTCTAAGTCTTCTGAGAATAAGAGTTCAATTGACGGCTTGGATGTACTCGGTATAGGTTAAGGGGGGACACATTATGGCTGAATCATACTATATTTGTCTTGATATTGGCGGAACTAAGATCTTAGGTGCGATATTCAATTCCAAGAAGGAAATCGTGTACAGACTTAAGAAGAAGACAAAGGCTGACGGTGATTCGGTTCAGAATGTTGAAGATACAATAATCAGTGTTGTATCTGAGATGCTCGAAGGCTTTTCTATCGATAAGAGCCAGGTAGCCGCCATTGCTGCCGGTGCTCCAGGAGTTATAGATCAGGACAAGGGAATTGTACTTGAGTCTCCTAATCTTCCTTGGAAGAATTACGATATTAAAACTCCTATCGAGAAGAAGTTCGGTGTTCCTTTCTTTATCGGCAACGATGTTAATGTCGGTGTTCTCGGTGAATATGAATATGGTGTAGCAAAGGGCTGCAAGAATGTAGTCGGTCTTTTTGTCGGCACAGGAATGGGCGGAGGTCTTATACTTGACGGCAAGCTTTTTACAGGTCATCTCTTCAAGGGTGCTGAGTTCGGTCACATGATTGTTGTTCCTGACGGACCTAGGTGTAACTGCGGTCAGAGAGGCTGCCTTGAAGCACTCTCAAGTAAGCAGGGAATCTCAGATTATATCAGACAGCAGGCAGGAAGAGGCAGAGAGACTTCAATGGCAGATGCTGTTGCAGACGGTGTATTTAAGAGCAAGCTTCTTAAGAAGGCTCTTAAGGCAAAAGATCCTGTGTCTGTTGAAGCAGTAGAACGAGCTTGTTATTATCTTGCGATTGCTTCAGGTAATCTTGTTAATACATTCAGTCCTGAGATTGTTGTATATGGCGGTGGCGTCATTGAAGCCTGCGGTGACTATTTCCTTGATAGCATCCGTAAGAATGTCGACAGATATTGTATGCCTTCCATTCGTAAGACAGTAAGATTCGAGAAGGCCGCTTTGGGTGATGATTCAATCCTTTATGGTGACCTTGCAATGATTCTTGCTAAGAAGAAGTAGTCTCAATCCGAGTTTTTAATACAAATAAACAATTCATAATTAGCACATCTTACTAATGGATGTGCTAATTTTTTGTCGGAAAGTTTATATCGTATTGAGTTGCGTAACCATTAGTTGTTTATCTGCTTGTGCTGTAACTGATAATAGCAGTGTTGGGGAAAAAACGGCACAAAGTATAGAATCTATTATTAGTTCTTAACCTGCAATTGAATCAACTGAAGAGAGCATTTTTGTAGAAGATAGAACTCAAGAGAGTATAGATGCTGCATGGGAAGCCCGTTTGAATTATAACGGAAGCGGACTAGATGAAGTGCCGGATTTTTCACAAGCAATGTTAAACAATGAATATAAAGAGATTTTCAGCATTTCTATAAATGGAGACTAAAATGAATATTTATATAG
>JAKSRK010000011.1 GCA_024403655.1 Saccharofermentans sp. | reverse complement strand
CTTGGCTTTAACGGAGACAAGGAGCCTGATATCGACCTTAATTTCTCGAGTGCTTATCAGCCCAGAGCACATAAGTATGTCGAGTATCTCTTTGGTCATACACATACATTCAGAGCAGGTACTATCGGTACTTATGCCGACAAGAATGCCATCGGTGTTGCAAAGAGCGTAGCAGAGATGAAGGGCGTTAACTATTCTAACGCCATGCTTACTTATATGTCGGAGGGAATAATCGGTGTTAAGAGGACTACTTCCCAGCACCCCGGCGGTATCGTCGTTGTTCCCAAGGAGATGGACGTATACGAGTTTACGCCCATACAGTATCCTGCCAATAAAACCGACTGCGGAATTATTACCACGCACTTCGACTTCCGTGCCATGCACGATACCATCCTTAAGCTCGATATCCTGGGTCACGCCGATCCTACCGTTCTTCGTATGCTTCAGGATATTACCGGAATTGACGTTACGACGATTCCCGTTCCCGATGAGAAGGTAATGAGCCTTCTTGAGTCGACGGATGCTCTTGGCTTCCCCATGGAAGCTACCGAAGCAGGTTCAGCTACTCTGGGTCTGTCAGAGCTTGGTACGCATATGGCGCGAGGCATGGTTAAGGAAGCCAAGCCCAGAAGATTCTACGACCTTGTTCAGCTCATGGGACTTTCCCACGGTACGGATGTATGGACCGGTAATGCTCAGGATCTTATAAGAGACGGTATTTGTGACCTTAACTCGGTTATCGGATGTCGTGACTCCATCATGACAAGACTTATCTACTGGGGCGTACCCAATAAAGATGCCTTTGACATCATGGAGAACGTACGTAAGGGTAAGGTAGCAGGCGGTGCTGTTGCCGAGAAGTGGGAGAAGTGGAAAGAAGAGATGCGAGAGCATAATGTTCCCGAATGGTATATCGGTTCCTGCGAGAAGATTAAGTACATGTTCCCTAAGGCTCATGCTGCCGCATATTCGATCTCTTCACTTCGTGTTGCCTGGTTCAAGGTTTACTATGCTGAGGAATATTACTGTGCTTTCCTTACGATCAGAGGAGACGAATTCAGTGCCAATACGATGTGCCAAGGCCTTGAGAGTCTGACTGAGAGAAGAAGACTTCTTAATGAGCTTATGCATCAGGATAATAACCCCAAGACCAAGTCAGAGTACTATCTTTGCGAGATTGTAGAAGAGATGTATCACAGAGGAATTGAATTCCTCCCCATAGATATTGCTACTTCTCATGCCACGAACTTCGTTAAGGTTGAGAAGGGTAAGATACTTCCTCCGCTTGCATCCATTGATTCCATCTCGGATTCCATGGCTGAGAGTATAACGAAGGCAAGAGAAGAAGGTCCCTTTACGACGAGGGAAGACCTTATGCAGCGAAGCGGAATCGGTAAAGCGGCTATACAGACTCTTGCCGACTACGGTCTTCTCGACGATCTTCCCGAGACAAGCCAGATCGATATATTCTCGATGCTCGGAGGCTGATGATGCTGACGGCTCAGGTTATCCTCAGAGAAAGCGTAAGAGCTACAGACAAGTTCTTCTCTTATCTTGTGCCGGCTAATCTGGCGGACAGGATTAAAGAAGGACTTTATGTGCTTGTGCCTTTCGGAAGGGGCAATAAGATGAAGACTGCCGTCGTCTATTCTCTTAAAGAAGAGGAAGAAAGCAGTATCAAGCTTAAAGAGATATTTGACATAATGGATGACATCCCTGTTCTTACTTCTGAGCAGCTGTCTCTTATAAAGCCTCTGACTTCACGTCTTTTATGTACCATGGGAGATGTTATTGCTCTTATGGTGCCTTCCGTTGTGACGAAGACTTCAATGCCGCAGCTTAATTTTATATCCCTGATGTCGGACGACGATGCAAGGGAAGCAATTGCTTCGGGGCAGCTTCGTTCCATAACGCATATTCATATTCTTGAGTATCTTCTTGAGCACGGTGAGTGCGAGCAGAAGGCGCTTCTTGCTGCATGCAAGGCAACGCAGGCTCAGCTTAAGGCAGTTCGCGACAAGGGATTTTTATATGTCGAAAGGCGTGAAGACACGGATAGTCCTATTCCTTCAGCCATCCCCGACACTGAACTTAACGAAGCTTTTAATGAGGTTCATATATTAAACGACGAGCAGCAAAATGCCGTCGACAGAATAACTTCCTGCGACAAAGCTTCTGTATTCCTTCTTCACGGCATAACCGGAAGCGGCAAGACAGAGGTCTACTTAAAATGCGCCGGAGATGTTATGGAAAAGGGCGGTAAAGTAATCTATCTCGTTCCTGAGATAAGCCTTACACCCCAGACGGTTAACTGGATTAGAGCCAGATTCGGAGATACTGCCGCAGTCATGCACAGCAGACTTACGGATAAGCAGAGATTCTTTGAATGGGAGAAGATTAGAAGAGGGCAGGCCAATATCGTAGTCGGTCCCAGAAGCTGCATCTTCGCACCCGTAACCGACCTTAAGCTGATAATAATTGACGAAGAACATGATTCTTCTTATAAGTCGGAATCTTTCCCTAAGTATAATGCCAGGGATATCGCTCTTATGAGGGCAAAAATCAATTCCTGTGCCGTGGTGCTCGGTTCTGCCACTCCTGCCGTAAGTTCTTACTACGCGGCGGATAAGGGTGTATATGAGCTTATTACCATGAAGAAGAGAGGCAATCCTGACGCCGTCCTTCCTACGGTCCATATAGTGGACATGAAGGACCAGGTCAAGGAAGGTGCGGGTAATCTGCTGTCGATTCCTTTAAGAAGAGCGATGGCTCAGGCTTTTGCCAATAATAAGCAGGTGCTTTTGTTCCTTAACAGAAGAGGCTACGCAAGAACCTTGATCTGCGAAGAATGTAAAGAGCCAGCTACATGTCCTAACTGTTCGGTCGGCATGACCTTGCATAACGGAATAAAGATAAAGGGAAGAGACCAGACCGGAAGGATACTTATCTGTCACTACTGTGGATATACGATACCAGCAAGGGAAGCTATATGCAGTAGCTGCGGAGGCGGCAACTTCACCAGAGCTGGTGTCGGTACCCAGCAGCTTGAAGAAATGCTTAATACGCTTTTCCCTTCGGTTAAAGTTCTTCGCATGGATCAGGATACGACTATGCATCCGGGTGACCATGAGAGAATTCTTGAGAGCTTCAGGAATCACGAAGCTTCAATTCTTATAGGAACGCAGATGATTGCCAAGGGTCACGACTTCCCCGACGTTACGGTCGTCGGAATAATCGGTGCTGACCTGATAGCAAGTTCTTCGGATTACAGATCTTCCGAGAGAGCTTTCCAGCTTATTACCCAGGCTGCGGGAAGAGCGGGCAGAAAGGGAACAAAGGGTGAAGTATATCTACAGAGCCTTCAGTCCGATAATCCACTGCTTATATATGCTTCAAAGCAGAATTACGAAGCCTTCTATAAGGAGGAGATAAGATACAGGGAGGCAATGGCACTGCCGCCATTTAAGGCGACGGGTGAGATTACTTTGTCCCTGCCTTCAGAAGACGATCTTGTACAAAGGGCGGATGCTCTTGGCGGCTATCTTAAGGATTTCCTTAAGGTTCAGCCTGATAAGTATGCATTCGAGCTTTACGGTCCTGTGCCTTCTCCTATCTACGAATTAAGAGGAAGGTATCGCATGAGCTTTATGATCAAGGCTGTAAACAAGTCCTCACTTAATGCCGTGTTTGCGCAGATAATGAAGGATTTTGATCCGGCCATATACCCGATATCTTTTGATAACGATTGCGGAGGTTAAGACAATGAATACCATCTTTGATTATCTTGAATGGAGAGGAGACTTAACTCTCGAGCAAGCTCCCTTTAACGATGTAGATGCGGCGATCCTTGCCAGGTTCTGCTATGAGCCTTTCGACGGGATTGTAAGCGAATCTTTCAGGAAGAAGATAAAGGTAGAAGATGCCTGCAATGCGATGCTTAATATTCCTAATCTTGATAAGAAGCTTTTAATTCCCAAGGAAGATACAAAGCTTATTCAGGTTATAGCCAGGTCAAAGCGCTTCAGCAGCATGAAGATGAGCGGCTATATTAATGACATCGATCTTCAAAGGCAGACGCAGTTCTCGGCTGTTGTATTCGATCTGGATAATGAACATAACTACTATGTAGCCTTTCGCGGTACCGATAATACTCTTATCGGCTGGAAAGAAGACTTTAATATGGGTTTTGACTTCCCGGTTCCCGCACAGATAACGGCTCTTGAATATTTTGAAGAAGCAAGAATAGGCTTAAAGGAAGGAACTTTCATTCTTGGAGGACATTCCAAGGGAGGCAACCTCGCCATATATGCAAGTGCTTTTGCCAGCTGCAACTGCCAGGATACTATAAGAGCCATCTATAATTTTGACGGTCCCGGCTTTACGGAGACTATCTATGAGAGAGAACAGTTCCTGGCAATAGAAGACAAGGTTCGCACATTCGTACCTGAGTTTTCCATTGTAGGCATGATTCTTGAGCATTCGGAGGACTATAGTGTAGTGTCTTCTAATGCCTTGGGCTTTATGCAGCATGAGCCTCTGAGCTGGGAGGTGGCAAGAGATTCTTTCCCTTTGATCGACAGGGTGGCAAAGGGCAGTAAATTTATCGACCATACGTTAAAAGACTGGCTGTCGGGCCTTAGCATGGAAGAGAGGGAGAAGTTCGTAGATACGATTTATTCGCTTCTTACTTCAGGCAATAAGAAGAAGGTCTATCAGCTGGGTGAGAATAAGCTTGAGAGTGCCAATGCCCTTGTTAAGACTTATGCGGGATTGGACGACAAGACCAAGAAGGCGCTTAGGGATATTACTTTCAAACTTTTGAAGAGTGCAGGCAATACGATTACGAGGAAGTAAGCTCTGTTGCCTCTATAAATAAAAGAATCCTCAAAGTTGTGGTAAAATAACACACGGAAAAACAGAATATATTAAGGATGGTACTAATATGTCTTTACGTAATGTAGTTGTTGAAGGTGATCCTATACTTCGTAAGAAGTCCAGACCCGTAGATGAGATTACACCCAGAATAATTAAGCTTTTGGATGATATGGCTGATACCATGTATTACGAGAACAGAGGTATCGGTATTGCTGCTCCCCAGGTAGGAGTATTAAGAAGAGTATTCGTAGTAGATGTTGGAGATGAGCACGGCAAGCTCGAGTTCATCAATCCCGAGATTACAATGAGAGAAGGCACACAGGTATTCTGTGAGGGCTGTCTTTCCGTTCCCGGCAAGAATGCCGATGTTGAGCGTCCCGAGAGAATTAAGATTAAGGCACTTGATCGTGACGGTAAGGAGTTCGAGCTTGAAGCTGACGGACTTCTTGCAGTATGCATTTGCCATGAGTATGACCACCTTGAAGGTATTCTTTTCATCGACAAGGCTATAGACGGTCAGATTAATGTAATGGAAGAATCAGACGATGAATAAGAACGACCTGAAGATAGTATTTATGGGTACGCCCTCATTCGCGGCGACCTGCCTTAAGGCTCTTAATGACGAAGGCTACAATGTTGTTCTCGCTGTATCACAGCCTGATAAGCCTGTAGGAAGAAAGCATGTTATGACTCCTCCTGAGACCAAGGTCTATGCACAGGAGAACGGCATGGAAGTGTATCAGCCTTCTTCAATGAAGTCCGATGAAGCTTATGAGAAGATAGCTTCGGTTAATCCCGACCTTCTTATCACTGCGGCATACGGCAAGATTCTTCCCCAGAGGGTTCTTGATATCCCTAAGTACGGATGCCTTAATGTACACGCATCTCTTCTTCCTAAGTACAGAGGTGCCGCTCCCGTTCAGTATTCAATCTTAAACGGTGATGATGTTACCGGTGTTACCATCATGAAGATGGATGCCGGAATGGATACAGGCGATATGATTACTTCGGTAGAGCTTCCCATCGATCCTGATATCGACACAGAGGGACTTATGAATCAGCTTGCCGAAGAGGGAAGTAAGCTGCTTATATCTACAATTCCGGACTGGGTTGACGGTAAGCTTACAACTACCGCTCAGGACGAGGACAAGGTTACTTTGTCTCCTCCCATAACTCCCGATATGGGTAAAATCTCATGGGATCAGACTACAAGAGCAATTCACGACAAGATCAGAGCATTAAGGGCTTGGCCCGGAGCTTATACGTCACTTGACGGCAAGAAGATGAAGTTCTATGTATCCGAGATTGTATCTTCGGAGGAGTTCGATGCTTCTGTGCCTGCAGGAACTGTCGTTAAGGCTCACAAGGGAGACCTTATCGTAAGAACTTCCGACGGCTTCCTCAAGATACTTGAGCTTCAGGCCGAAGGCGGTAAGAGGCTTAAGGCTTCTGACTGTGCACATAACTATAAGATCGGAATGAGATTCGGAGAATAATGTCTTCCTCTTCAGATAAAGAAACCTGCTATAAGCTTTTATATAACTATTTCGAACATGAGACTTTTTCCAATCTTATGATGAATAAGGAGGGAGTCTCGGATTTTGTAAGGGCTGCTGTCTACGGTACGATCACTTATCTTATAGCGATTGACCATATAGTAAAGCACGCTTCCGGCAAAGATGTGTCTTCAATGGACAGCAAAACCGCGACTATAGTAAGGTTCGGTTCCTGGCAACTTTTATTCTCTGAGAAGGTTCCTGACTATGCGGCTATATCTTCTTCGGTTGAGCTTGCGAAGAAGTATTGTCCGGCTTCTTCAGGTTTTGTTAATGCCGTTCTTCGTAAATTGCAGTCTCTGCCTCAGGAACAGAAGGAGATTAGTTTCTATAAGCCTAATATAAGGTGCTGTCTTAAGCCTGAGATATACGGCATTTTTAAGAAGAACTACGGTCAGGAGAAGGCCTTAAGTATAGGTGAAGCGCTTTTACGTATTCAGCCTACGACAATAAGAGTAAATACCCTTAAAACGACAGTCGAAGAACTGTCCCAAAGGCTTGAAGAAGAGGGCTTTAAGGTAACAAAATCTTCCTTTATGCCTGATGCTCTTGCCATAACTCCGCTTGAAGGAAGAAGCATAGACAGGGCAAAGTCATATGACGACGGTCTCTTCTTCGTTCAGGGAGAAGGTGCCATGCTGGCATCAGTTATTGCCGCTCCTTCAAAGGGCGATAAGATACTTGACTGCTGCGCTGCTCCGGGAGGTAAATCCACCCATCTTGCACAGCTTTCTTCAGATGAAGCTTCTATCCTTTCGCTTGATATAAACGACAGCAGACTTGAGCTTATAAGGCAGAATCTTAAAAGACTCGGAATAAAGTCAGTTACCGTATCAGGCGGCGACAGCACAAATCTTGAAGCAACTCTTGATCCTGCTTCGAAGTTCGATATTGTGCTTTGCGACGTTCCCTGTAGCGGCTTGGGTCTTATGTCAGGCAAACCCGATATAAGACATACGATATCCTACGAGAGAATAAAAGAACTTCTTCCCAAGCAGCAGACAATCCTAAGCGGTGCTTCCGGGTACGTAAAAGAAGGCGGAACGCTTGTTTACAGTACCTGCACGATTAATAAAGATGAGAACGAAGCTCAGGTAAAAGCATTTCTTGAAGGACATCCCGATTTTTATGCAGATAATCTGATGCAATTCCTTCCTGCGGGGATTATACTCGATGCCGACAGGCAGGAAGCTGCAAAGGAAGGCATGATTACAATACTTCCCGACGAGGATTCCTGCGAAGGATTCTTCATAGCAAGGCTTAAAAGGAGAAACTGATTTGAATAAGAAATTCTGTCTCGATCTTACAAAGGACGATATCCTTTCATGGTGCGCTTCTAAGGGCTTTCCCAAGTTCCGTGCCGACCAGATACTTAAGTGGCTCTCACAGGGGGTTACGGAAACAGCGGAGATGACAAACCTCCCCTTAAATATCCGTAATGAACTTGAAGAAGATTTCAGCTTTGGAAGCATGAGGGTAGTAGAGAAGTATGTATCTGCCATAGACGGCACTACGAAGTTCGTATATTCACTTTGTGACGGCAACATAATCGAGACTGTAGTAATGCGCTATAAGACGGGACTTTCCGTATGTATTTCATCTCAGGCAGGCTGTAAGATGGGCTGCACTTTCTGCGCTTCCGCCCATGCCGGCTTCGGCCGTTCTCTTACATCCGGCGAAATGCTCGGCCAGGTAATTTTGTCTCAGCGCCACATGAACGAGAAGATAAGAACCGTCGTTGTAATGGGAATCGGCGAGCCTTTTGATAACTACGATAACCTCTGGGGATTTATTAATACCATTACTTCTCCCGACGGCATCAATATGGGCGCAAGGCATATTACCGTTTCTACCTGCGGTCTTATACCTAAGATAAAGGACTTTACCGAACGTAAATCTCAGATAAATCTTGCAATATCTCTTCATGCTCCCAACGATGAGCTTAGAAAGGAGCTTATGCCCGTTCCCGCACACTATCCTCTTAAGGAGCTGATAGGAGCCTGCAGGGAGTATGTAAAGGTAACCGGAAGAAGAATTACTTTTGAGTATTCCTTATTTGACGAAGTAAATGACACCATAGCATGCGCAGATGAGCTTGCGGCTCTGCTTAAGGGAATGAACTGCCATGTAAACCTTATCGCGGCCAATGAGTTCGCCGGAAGCCCTTACAAGAGGTGCAGGAAGAAGAGGATCGAAGTCTTCCGCAAGGCTCTAGAACAAAGGGGAATCAATGCCACTCTGCGCAGGGAGATGGGTAGTGATATAATGGCTGCATGCGGACAGCTTCGCCGCGGAATAGAGCAGGGAGAAGAATAAGGGATGAATTCAATGATGCGTTCGGAGACCGGCAGGGTCAGATCCAACAATGAAGATAACTGTTGTATCTTCGATGTCAAAAGAGCGCGAATTATGGCCGTTGCAGACGGCATAGGCGGCATCGAAGGCGGTGAGATAGCAAGTAAGATTGCTATAGATACCGTTAATGAGATTATATCCGCCAGAGAAGATATAGAGTCAATGTCCGAAGAGGAACTCAAGGATGTACTCGAGTTCGTATTCAGGGAGGCCAACGTAAGAATACTTAAGGCCGCTCTTAAGGACCAGGAACTTATGGGAATGGGCACAACCCTTACGATTGCCGTTATAAGGCAGAGGAAAGTTATTGTTGCTCATATGGGGGATTGCAGAGGATATCTTATCCACGGCTCATCCATGACGCAGATGACAGCTGACCATACTTATGCAGCTGAGCTTTTGAGGAACAGATCCATTACTCAGGAAGAGTATATCTGCCACCCTGAGCGTCACACACTTGTAAAATCCCTCGGGGAAAATGCATTTCTTATCCCGGACCTTTACGTATATAATATAATATATGGCGATGTGGTCATGCTTTGCACCGACGGACTTTATTCCTTCGTCGATGACGAAGCTATCAGATTGTCTCTTAAGAAGCATAACGACCTTCCGAACTGCCTTGATAATCTCTTTGACAGAGCTTATGAGGCAGGAAGTGATGATAATATTACTGTCCTTCTGACTCATGTGAAGCCGGAAGGATCTTGAGCAGTTTAAAAGGAGTTACGGATAGTATGAACGTACAAGGCCCCGAAGGCATGATCTTTGCTGGTAAGTATAAGATCAATAAGCTGATCGGTCGCGGTGGAATGGCTAATGTATATCTCGGAACAGATATGGGATCCGGGATCAAAGTTGCGATCAAGATATTAAAGCCCGAATTCTCTACGGATGAAGAGTTTATAAGAAGATTCGATACGGAGGCGAAGGCTGTATCAAGCCTCAATCACGCCAATATCGTTAAGGTCTTCGGCGTAGGTCACGAAGGCAATTTCAGATATATCGTTCAGGAATATATTGACGGAATCACGGTTAAGGAGCTTATTAACCAGAACGGTCACCTCGACTGGAAGGTAGCTGTTCCCATCGTTATTCAGGTAGGAATGGCACTTGAGTATGCTCATAAGAACGGTATTGTTCACAGAGACATTAAGCCCCAGAATATCCTTATCTCCAGAGAGAGAATTGCCAAGATTACTGACTTCGGAATAGCAAGAGCTTCAACCGGAAGCACAATCACGATGACATCAGGCGGCGCCATGGGATCTGTTCACTATTTCTCACCCGAGCAGGCAAGAGGCGGCAATGTAGGACCTTCATCTGATATCTATTCCATCGGTATCATGTTATTTGAGATGGTTACGGGAAGAGTTCCTTTTGACGGAGACTCCAACGTGGCTATTGCAGTAAAGCATCTTCAGGAGAAGCCTGCAATGGCTTCATCCTTTATCCCGGATATCCCGGCAGGTCTTGATTCCATCATCCTTAAGTGTATGCAGAAGACCCCCGACAAGAGATATTCTTCAATGCGTCAGATGGTTACAGAGCTTGATGCTCTTATGGTTGATCCCACAGGTGTTTACGGAATCGTGAATAACGAGATGGCTGAACCTGAGCAGGAGCCTCAGAATGTATCCTTCAGACAGGATCCCAACTACGAGAAGATCGGAGAGCTTGAGAAGTCTGCCGAAGCAAGAAGAAGATCCAGATTCCGCGACAATATCATCCTTGTACTTATTATCGTAGCCATTGTCGGCGTTCTCGTCGGTATCGGTACGATTGTAGTAAGATCACTTCGTAATGCCACCAATATCCAGGCTAATGTTGACTATACCGTTAAGGACTACAGAGGTATGACAGCAGCTGAAGCCAAGGCAGAACTTGAAGCTAACAATATCGAATATGAGATTGTTAACGTAGAGACTGACGATGTCGATCCTAATGTTGTTATAGATCAGAGTATCGATCCCGGAACGGTTATCAGATCAGGTAGCACACTTCCTACTCACAGAGTCGTTCTTTCCGTATCCGTGGCAACCGGTGCATTCCAGCTCGGTGATTATCAGGGTACTGATTACCATGTAGCTTATACTTCACTCGTTTCACAGGGACTTCGAGTAAGTCCTCTCGCAGAAGAGAATGATGAGTATGAACCCGGCACTGTAATAAGAACACAGCCTGAGGCAGGAAGTACGGTAATTGAAGGTGATTCAGTTGTACTTGTATATGCTCAGGAGCCTTCAAGTTCTACAGTTCCTGATCTTACTGGCATGACTCTTGAGGCTGCAAGACAGGCTCTTGAAGACGAAGGCCTTACAGTAAGTTCAGTAGAGGGCTCCCCTGATGTAACAACACTTCCCGAGAGTTCACAGTATGTAATTATGACTGATCCCGCTGCAGGCGTACTTCTTACAAGAGGTGCAGCAGTACATATCTACGTAGGAACATGGGAAGATGTACAGAGAGGCGGAACACCCACTCCTACACCTGTTCCTGTTACAGTTACGGCTCAGGTAAGCGGAGACGGATGGGTTGAAGGTCTTGGTGCTTATTCACCCGGAGGACAGTGCATCATCGTAGCTCATGCTAATCCCGGCTGGACATTCAGCCATTGGCTTGATCCTTACGGCAACCCTGTCTGGTATGATCCTACATTCCAGTTCACGATCAGAGATGCAGTACCCGGAGAAGAGACAATCACTATCAGCTATACAGCTGTATTTGTAGCTGATCCTACACCTACTCCTCTTCCGACACCTACACCTACACCTGTACCTGAGACAACACCTTATACAGATCCTTGGACACAGCCCACGGATCCTCAGCCGCCTTATCCCGGAGATCCCGGACAGGATCCTTGGGGCGGACAGCAGCCGGGCGGTTACTGATGACTGAGACTTCGGTAGGAATAATAACAAAAGGCGTGGGAGGCACTTACACTGTAAGAGTCTCCCGCGATGATATAAGACTTTGTCAGATAAGAGGCGGCATAAGGCATAAGAAGATGGTACCTGCCGTAGGCGATATCGTTGATATAGCACCTTCGGGAGATCCTGATATTCCTTATGTTCTTGAGAAGATTCATCCCAGGAAGAATTCTCTTGTAAGACCTGCGATTGCTAATATTGACGTATTGGTATTAGTCTTCGCGGTAAAGGATCCCGAACCTGATCTCAAGCTTCTGGATAAGATGCTGATTATATGTTCAACCATGGACATCAGGCCCCTTATCGTATTCTCAAAGTCAGATACTGACGGAAAAGAAGCTAATAAGCTTAAGACGATATATTCCGAAGCAGGATACAGCTGCTTTATATCATCTCTTGATGAACCCGTCAGCAAAGAGGATATCCTTCAGTTCGCAGGCGATGGTCTGATAGGACTGGCAGGACCTTCGGGAGTAGGCAAGAGTACATTATGCAACAGCCTTCTTGGCGGAAGCATAATGGAGACCGGAGATATAAGCGACAGGCTTAAGAGAGGTAAGCATACAACAAGGCACGTCCAGCTTTTTGAATTCGGTGACGGATTCATAACGGATACACCGGGATTTACTTCTCTTGACCTTTTTGAACTGGGAGTCGACTACAAGAGCGTAGTCGGAGGTTATCCCGAAGTTATGAGGCATTCAGTAGAATGCAGATTTGACGATTGCAGACATATAGCAGAACGTGATTGCAAGGTAAGAGAAGAGATAGGCAGTACAATTGACGAAGGCCGTTACGGCAGATATAAGGAGTTCTATGAATTCCTTTACAGTCAGAGAAATAATTACAGCGGAGGAGTTCGAAGATGAACAATGAAGTGAAGACAGTTCCGTCAATCTTGTCGGCTGATTTTGCTAATCTCGAGAAGGATATAAAGAGAATAGAGGGCGTATGCGAATCCATTCATATTGATATTATGGACGGCCATTATGTTCCTAACCTTTCCATTGGAGTACCTGTAGTTAAGTCATTAAGAAAAGTAACAGGTATGACCTTCGATACTCACCTTATGATTACAAATCCCGAAGATTTTATCGAGGCCTTTGCCAAGGCAGGTTCCGATATGATCACTTTCCATATCGAGTGCAGTAAGGAGCCTGAAGCCCTTATCGAGAAGATAAGAAGCCTTGGACTTAAGGCAGGTGTTGCAATCCATCCCGATACGGATATTAAGGTTCTTGAGCCTTTTACAAAGAAGGGAGCTTGTGATCTTATCCTTGTTATGTCTGTTAATCCAGGATTCGGCGAGCAGAGTTTCATGGAATCTGCTTATGACAGAATTAAGGCTGTAAGGAAGATGCTTGACGATAATTCATCCGAGGCTTTACTTGCTGTAGACGGCGGTGTAAGAGGCGAGAATATTGCAAAGGTAAGTAAGGCAGGTGCCAGACATATCGTTGCAGGAAGCGCAGTATTTAAGAGTGAAGATCCCGAAGCTACCGTAAAAGAACTTAATAAGACGGGAAACGACAGCATCAGATGATCGTTACGGTAATAGCAGGCGGCCCTGACATCAATCCTCAGATTGTTCATGATATAGCATCTGATTCTGAGATGATTATCTGCGCAGACAGCGGTGCAGATGTTGCCATTAAGGCCGGTCTTCGTATTGATAAGCTCCTCGGAGACCTGGATTCTATATCAGCCGAAGCCAAAGAATACATAAGCGGGAATGATATACCCGTTGAAGTTTTCCCCGTCCAAAAGGATATGACTGATACGGAGCTTGCATTAAGGCAGCTTGATAAAAGTGATGAGATAAGACTTATAGTATCTCTTGCAGGCCGCCCCGATCACATGATTGCCAATATAATGCTCCTTATAAAGCTTAAGGATGAAGGATATGACATCACTCTGACAGATGGCGTTAGCGATGTTATTCCTCTTATTGGTCCGGATAAGATAAGCGTGGAAGGTCTTGATCCGAATACGGGTCTTAATATCTCGCTTATACCTGTTGATTTTGGAGAAGAGGTAAAGGGAGTAAGTTCCGAGGGGCTCTTTTATGAGCTTAAGGATGCTGACCTTCATGCGGGTTCAACTTATTCGGTAAGTAACAGCTTAAAGGAAGGCTGCGACAGCTTTGAAGTGACAGTAAAATCCGGCAAAATGGCTCTTATCATTACACCTTTATAATCCTAAGGTCCAATAATGGGACTGATATATGAGAGAAATCCGGCCTTGTAAAGAGAGGCAGCTGCAACTAATATAAACTCGTGTACACAGATTAGATGACCGTGTCGACGTTAAGTCGATGCGGTTTTTGTTTTGTCCCAAAAACCAAGGAGGATTTAAGAAGACATGTTAGATTACGAAGAATTCAAGAAGAATGTTGCAGCTGATCTCATCAGTTCCATGGGAGAAGAGTATGAGAGCTATGAGGTGAGAACTATGCCTTATGTAAAAAGAGGAAGGAAGCTTGACGGTATAAGCATCTGCCCTCCGGATAAGACTCAGGCAAGAACCGTCCTTCCCACGGTAAGTCTTAATGAACTTTACGAAGAGTATCTTAAGGACCCCGACTACGAAGATGTGATGGATAATCTTGCCTGCATGATGAGAAACGGCCTTCAGACAGGTAAGAAGCTTCTTCCTGAGACAGACTACAAGAAGGCAAAGGATAAGATTATTTTCCAGCTGGTAAACACAAAGAGTAACGCACAGATGCTCGAAGGTATTCCTCACAGAAGCTTCCTTGACCTGTCTGTTATTTACAGATGGGTAATTGACTTCTCTAACGGAGGGGTAGCAAGCGTTCTTATTACCGATGAACTCTCGGAGCTTATGGGGCTTAGTGAGGAGGAACTCTATAACTGCTCCAAGGAGAATACGGCAGGTCTTCTTCCTCCTGTTTTGAGGGATATAAGAGACCTCATAAGCGATCTTATTAGTGAAGAAGAATTGATGCCCGACATGCCGCGTAATCAGAGGATGTATGTGGTTACCAACAGATATAACTTCTGCGGTGCCAATGCGATGCTTTATGAGGAGATCCTTCACGATATCTCGAGAGAACTTAATTCAGACCTCTTTATTCTCCCGGCATCAGTAAATGAACTTATCCTGCTTACGGCATCAGAAGATAAAGATCCTGAAGCACTGGCAAGAATAGTTACGGAGATTAACGAATGCGATGTGGATGAATCCGACCGCCTGTCTGATTGTGTCTACTACTATAGTGCTTCAACAAGACGAGTTTATATCACAAGCGAAAGGAAGGCCGAATCATGAGATCAAAGACTATAAAAGGAGCTCTTCTTGCTTCACTGCTAATCCCTTCGCTTATCTTTAATGCCATTACTCTTCCGGTCAAAGCCGACGGCTATGGGGAGCAGGGTGTAGGCGTGATATTTGCATATGGAGGGGATCACGGTGATATCACAATGCAGGGAGGCTGGCATAAGGCTGCATCAGGCAACAGATTCGCTATCTTCTATACGACTAACGATCGTCAGGTAATGTACTGCCTTGAGCCGGGTAACCACAGAGACAACGATTCAACGGCTTTCCGACAGGACCCGGACTATATAAGGAATCACTTAAGTTCCAGATTCTTAAGCGGCAGTCAGATAGAGAACTTCATGACTTTAATCATGACATACGGTTATAACGGATCTGTTGACGGAGGTCAGTTCGTAACTGACCTAGGGCCCTTCAATGAGCCCATAACGGAAGCGGGCGGTACTACAACGACTCAGCTTTACGAAGCCTGTCAGATACTTATCTGGGAGACTATTACAGGAGAAAGGGACGCGAACTTCAACTATGTAGCACCTGATCCGGGTTTCACTCCTGCCAGAACAATTCATACCACAGGCGGAGATTCGGGTGCGGCTTTTGATATGTACTACGACCATATTGTTAGCTATGTTCAGAGCCACTGCGGCAGCCTGTCTTTTGCAGTCGGCTCCTTATCGGAAGCCAAAGACATGAAGGAGGTTAAGCCTTCTGAAGACGGTGCTTTCTATCTTTACGAAGAGTCTTCGCAGGCCCAGCTTAGTGACTGGACACTGGAAGTAACAGATGATGAAGGCAATATAGTAGAAGGCGCTAATATTACTGTAGTAGGAGAGACGGTAGTAGTAACTCTTCCTGCCGATATCACTCAGGCCTATCTGAAGGCCAGCAGTAATCTCTCTTCAAGAGCCTCTGTAGCATGGTCATCTGACGGCAACTGGGCAGTAGGCTCTGATACTCAGGACCTTGTACAGTTAAGTGCGGGTGCAGGCAAAGTCTGCTATGCAAGATTAGGAAGAGATACCGGAAGTGTAACTATAGAAAAGTCATCCGACTACGGTGTTGTCGAAGGATTTGAATTCGAAGTTACAAGAGAAGGCAGCGGCGAGCTTATCGGAGTAATTACTACGGATAGTAACGGCATGGCCCGTATGGACGGCCTTTTGTACGGATCTTATCTGGTGACGGAAAGAAGCCCTTCAGGGACAGTATGTATATGGGAGGGAGATAATACTTTCGAAGTAACTGCGGCAAATCTTGACCATACGCTTACTGCGGAAAATCACGTAAATACTTCTATTGTTCTTCATAAGACGGATGCTGTTACTGGTGAAGATATCGGTTATACGACATATGCAATCTACAGGGATATAAATCTTAACGGTATTCCTGAGGAGAATGAATTCGTAGATGAAGCCAGGGATAATGACGGCGACTCCTATATTACTTTCGAGGGGCTCGGGGTTGGAACTTATCTTCTGCTAGAGACTGCTTCTTACGGTAACTATGAGTTAAGTGATGAAGTACGAAGCGTCACTATAGAAGAGCCGGTTTTGTACAATACAAGCTGCACCAACGATGCTCACGGAAGTATAAGCCTTACCAAGACGGATGCGGATAATGAGGAGATGCTTCTTACCGGAGCCATGTTCGCCATATATGTTGACGTTAATGCCAACGGCAGCTACGAGAGAGATACGGATACTATCTACAGCGTTATCGCCGATAATGATAATGACGGCTTCTACTTTGAAGAAGGCCTTCCAAGACAGCACTACCTTATCACGGAGATAATTGCTCCCGAAGGATATGAGATTGATCCCACATACTATCCCTTTGAGATTACTATAGATGACCTTGATGTTAATATGTCCAACAATCCTTACGGGACTTTCTCAGATAGAAACGGCATAGGACAGACTATGTTTATCGACTTTGCGTCAGGAAGCAGCGACACTGTGACTTTGTCAGAAGAGACTGTACTTACGGATAATGTTTACTACCAAAATCTTATCCCAGGGCAGGAGTATGAGCTTACTCTTACCATTACGGATAAAGACAGTGGCGACAGGCTGGAAGGAATAGAAGGCTCTGCGACTTTTATTCCGGAAGAAGCAGAGGGAGTGACACAGGTGTCTGTTACGGTAGATTCTTACCTTCTTCAGGGACATACGATAGTAGCATATGAAGTCTTAAAAAGAGACGACAGAATCGTAGGAATACATGCTGATATTAATGACGAGAATCAGACTTTAAGACTTCCTTTAATAGGCACTGTCGCGACAGGAGCTGACCGAAGTTCAAAGGAAGTGACGGGAACATCAAACACAGGCATCGTGGATACGATTATGTATGAGAATCTTATTCCGGGTAAAACATATAAGGCGCAGGGTATTCTTATGGATCCTGTCAGCGGCGGGGTGTTTACCGTAGAGGGGCAGACCGTAACAGGTTCAAGCGAGTTTGTTCCGACAGAAGAAGACGGAAGCGTAGAGGTTCTTTTTAACTTCGATGCAAGTCAGTACGAAGGAGATGTTGTCATCTATGAAGAGCTTTACGACGTAAGCACAAATACAAAAGTAGCCGAGCATAAGGATATTAACTACAGAGGGCAGACCGTTACTGTTCGAAAGGCAGTAACTACGGTTATATCAAGACCCGTAAGAATAGTTTCTTCTCTTGTGGCAGTCCCTCCGGAAGTTATCCCCGAAGTGGTTCCGGAAGTAGTACAGGAGGTGCAGTCTATTCCTCAGACAGGAGAAGCAAGGTCTTACTTTACTCTCGCAGGACTTATCGCTGCATTCGGTTCTCTTACGGTACTGCTTACATATACGATACGTAAAACAAAAGAAGACTAACATGATTTAAGGTCCGTCCGGGAACAAAAACCGGACGGATTCTTGTGTTATACTTTGTAAAAGCAAAACTTCGGAGGCAGCAATGATTCAGGATATATTACCCCATAAGCTTATTAACAGTTACGATCCAGGTAAGAGACATAGTGACAGTTCACTCGCCGTAGTTTTTACCGACGAAGGACTTCTTATTAAGTCAGAGCCCGAATCAGACGGTTCAAGTCGTAAGCTATTTCCGAGATTTGAAGATATCCCCGCGCAGAATAAAGTTCTTAAGACAACATATCTTTTTACGGTCGACGAGGACGAATTCTACCTTGTCGATAATTCGGACGGCTGCTTTATCAAGCCTGACGGATATGAATATACAAGGATCAGAACGGTAAGAGGCCTTAGTGATGTATCTCACAAGGGTAAGTTCGAAGCTTTTACCGCCAAGCAGCTTTATTCCTGGTATTCCAATAACAGATTCTGCGGAAGATGTTCGACCCCTACCAAGAAGAGCGAGACTGAAAGAGCACTTGTCTGTCCTTCTTGCGGCAACACTATCTACCCCAGAGTAGTTCCCGCAGTTATCGTAGGTATCCTTGATAAGGAGAATGAGAAGATTATTCTTACGAAGTATAACGGAAGAGTTACGACCAATTACGCCCTTGTTGCAGGCTTTACCGAGATAGGCGAGACCTTCGAGGAGACTGTTGCAAGAGAAGTAATGGAAGAGGTAGGACTTAAAGTCAAGAACATAACTTACTATAAGTCTCAGCCCTGGGGCGTGGCTGACGATATCCTTGCCGGCTTCTTCTGCGAAGTTGACGGAGACCGCAGCATAACAAGAGATTCGGATGAGCTCTCACTGGCGGAATGGAGAAGCAGAGAAGAAGTAGTTCTTCAGCCTGACGACTTAAGTCTTACCAATGAGATGATGAGACTTTTTAAAGAGGGCAAAATCTGAAACTTACCCGGAACTTACAAACATCTTACATATAAGTATATTTTAAAAACATCCTGCTAGCTTTATAATCTATACATGATCTTTTGTTAGCAGGAGTGTTTTTATATGGCTAAAAAGACCGTAGCTGTTATTGACGTCGGTTCTCTGACAGCAAGACTTAAGATATTCGAGATAGGTTCCAAGGGGAAACCCAAGGAGATAGATGCCGTAAGGAAGATTACTTCACTCGGCACTAAGAGTTACCGTACAGGTGTTATCGAATCTTCCGAGATGGATGAGCTCTGTGACTGTCTCAGTGATTTTGAGATGAAGTGCAGAGAGTATCAGGTGTCACGTATTTTCTGTGTTGCTACGAGTGCCTTTCGCCATGCGGCCAATAAGGACGTAGTAATAGAGCAAATACGAATAAGAACGGGATTCAATATTGAGATTTTGGATAACTCCATGGAGAGGTTCTACCATAATCTCGCGGTAAGAGAGACGATGCCTGACTTCGCACAGCTGGTCGAGTCGGGTACCATGATTCTTGATATCGGTTCAGGTTCGCTGCAGGCTACGGTTTACGACAAGTCAGACTTCATCTTCAGCCAGAACATGGTACTGGGTTCATTAAGAATCTACGACCTCCTGTCTGATCTTCAGAGCAGAACGATACATTACGAGGATGTCCTCGAAGAATATATTGCGCAGGACCTTGACGACTACCATGCTGTAGAGCCTAAGGGAATCGTTTATAAGAACCTGATTGCTTTCGGAGGCGAGCTGGGTTATATCAAGCTTCTTGCGGGTAAGGACCCTAACAGGAAGTGCACCATAGACAAAGGCGAATTCCTTAATGTCTACGAGTATCTTCTTAATACCAGACCTTCCGATCTGTCTTTAAATGACAGAATCCCCACAAATATTGCTCCGCTTCTTTTGCCGGCGGCACTTATTATCAAGAACATGCTTGAGTATACGGGAGTAGACAAGATTTATTTCCCGCACGCTTCTTTGTCAGAAGGCATCGTTTACAGCTACTGCTGCAAGATGGCCGGCTATAAGCCTACGGTTAATCCCGACGACGATCTTGTAAGAGCTGCAAGAAATGTAGCCAAGCGTTATAAGACGGATAAGAAGCATATTGAATTTGTTGAGAAAGCTGCACTTGAGATCTTCGATTCTTCAAGAAAGTTAAGCGGCCTTAATGAGAGGGACAGACTCCTTCTGAGGCTGTCGGCTATTCTTCACGAGTGCGGTAAGTTCATCCATGCAACAGACCATAACGAAGCAGCATATGCCCTCATAAGATACACGGATCTTATAGGACTTGATTCGGATGAGCTCGACACGATTGCACTGGTCGTAAGACTTTACCCCAAGCAGAATCCTTATGAGAATTTCTACTACAGAAACCTTCCTGCGTACAAGAAGGTTATAGTAAGTAAGCTTACGGCTATGCTCAGAATCGCAGATGCACTCGATGCATCCCATAAGCAAAAGTCAGGGAAGATGTCTGTTGCTTTATATCCCGACAAGCTTCATATATCGCTTGATGCTTCTGCGGATATGTCTTTTGAGACATGGTCCTTTGAGCACAGAAGCGAACTTTTTGAGCAGATAATAGGCGTTAAGCCTGAACTTAAGGTCAGGAGGCACATGTAATGGCTGCAAATGCTAAGAAAACAACCAAGAAAACTACTAAGAAGACTTCTTCGACTAAGGCTTCATCTGCAAAGGCTTCATCAGCAAAGACTTCATCCGCTAAGGCGTCTTCCTCAAAGTCTGCTTCAGCCAAGGCTTCTTCCAAGAAGACACTTGCTCCCGGAGATAAATTCTTTAACAGAGAATTAAGCTGGCTTGAGTTCAACGACAGAGTACTTCACGAGGCAAGAGATACAAAGAACCCTCTCCTCGAAAGGCTTAATTTCCTTGCAATCACTGCATCTAACTTAGACGAGTTTTATATCGTAAGAGTAGCTTCTCTTCGTGATATGGCCAGTATGGATTTTACCCAGAAGGATATTGCCGGCATGACCGTAAAGGAGCAGCTTCTTGCAATAGATGCTAAGACGAGAGCGTCAATGTCTCTTATGTATTCGACATTTAACAGATCTCTGGTTCCCGCTCTTCGCCAGGAGAAGGTTAATCTTTGCGACTATAAGGAGCTTCCCGGTGATTTACAGGCCCAGTGCGACGACTACTTTGAGACGGTGCTTTATCCCATCTTAACTCCCATGGCAGTCGATGCTTCAAGACCTTTCCCGCTCATCTATAACAGAATGCTTAATATGTGCGTGGCTCTTGAAGGTGCCGGAAGCCTGGTATCCGAGAGCAGAGGCGAAGAGCAGGATCATTCTGAGATAAGCTATGCTACTTTGCAGATTCCTAATGTAGTACCCAGACTTTACAGAATGAATCTTAATGATGAAGTATATTTTGTTCCGATTGAGCAGATAATCAAGGCTAATCTTGATATGCTCTTCCTGAATAAGAAGGTTGTAGCTTCAGGCTGCTACAGGATCATGCGTAATGCCGATCTTGATATCGACGAGGATGAGGCTGAAGATCTTCTTAAGGAGATTGAAGAGCAGGTTAGAAAGAGAAGATTCGGTTCAATTATCAGACTGGAAGTAGAAGAAGATACTGATCCCGAACTTCTTGAATTCATAGTAACCGAACTTAAGATAAGAAGCGAAGATATCTTCTGTGTATCAGGTCCCATCGACCTTACATTCCTTTCCAAGATTAATTCTGCTTTGGATAAGGAAGCATTCAGGGCCTTAAGATATCCTGAGCATGTACCCGCGGCTCCTTCCATGTTTGGCGAGAGCCTCGACAATATATTCGACCAGATAAGAGAGAAGGACAGAATCGTACACCATCCTTACGAGAGCTTTGATCCCGTACTGGAGTTCGTACGTCAGGCTGCCGTTGATCCCAATGTCCTTGCCATCAAGCAGACCCTCTACAGAGTATCCGCGAGATCTCCAATCATCGCATCTTTGCTTGAAGCAGCCAAGAACGGTAAGCAGGTAATGGTTCTTGTAGAACTTAAGGCCAGATTCGATGAAGAGAATAACATCAACTGGGCCAAGAAGCTTGAGAATGCAGGCTGCCACGTTATCTATGGTCTTGTAGGACTTAAGACACACAGTAAGATAACTCTTGTCGTAAGAAGAGAAGAAGACGGTATCAGAAGATATCTTCACCTCGGAACAGGTAACTATAACGACATAACGGCAAAGATATATACGGATATCGGTCTTTTTACAGCATCTGAAAGCTTCGGTGAAGATGCATCCGAGTTCTTTAATATGCTGTCCGGTTATTCTATTCCGACTACATGGAGAAGACTTATCCCTGCGCCTATTAAGCTGAAGGATTATTTCATTAAGAGAATCAGAAAAGAAGCTGATAATGCAGCTTCAGGTAAGCCCGGCAGAATCGTAGCTAAGATTAATTCACTCGTTGACGGAACGATAATTGAGGAGCTTTATAAGGCGTCTCAGGCGGGAGTTCAGATTGATCTTATTATCAGAGGTATCTGCTGCTTAAGAGCAGGTCTTCCGGGATTAAGCGACAATATTACCGTCAGATCCATAACGGGAAGATTCCTCGAGCATTCAAGAATCTTCTACTTCTATAACGAGGGCCATGAAGACCTCTTCCTGGCTTCTGCCGACTGGATGCCACGTAACCTTGACCGACGTGTCGAGCTTATGTTCCCGATAGAAGATCCGGATTGCAGACAGAGAGTTATCGAGGTTCTGGAGACAGAACTTAATGATACTATAAGAGCACACTATTTAAGTGATGACGGAACATACCATAAGCTCGATCTTCGCGGCAAGATCAAGCTCGACAGTCAGGAGAAGCTCATAAGCCTGGCTAACGAAGCTGTGGCAGACAGGTATATTCCCAACGAAGTAGCTGCTTTTGAGCCTGCTACTTCAGAAGTTGAATAAAGGAGTCAGTCTTATGCAGATAGATAATTATCAGGGCACAGATAAGAGCTGTAAGCTGTTTAATATGACGTCAGACTTTGGCGCCTGCTGTAAGATTATCGAGTACGGAGCTTTGATCACTGAGCTTCATATACCCGACAAAGACGGCGTTACAGCTGACATTATGCTTGGTCTTAAGGACCTTGATGCCTACGTACAGGATGTGTCTAATCACGGTTCCGTAGTAGGAAGAAGTGCCAACAGAATAAAGGGAGCAACTTATAAGATCGGCGATGTCGAATATAAGGCTCCGCTTAACGACGGCAACAACAACCTTCATGGAGGATCACCTTCTTACCAGAATGTATTCTGGGACGGTCAGGTAGTCTCAGTAGAAGAAGCAAATGAGTTTATCTCTTCTACGAATATCGAAGGTATCGAAGAAGCAGCATCCGAAGGTGTTCTTCTTCATTATCTGTCACCGGACGGAGCATGCGGCTTCCCGGGTAACCTTGATACATATGTCCTTTATGTATGGCTTAAGGACAGAACCTTACTTATCGCATATAAGGGAACTTCAGATCAGGATACGATATTTGCGCCCACTAACCATTCTTACTTTAACCTGGGTGGACATGACTCCGGCTATACAGGCAACAATATCCTTACCATTGATGCGGACAAAGTTACACATAAGACTGATGCCTGCCCCGACGGTACTTATATTGATGTTGAAGGAACTATCTTTGATTTCAGAAACGGAGCTCCTCTTAAGCAGGTATTAACTCTCGATCACGATCAGACAAAGGGTTCACTCGGCGTTGACCAGAACTTCTGCGTAGACAGGGAAGAAGGTAAGTTCACTCTCGTTGCGACTTTGGAAGATGATAAGTCTTCAAGGAAGATGGAAGTTCTTACCGATATGCCCGGCCTTCAGATTTATGCCGGCAATCACCTTGGCGGCAATCTTCAGAAGGGTGATATTCCCTATAAGCAGTACGGTGCAGTATGTCTTGAAGCACAGATGTATCCCAATGCTGTTAATATCCCCGAATTCAGTACACCGATAATAAAGAAAGGGCAGACGACATACCACGCCTGCGGCTATAGATTTAACTAATATGAACAAGTACAAGAAATTACTCCCTTTAAGAGCTGTATCAATTATTTTTGCAGGAATCATCCTCTTCTTTACGATTAAGAACCATACTCCTTTCGCGACGGATCCTAAGATTCCTTATGAGATGTTCTTTACTCTCGCTTATCCAATAACGAGTATTCTTCCTTATAAGCTTCTTAACAGCGGTCTTATCGTTGCCATGTTATCCTTAATCGGAATGGAAGTAGCTGCACAGGTAATGTGTACAGGCGGCAAGGCAAGATATAAGAACGATTCAGCAGGACTTATTCTTGATCTTGGTGCAAATCTTATTGGAGGAGTAAGCTGCTGCCTTTTCTTCCTGCTCGTACCTATTGCAACCAAGGCAGGTGTAGATCCCGATACTACAGGATTCGTTGCTTTCCTTACTGCAGGTATCTTCTGGGGAATCTCAGCAATAATGTTTGCAATTAACTTTGAGGGCATGAAGAAGAAGTACAGATTCTCTGACTTTAAGCTCAGAAAGATAGTTCTTTCATGCATGTGTACTCTTCTTGTCGCTGCCATCGGCCTTGAACTTGCCGCACTCGTTGCAGGAAGCTCATCATCCTTGTACGGTATCTACGGCAAGGAAAAGAGAGTATATAACCCTGATTTCTTCGCTCAGGCTTCCAATTCCTTTAACGGTGCCCAGGTCTACGAAGGCAAGGTATATTTCTACGACTTTGATGTAACATCTTCTTTGTGTTCAATCGATGCCGAAGGTAATATTGAGTATCTTGAAGACACATATAAGATGGTAGAATCTTCTCCTCTTTGCAGATGGGGCGATGAGCTTTTCTATATCGGTAAGGCAGAAGGGGAAGATGCCGTAAACTATCTTGTACAGTATAAGATTAGTTCCGGTGAGCTTAAGGCATCCGCTTTTGCAGAAGATTCTTCCGCAAGACTTTTTAACAGCTTCCTTGGTATCAGAGACGGCTATTTATTCTTTGTTACAACCTCTTCATCAGACGGATGGTATGACATGAGAAGAACAGTAATCTCAGATAATATAGATCTTGCCGTAAATGAGATTTACGCAGCTCATATTGTATATTCCAATTCACTTTATCCCTGCATTATCGGTAATACCGGTGTGTTTGATATGTCAGGTGTTGCAGCTCCCTATTCAGGCGTGCTTCCTACAGTATCCATGCAGGGTGATATGGTCTACTATGTCGAGCGTAAGCAGACAGAGGACGGGGAGGACTACGATCCCGTATCCTTCGATCTTTGCCTGTCTAAGCAGGACGGAACCGATAAGCAGATCTTAACAACATTCGAAGATATGGAAGTAGTTAAGATCTTCGTTGCGGACGGATTTGTTGTATATGAATATACGACCGATGACGGCTTCTCTTATGCCGTCACGGCCGTATAATTACGATACTATTTGATATTCAGTTATTAACCGTATATCTTCATTCCACCATCATCGAAGTTATCTATCTGATCTTCCGGATCGTAGAATTCGTAGGGTGATATGATGCCCATATTCCTTGCAGAATACTTGGCGTCTTCATATGCACATCCAATCGCTGAATCGATAACGGGACGCATAATCAGACCCATTATAGGCGTAAGAATTGCCTGCATGAAGAAACCCAAGAACGCCATGCTCATATTCTTATGGTCGATAATGCCGCTCATTTCCGTGAAGAAAGCAATTGTAAAACATACAAGAGAAGGTAAAGAACCAATTAATGTGATAACTAACATAGTAAGCTTGTAGCCTTCTGATGCCTGCCAGCTGATTTTTATTACTCTTAAGAAATGAATGCTGGGGTCATCTGCCAGAATGTAAATTACAAAATTCAGATAAAGTGTAAGAACCAGAGTAAGGATTGCTAAGGGAACTCCGATAAACATGTTAAGGAGCAGGTTCAGATCCATTATGAAAGCAGGCAGACTGGCTATTACCGAACTTACGATAAGAGCCAGTATTGTGTTCACATAGCGTCCGTTAGTAAAGCCTGTGAACAGCATTTTGAACTTAACATCTCCTTTGGCGGACTTAAGGTACATGGAGTATAGTCCGACGTTCAAGACATTAACCATCAATACTTTGTTGAATACATCGATTACTCCGCTTACACTGGCTACTACTATAGCTCTGGACTTCGCCCTCTGCTTTGCAAGTTTCTCTCCAAGTATCTGACCTTCGCTTTTGAATTCGTCACTGTTCGCTTCGGTCGTGGAATCGCTATTCCAATATCTGTTTACCCAATATGTTCTGGAAACACCAAGGTATTCAGTATCGCGAGTTAATCCGAACATCAGAATTGCAGGCAGCAGGGAAACAAGAGCAACTAATATGCATGCAGGATAAACCAGACGCTTTGCCCCGCGTAGATTGCATATTCCCTGACCAATGTAGCCCCAAGCTGCTCTTATTGCGTCATTCATTTTTATCTATCCTCCTTATAATTATTCCTTGCATCCTTATAAACGCTGGCAATAGCAGCGTCGTTAAACATACGCGCCATGACTCTCAGTAAGGCTAAAGCATATGTACTTCTCATTAGTCCTATCATCACAAATAAATGTATAAAGATGTTTACATCATAGTCGAACAGTAATTCGGAAAAGACGGAATATATTAATGTGTAGATAACTACAGGCAAACAACATATAAGATTAATCATGAATATTGTAAGCTTATATCCATCCGTAGCTTCCCAGCTCATTTGTATGGCTCTGTAAAACGGAATCGTCGGGTCGTCAGCAAGGATAAAACTTACAAGACTAAGGCGGCATATACATATTACGGATACAACCACAAAAGGCAGAGCGAACATGCTGATTACATTGAATAACTTGACGAAGAGAATCATTGGAATGAAAGCTGCTTCATAGACGATAAGTGCAATTACCTTGTTAAAGTAGTTGCCTTTTGTGAATCCGGAAAAAACATCTTTGATTTTTGTATCAGGTTTGATGTATATGGAAAATAAGCCGACATACATAGTATTTACTATCAATGCTTCATAGCCGACTACAAACGGAAGACCGACAATTGTGTATTTGAAGGTCAGGTTAGTCATGAGCTTAATAAAAGCAACAATGGTATGGCTAGCTAAGCACATTAGAAGCGCCGGAAATACGGCAACTAGAACAACTATGAATATAGCAGTATATACTAATTCTTCTCTTCCTCGTAAGTAACGACGTCCTTGTAAAATATGATTCTTAGCTTCCGAGAAAATATAATTCATTTATTATCCTCAGCAACCGAAAGTCTTCATTCCGCTATCGTCAAAGTTATCTATCTGATCTTCGGGATCATAGAACTCAAATGCTGATATGTATCCCATATTCTTAGCTGTAAGCTTGGCATCTTCAAATGCGCAGGCAATGGCTGCATCGTTAAAAGGACGTACGAAGAATTGCACTATAGGTGTGGCTAACGAACTAAGCAACAGGCCGATAAGTGCAATTAGTACGCTGTCCTCATTGATAATGCCGTTCATGGTAATAAAGAAAGATACCACAACACATATAAATGTAGGGATATTACAGATAAGATTTATTACAAACATAGTAAGCTTATATCCGCTTGATGCCTGCCAGCTGATCTTGAGAACTCTGTAAAAGGGAATGCCGGGGTCGTCTGCCAGAATATACATAACAAACTTCAGGAAATAGTCGAGTACTATTGCTGCAATGGCCAGAGGGACTGCAATAAAGAGACCGAGAATACCTGCCAAACTGATTACTAATGCCGGTATAGCAGAGACTAATACCATGAGAATAATAGCAAGTACCTTGTTTATATAGCTGCCGTTTGTAAAGCCTGAGAATAAGTCCTTGAAGCTGACATCGCGTCTGCCTGCTCTTAAATATATGGAAAACAATCCGATATACAGTATATTGACTATAAGTATCTCATTGCCGGCATTAAGCAAAGAGATGACGGAAGAAGCAATAATTGACTGTGTCCTCTGTCTTTCTCTTGCTAACTTCTCTGAAAGTATTTGACCTTCGCTTTTGAAGCCGTCATCATTAGTAGCAGTAGTTCCGGAACGTGTGTCAATGTAGTTGGTTATAGAGTTAGAGTTGCTGTTTCTAAGGTACTGCGTATCCTTGCTTATTCCAAACATCACCAGTGCAGGCACCATGGCCAGAATAGCAATAATAAGGCTGGCAGTATATACCAGTAATTTCTTTCCTCTTAAATTGGATGCAGCCTGGGAAATGTAACCCCATGCCGCTGAAAATGCGTCATTC
Organism: Saccharofermentans sp.; assembly: GCA_024403655.1. Lineage (GTDB taxonomy): Bacteria > Bacillota > Clostridia > Saccharofermentanales > Saccharofermentanaceae > Saccharofermentans. The sequence goes on along the minus strand of JAKSRK010000011.1, from coordinate 15,985 downwards.
ATAATATATATCCTCCATGTATTCCAATAGAAATAATACAACAACGTTCACAAAAAATACAAGATTTATTAACAAAATATTAAAGGAGATTTGCCTGGGGCAAACCTCCTTTAAAGTACTTAAATAACTGTATTTAAGATTAATTACTCGGGCTTGTAGCTGTCCTTGAGAGATACCGCTCTGTTGAAGACGAGATGATCGGGAGTAAACTCCTTATTATCTGCACAGAAGTATCCGACTCTTAAGAACTGGAAGCGGTCCTCAGGCTTGCTTGAAGCAAGAGAAGCTTCAACCTTGGCACCCTTAACGATTGTAAGGGAATCGGGATTAACGAAGTCAAGGTAATTAACATCTGCAAGATCGGGAGCTTCTACAGTGAAGAGACGGTCATAAAGTCTGATCTCTGCATCAAGAGCTGTCTTCTGATCTACCCAGTGGATAGTTGCCTTAATCTTTCTTCCGTCAGCTGTGTTGCCTCCGCGACTCTCTGTATCGTAAGTAGCATGTACGCATGTTACGTTGCCGTCAGCATCCTTATCGCAGCCTACGCACTTAATGACATAAGCGGACTTAAGTCTGACTTCGTTGCCGGGGAAGAGGCGGAAGTATTTCTTTGCAGGCTCTTCCATGAAGTCTTCCTTATCAATCCAGAGTTCTCTGGAGAATGTAACCGTACGTGTGCCTGATGTGGGATCTTCGGGATTGTTCTCAACCTCAAAGGTCTCAGTCATATCCTCAGGATAGTTGTCGATAACAAGCTTAACGGGATTAATAACCGCCATTGCTCTGTTAGCTGTCTTATTAAGATCTTCTCTTAAGCAGTACTCAAGGAAAGCGTAGTCAACAACTGAGTTAACCTTGGATACACCGTTCCTTGCATGGAACTCTCTGATGGAGGCGGGTGTATAACCTCTTCTTCTAAGACCGCAGAGAGTAGGCATTCTGGGATCGTCCCAACCTGATACAAGACCTGTCTCAACAAGGTTACGAAGCTTTCTCTTGGAAAGTACGGTATGTGTGATACCGAGACGAGCAAACTCGATCTGACGAGGCTTGTTCTCAATAGAAATATTATTAACTACCCAGTCGTAAAGAGGTCTGTGGTTCTCGAACTCAAGAGAACAGAGGGAATGAGTAATGCCTTCGAGCGCATCCTCGATGGGGTGTGCGAAGTCGTACATAGGGTAGATGCACCATTCATTTCCGGTTCTGTGGTGGGGGAGACGATTGATTCTGTAAAGAGCAGGATCTCTCATGTTGAAGTTACCTGAAGCAAGGTCAATCTTGGCACGAAGAGTCATGGAACCGTCTTCGAATTCTCCGGCTCTCATGCGTGCAAAAAGATCGAGGCTCTCTTCGATGGGTCTGTCTCTGTAAGGACTCTGAGCGGGAGTTGTAGTATCGCCTCTCATCTCCTTCATCTGCTCGGGAGTAAGCTCACATACGTAAGCGAGGCCCTTCTTAATGAGTTCAACTGCGAACTCATACATCTTCTCGAAGTATTCGGAAGCATAGAAGAATCTGTCTTCCCAGTCGTGACCGAGCCACTTGATGTCTTCTTTGATTGCTTCAACGTACTCTTCGTCTTCCTTTGTAGGATTGGTGTCATCCATACGAAGATTGCAAAGGCCGCCGTAAAGCTCGGCTGTACCGAAGTCAATCTCGAGCGCCTTGGCGTGACCGATGTGAAGATAGCCGTTAGGCTCGGGCGGGAAACGAGTATGTACCTTCTTACCGTAGCATCTTCCGCCTTCCTTTAATTCTTCGTCAATTATCTCGTGAATGAAGTGTTTACTTTCTGCCATGTCTGTCTCCTATCATTAGCCCAAACGCTTAAAGGCTGTATCAAGTCTTCTTATCGATTCATCTTTGCCGAGAAGTATAAGAACTTCAGCACATCCGCCGGGAGTAACGGCTACACCTGCTGCGCCGATTCTTACAGGCCACATAACAAGAGCATTCTTATAACCCTTTGCTTCTGCATAACCTGTAAGTACATTTGAAATAGAGTCACGATCCCAGCTTGCTAATGCTGCAAGGGAAGGGATAACTTCATTCAAAATCTCCCTGGAAGAATCAAGTGTGGACTTACTCTTCTTGTGCTCGAAGAGAGCAAGATCGAACTCTTCGTAGTTTGTTAAGAATATAAGCTTCTCTTCAATCTGAGTGAATCTTGTAACTCTGGGCTTTAAGATCTCCTCAAGAAGAGCATACTTGTCTGAACTGATGCCAAGCTTGTCGTAGTAAGGCTTGGCGTGTGAGAGGAAAGTCTCGCTGTCCATATTCTTGATGTACTCTGCATTAACCCACTCAAGCTTATCGTAGTCGAATACAGAAGGAGACTTGGAGATACCGTGGATATCAAAAGCCTTGGTGAGCTCGTCCATTGTAAAAATCTCGCGGTTCTCGAATTCACCTGAAGGACACCAGCCGAGAAGAGCAATGTAGTTCATTATTGCTTCAGGAAGGAAGCCTTCGTTTACAAGATCGAAGAAACCTGTGCTTCCGTGTCTCTTGGAGAGCTTGGATACAACTTCCTTGCCGTTCTCGTCAATGCTCTTACCCATAATGAGGGGAAGGTGGATATAAGTAGGTATCTCCCATCCGAAAGCCTCGTAAAGAGCATTGTACTTGGGTGTGGAAGACAAGTACTCGCTTCCTCTTACTACGTGAGTAATACCCATTGTATGATCATCGATAACATTAGCGAAATTATATGTAGGGAAGCCGTCAGCCTTGATAAGAACCTGATCGTCAAGCTCCTCATTGGGGATAGTAATATCTCCGTAAACGCAGTCATGGTATGTGGATTCTCCTGTAAGGGGAGCCTTCTGTCTGATGACATAGGGAACACCTGCTGCAAGCTTCTCGTCAATCTCGGACTGAGGGAGGTCACGGCAGTGTCTGTCGTAGCCTACTACTTCGCCTTCCTTGGCTGAAGCACGAAGCTCATCGAGTCTTTCCTTGCTGCAGAAGCAGTAATAAGCCTTGCCGTCTTTGACAAGCTGCTCTGCATAAGGCTTATACATGTTAAGTCTCTCACTTTGGACATAAGGACCGAAGTCACCACCAATATCGGGACCTTCGTCGTGATTAAGACCTGCGGTCTTTAAAGTATTGTAGATTACGTCAGTAGCACCTTCTACATAGCGCTCCTGGTCTGTATCCTCTATTCGAAGTATAAAATCTCCGCCTTCGTGCTTGGCTGTCAGATACTCATAAAGTGCCGTTCTCAGATTACCGACGTGCATAAAGCCCGTGGGAGAAGGCGCGAATCTGGTCCTGATCTTCATAATGAATCCGTCCTTTATTAATAAAAAAATATAACAGCAGACATTGTACCACTTTTTTGTTATTAAAGATATAAGTTATAAAAGGAAGAATAAGCCTTGCAATTAACTGAATTCCTTTGTGGTATAATGCATCACATGGATATCTTGAAGTCACAGCGTGATTATGAATGTTTTTGTGGGAGCGGCGTCGCATTTGATTTTGCCGCTTCCTATATACTTGAGCATACGACTGTAAAAGATATATCCAGACTTAAGATAGCCGTAGTATCCGACAGGATAGTAAGCGGGTATTACTATAACCGCTTTGAGAACCAGTTTATCTTAAGAGGCGTTAAGCCCGTTCTTGTTCCCGTAGAGTGCCAGTATTCAGGCAAGAGCATAAGCGCGGTAGATTCCGTTTATAAGTATATAACCGACTTTGATATGGGCCCGGGAGACTGGATTATTGCATTAGGCGGAGGCGGCATACTTGATGTAGCTTCCTTCTGTGCGGCAGTATTTTGCGGCGGTATTAATATCCTTGCCGTTCCGACGACGCTTGAAGCCATGATTGAAGGTGCGGTGTCGGGAAGAGCCATGCTTAATTCAAACGGACATAAGGATGAGATCTCTACAAGGGTATCCTATAACGCCGTAATATGTGATCCCACATTCCTCTCTACCGTTGATTCCAAGTATAGAAGTAACGGTTATGCTTCTGTAATAAGGTATGCAATCTTGGATGACTTAAGTCTGCTTACTGATATCGTGGAGCCTTCTAATATGAGGGAATACTTAAACCGTGTATATGCTTCAAGAGCAAAGATAGAGAAGATTGACATAAGACTTCTAACACTCGGAGATGAGATTGCCGCAGCTATCGAAGGATACTTCAGATTCATGAATTATTCTTCCGGTGAAGCACTGGCATTAAGCCTTCTTGCAGCGGTAGATGACAAGAGAAGAGAGCCTCTTTCCAGGATTTATAAGGCACTTGGACTTCCGGTTATGCTTCAGGACGTGTCCGGTAAGATGATTTATAAGACTTTATGCGACAGACTCGACAAGTATTCAAAGGACTTTATCGAGATAGTCGATTTTGACGCGGCTTCAGGCGGCAGATGGGTCATAAGAAAAGTAGACCTTGATGCTGCAAAGAAGATATTCGCGAAGAGAATAGCACTGATAAGCAAAGGTTTTGAAGATGATAAGACTATTTAAGAAGACGGCGGCATCTGTGCTTGCCATGGTACTTTTTTTATTTCCGCTGGCGGCTTGTTCCGAAGAAAAGACCAGCACTACTCCCGCTGATTACGGCAGCTACGGAGCTGATTTTGCAAGAGAACTTGCTTCATCCTACCCATATCGAAAGGCTTTCTCTGCACAGGAAGCTTCTGCCGGCAGCATGATTGAAGCAGAGCTTACCGAACTCGGCTACGAAGTAGAGAAGCAGGCTTTTAGCGCAGAAGGCGGAAGTTCGAATAATTACATCGTAAGAGTTGAAGGCAAGGGCTTTGTAGATGAAGCTGAAGACGGCAGCCTTGAAGATGTAAGACAGACTGTTGTAATAGGAGCTCACTATGACAGCTCATACAGCGCAGAGGAGATTCCCGAAGGCTATACATATGACGGTATATCCGATAATGCTTCCGGTGTCGGCTGCCTTATGACTGTTGCCAAGGAGATATCAGGCTACACGGATATCGGATTTGATGTCATTATCGTTTTCTTCGGTGCAGGTAATGCCGACTTTGCAGGTGCTCGTGCCTTCTATTCGTCTCTTAGCGAAGAGGAGAGAGCTTCCATCGAAGTAATGTATAACATCGACAGCATATATGCAGGTGATAAGGTATATGCAAGTTCCGGAATGAATTCACTTGTTCCGGGAAGAAAATATCAGATGAGAAGAAAGCTTTATCAGGCTTATGACGTAGTTTACGACAGTGAGCTTTATTCGGCTAACGGCTTTACTCTCTACTATAACGAATCCAATATCGTTACTGATGTAAACGGTGACGAAGTAGCAGACGTATATCGCGAGATAAGTGTCAACAGATCTGATTATTCCGTCTTTGATGACGCCGGAATCGCAGTTGTTTATTTTGACAGTGCGGATTATTTCTTCCCCTCGCTTGAAGAGATGAAGGAGACCAAGAACCTTAATCTTCAGGAATTCGGAGGTCATATCAGAGGAACACTTATCGATTCGTCGGCTATTCTTGATCCTATCCTTTGCACAGAGGAGAAGGATATTCTTGAGATAAGAGTCAATAATATCGCTTTCACGATTCTTGAGTCCATGCTTAAGGGTTCAGACTATGGTATGACAAGAGAGCAGTACGATCAGATGCTTCGTGACAGAGCAGCTGAAGAGTCTTCAGAAGAGACTAACGTGGAAGGCTGATACTATGCGATTTGTAATTCAGAATGTACTTGAGGCATCGGTAAGAGTTGAAGACCGTATAACGGGAAGTATCGGTAAGGGGCTTCTGGTTCTTGTGGGAATCGGTCATGGGGACGACAGAGCAGTTGCCGACAAAATGCTTAAGAAGCTTCTTAACATGAGAATTTTTAAGGACGAGAACGACAAGACCAATCTGTCCGTTATGGACGTTCAGGGCGGAGTCCTTCTTGTATCCCAGTTTACTTTATATGCCGACTGTAAAAGAGGAAACAGGCCCAGTTTTGTTAACGCCGCCAATCCTCAGCTTGCAGAAGAATTATATGAATATCTGTTGGCGGAATGCCGTAAGAATGTAGCAGATACGGGTGCCGGTGAATTTGGTGCCGACATGAAGGTAAGTCTTGTTAACGACGGTCCTTTTACCATTGTTCTTGATTCTGAAGATCTCAAATAACGAAGTCTGAACAACGAATGATATAATGGTAATAATTGAATTGATTGGAATCATTTAATGAAGGTACATATTAAGATACGAATAGACGATCAGGCTGATGCCGCCATATTCAGAAGCTATGCCGGTGTGGCAGGCAAGAGACACTGGGATGTCCGAATTGAGTTCGGGCAGCTTGATAAAGCCTGGAATTCGCTTCTTATCACGGATAAGTTAGAGTATCTTGATAAGTATCCTGATATTCCTGCCGTATATATCGGTAAGGCAGATGATGTAGAGAATTACATGTCCCGTATCTACGATGTCTGGCCCAGGGTAGAATCTGAAAAGGCAAGAAGAATGAGATTCGAGCGCCTTATCGGTAATTTCCGTAATGCCAATAATTCATGGCTTTACAGGTATCTCCTGTCTACCATGATTGATTCAGATCCGGACAGCGTAAGCTTCAAGGATGTCGATGACAGATTTGTTCTTGTAAATAACACTTTCGAGCATACATTCGGCAAGAGCCGCGAAGAGCTTTATGAGAGAGGAAGCGGCTTTGTATTTAACCTTGGCGGGGAAGAGACTTCTGAAGAGTATTCTTTGTCTTCTCACGATATGGAAGTACTTACTACAGGCCAGCATGTATCTTACGAAGAGAATCTTAATACTGTGACGGGAAAGCGTCACTACAGATGCCGTAAGTCTCCTCTTATAGATCCTTCGGGGGAGCTTTTCGGAATAGTGACAATCTCGGAAGATTTGTCCGATAAGGGCCTTATGTCGCCTGAAGTAGGGGATTTCCTTGAGCAGCTTCCTTTCCCGATTTTTATTTGCGATGCCGAGCTTAAGACTTTGAAGATGAATTATTCTTTCAGAGAGCAGGTAAGCGGTTCTTCAAGCTTTGACTACGTTTCCTGGAAGAAGGGACTTAAGCCTACCGGCGAGAGGAAGGTAGATGATGTAAGCAGAAGTGTGAGCCAGGAGTTTTTTGTGGAGCATCTCGGTAAGCCCAAGTTCTTTGTTATGCTTGAGCGCGCCATAAAGGATACGCAGGGCAATACTACGGGCTACCTTGTCCTTCTTCGCGATACTACTATAGAGAGAAATCTCGAGAAGTCTGTACTTAGTGCAGCCAGCACGGACGGGCTTACGGGACTTTATAACAGAAAATATCTTGTCGATTACATTAATCTTAATCACGGCAAGCCCCTTACGCTGCTTTATATGGACCTTGATAACTTCAAGGAAATCAACGAGAGATTCAGCCGTTCAAGGGGAGATAATGTTCTTATTAAGACAGCCAGATTTATTGAGGAGTGCTTCCCCAAGTGCGTTGCATCAAGACCCGGCGGAGACGAATTTGCCGTGATTCTTGACGGCTTCGCGGATAAGGCGGCAATAGAAGCAGGCTGCATTCTCTTAGAATCAAAGATACAGTCAGTATTCAGAATGGGCGGCCCTTCCGCTACGATCAGTATCAGCGTTACGGAAAGTGACGGCTCAATGGAAGCTGAAGCACTGCTTCTTGAAGGCGCCAAGAGTATGTCTGCCGTTAAGCTCAGTAAGAGAGGCTAGCGAAATGCTTTTAAAAGGCGGCTATGTCGACAGTCACATCCACGGATGTTTTGGAGAGGATACGTCGGACTTTAGTCCCGAAGGTCTTGTAAAGATGGCAAGGCTCCTGCCTTCATTCGGAGTAACTGCCTTTTATCCCACGACAATGACAATATCCTGCGACGATATCTGTCGCTGCTTTGAAGCCTTTGTTAAGGCTCGCGAAATGCTTTGCTTAGAAGATTCCTGCCACGCATCCCTGATGGGAATTCATCTTGAAGGACCTTTCCTTAATCCCGATATGGCGGGAGTGCAGGCTCTTGAGCACTGTCTTACTCCGGCAAAGGGCATAAAGCTTCCTTCCATGCTTGAAGAGAGATTCCCGGGAGTTCTTAAGATAATCGATATAGCACCGGAACTTGACGGAGGATATGAATTTATCCGCGAATACTCTTCTTCTTACACTTTGTCTCTTGCCCATACGAAGGCAGATTATGAGACTGCTTCCAAGGCTTTTGAATGTGGTGCTTCTTCCGTAACTCACGTACTTAATGCCATGGGAGGCTGCAGCAAAAGAGACCCCGGAGTATTGGGAGCTGTATTCGATAATGCTTCCATAAGAACGGAGATTATCTGCGACGGTATTCATATAGATCCTACGGTAGTAAGAATGCTCTTTAAGCTGCTGCCGGAAGATAAGATTGTAGTTGTATCCGATTCCATGAGAGGCGCCGGAATGCCTGACGGAATCTATAAGCTCGGCCCTGCGGATGTTCTTTGCAAGGGGGGAAGAACTTACTTCGGCCCGGGCGGCAACCTTGCAGGGTCAGTAACCAATATGGCGGCTGAAGCAGCAAATCTTTTAAGATTCGGAATTCCATTGGATAAAATTGTAAAGGCCTGCTGCATTAATCCGCTTACGACTCTGGGAGAGCTGTTTGACGGAGAAGGCGACAGCTATATTAAGACTGATGACGACCTTAATATACTTGAGACTTATATAGCCGGCACAAAAAGCGATTTATCCTTAAGTTAATATGTTATAATTAGGTTTATGGGCAGTGATTCTATTATTGAACAGATTTATAGTTTTATTTCCGAGTTATTTCGAAGCGTAAGCAACGGATATCTTTTCTTCGGAAGCGCCTGGGATTTTATCAGATACGCTGTCGACATCATTCTCGTAGCGGTTCTTTTCTATTGGACAATCAGATTTTTAAGACAGACAAGAGCCTGGCAGCTTGTTAAGGGTGCCGTTCTTATTCTTGTCTTCGTAGGACTTTGCGGACTTCTCGGTCTTGAGATGGTCAACTTCCTTGTAAATAAGCTTTTGTATGTCCTTGCGATTTTATTCATTGTTATATTCCAGCCGGAGCTTAGAAGAGCTCTTGAGACTGTAGGACTTAAGTCATTCGGATCCTTCAAGAATATTATCGGAGGAACTGCACAGACCGACAATACAGCTACTTCAACACTCGTTCATGAGATTATTACCGCCTGTGACGAGATGTCCAAGACTTACACGGGTGCACTTATCCTCATAGAGAGAACTACAAGACTTGATGAGCTTCTTACTCAGGAGAATGTCGTTAAGTTCGATTCAAGCGTTACAAGTTCCGTTTTGCAGTCAATATTCTATAAGGGTTCTCCCATGCACGATGGCGGACTTCTTGTAAGAGACGGAAGAATCGTTGCTGCCAGATGCCACGTTCCTTTGTCTGTTACAATGCATAACCTTGAGAGAACGGGTACAAGACACAGAGCCGCAGTAGGTGCAAGTGAGCTTGGAGATACAATCGCAGTTGTAGTATCCGAGGAGCGCGGTACTTCTGCCATCGCGGTAAGCGGCAGACTTTACGAGATGAAGAATGCCAAGGAGCTTGAAGCAAATCTTTCTTATCTTCTCGGTGTTAATTCCGATGTGAAGGTAAGAGGACTTGGCAAGATTATTAAGGTAATGAAGAAGAAGTCTTCCAAGGAGGAAGTTAAGGTTAAGCCTACAACTGTTACTGAGCGTAACGGTGAGGATTCAGTCAAGGCTACTCCCATTAAGACCAAGGAAGCTATCGAACTTGCCAGTAAGGAGAATATCACCGTTGCCCAGAATCTCGGTATGATTCTTCTGTCCCTTGTCCTTTCCATGGGTATCTGGATGTATATTCAGGTTAACAGCAATCCTGTTGTTACCAAGAACTTTACGGTTCAGATCAGTTACGATGCAGCTAATATGCAGATGCCCGAGAATATGGAAGTATCTTATCCTATCAAGGAAGTTACCGTTGAACTTGTAGGACGTCGTTCAACTATCGAATCAATCTCAGCCGGTGACATCATTGCCACAATCGATTATTCACATGTTACGGGAGAAGGCGTTACCGAACTTCCCGTTGTAGTTACTTCTGCTGACGACAGCATTTATTTCAGAGTCAGACAGCAGGTTCCGGAGACAATTTCCGTTACTGTTTACTCATCTAACGAGGACTGAGCTGAACCCCGCTCAAATTGACTTAATTTTGCGTTTTGTATAGAATAATATCGGCATTTTGTGCACTGTCACAAGTGTAAATTGCAAGGGCAGCCCCCCCGTCAGAATGGGTGTTCTGCCGCGAGGAGAGGCATTAGAATGTATACAATAACCGATCTTTATGACCTTGATCATACTTTAGCAAAAGATTATCTCAAGAAGTTTACTTATCCCTGGGAAGCACTTAAGGGAATTAAGGATTTAATACTTGAATTAGGTCCCACACTTGGAAGCGATTATGAAGAAGTATCCGAGAATGTATGGGTACATAAGACCGCGAAGGTTTTTGCTTCCGCATATCTGGGAGCTCCCTGCATTATAGGCCCTGAGACTGAAGTCAGACACTGCGCTTTTATAAGAGGTTCTGCTCTTGTTGGTGCCAACTGTGTTGTAGGTAACTCAGTAGAGCTTAAGAACGTTATCCTTTTTGATCACGTACAGACACCTCACTATAACTATGTAGGTGACAGTATCCTCGGATACTATTCTCACATGGGTGCAGGATCTATCACATCGAATGTTAAGTCAGATAAGAAGCTTGTCGTAGTTCACGATGGAGCAGAGCATATGGAGACAGGTATCAAGAAGTTTGGTGCCATGCTCGGAGATTATGTTGAAGTAGGATGCAACAGTGTTTGTAATCCGGGTACGGTAGTCGGAAGGAACAGCAATATTTATCCGACATCTTGCGTAAGAGGCGTTGTTCCTGCGAACAGCATCTATAAGAATAACGGTACTATTGCCGCAAAACACGAATAAAGAAGACAGGAAGACTTTTATGGGAAAATATTTTGGAACAGACGGCTTCAGAGGTGAAGCAAATAAGAACCTTAATTATGAGCATGCTATCAAGATCGGCCGCTTCCTCGGCTGGTATTACGGTGCCAACAAGGGCAAGAAGGCGAAGATAGTTATCGGTAAGGATACCAGAAGATCCAGCTACATGTTCGAGTATGCTCTTTGTACCGGACTTATGGCTTCAGGTGCAGATGCTTATATCATGCACGTTACGACTACTCCTTCCGTTTCTTATATTGCAAGAGTAGATGATTTCGACTGCGGAATTATGATCTCCGCTTCTCATAACCCTTACTTTGATAACGGTATCAAGCTTCTTAACGAGAACGGTGAGAAGATGGATGAGGAGACAATCCTTAAGATTGAGGATTATATCGACGGCAAGATTGAGATTCCTGTTGCTCAGAGAGATGAGATCGGAAGAACTGTTGACTATGTTGCAGGACGTAACCGTTATATCGGTTATCTTATCTCCATGTCCAAGTACAGCTTCAAGGATAAGAAGGTTGCACTTGACTGTGCTAACGGTGCTTCATGGTCTATCGCCAGAGGCGTATTTGATGCACTCGGAGCGAAGACTTATGTAATTAACGATACTCCTGACGGCTACAACATCAATACTGACTGCGGAAGTACTCATATTGAGCATCTCCAGAAGTACGTTGTTGATAATGGTCTTGATATCGGATTTGCTTATGACGGCGATGCAGACAGATGCCTTTGTGTAGATGAGAAGGGCAATATCATTACAGGTGACCATATCCTTTATGTTTACGGTGTTTATATGAAGGAGAGAGGAAAGCTCCTTAACAATAAGGTTGTTACTACCGTTATGTCCAACTTCGGTCTTTATAAGGCTTTCGATGCAGTAGGTATCGAATATGACAAGACTGCAGTAGGCGACAAGTATGTATACGAGAATATGGTTAAGACAGGTAACAGAATCGGCGGTGAGCAGTCCGGACATATTATTTTCTCCAAGTATGCTACAACCGGTGACGGTATCCTTACGTCATTAAAGATGATGGAAGTTATGCTTGCCAAGAATAAGCCCATGAGTGAACTTACGGCACCTTTTGTCGTATATCCTCAGGTGCTGAAGAACGTAAGAGTTAAGAGCAAGCCCGAAGCTCAGAACGATCCTGATGTTCAGGCTGCGGTAAATAAGGTTGCTGAAGAACTCGGTGAAAGCGGAAGAATTCTTGTCCGTGAGAGTGGTACAGAGCCTGTTATCAGAGTAATGGTTGAAGCAGGTACGGAAGAAATCTGCGAGAAGTATGTTGACAGCGTTATCGATGTTATTAAGAACAAAGGACATTTGGAATAAATAGTATTAGGGAGGATATATTGTGAAAGCATTAAATAATGTTAAGAAGACGGTAGCTTTAACACTTGCAGTTATTATGGCTTCATCCGTGTTAGCCTCATGCGGAAAGGATTCTGCCGCTGACGAAGCGATACTGGAACTTTCAGAGGACATTGCAAAGTATCTGTGCGACTGTAAGATTTCCAAGCTCGCCAAGGTTTCTACTTCTGATTTTGAATCCGAGAAGGATGACTGGGCAGAAGATCTGGACTTTTCACTGACAGGACCTTATATGTCTGAAGAAGCAAGAGTCTATGAAGCTATAGCTCAGACTATTGAGTATTCTATTGATGAGGATTCAGTTTCTTCTTCAGTTAAGAACCAGGAAGGAAGAGTCTGTGTCGAGTTTACTGTCGTAGATTACGAAGAACTTCTTGACGATCCTGAAGCTATGACTGCGCCTGAAGACTTTATCAGCAAACTCGATTCCTGTGATGAGGAAGAAATCGAATTGTGGTTCGATTTTGAACTTGAGGATGGTGAATGGCATATCTCCAATACTGATGAGATTCTTGAGAATTTATTCGATTTCCGTAATCAGAGATTTGTCTTTGTACCCGATCTTTCCAGAAGTTCTTTTGATGCGATGTGGTTCGGTACTGATTGGGATTATGACGGTAATGTCTACACAAATCCTTTCTATATTGAATTAATGCTTTTCTTCTATGATGACAGTGACATCAGTCAGATTTACTTCACCGTTGAATATAACGGAGATCTTGTCTACACAGATAGCTGCTTTGAAGCTGATGCTTCGTTCTATGTTACTGATTCCGGAGCACCTGTAGATCTTGAGAATAATTGCTTTGCAGAAGGCGAGTACAGAATTACTTTCTATGACGGAAATGATAATGAGATTTATTCGGACACCTGTACGGTAATGCATGTTGACATTACTCCTTCCGATTATATTAATTGGTATTTTGAAGACATGGACTGGGGCCTTTATGCTCTCTATGATTCTGCTGATGAAATCGATCCGGATCTTGATCTGGGTTCGTTAAACGGCTATTCATATTTTGACTATTACTATGTAGTAACCTATAACGGTGAGATTGTATACACTTCTCCGGAAGGTGAATATATGGGTTATTATTATGCAGCGCAGCAGACATCTGCCAGTTATCTGCTGATGCCCGGTGTTTATGAGGTGTCCTTCTATGATGCTAACGGGACAACAGGGGCTCCGATTGTAACTGCTACTGCCATCGTTCTTCAGAATGGTGTAGGTCCTGATGGTACTTTCCTTGGAGCGTTCCTCGGGCTTAATGTTACCGGTAGAAATATGGGCGGTGACATGATTAATGATTTCTCTTCCGCATACTGGTATTCAGCAGATCCGGCTGCTCCCGAGGAAGATATGATTTTTGACGGTGCTGATTCTCTTGTATACCGTATTCCCGTAACTCAAGACTATGGAGATCTTTCCTATGTGATTAGCTATTCCGATAACGGAAATGCTGGCGAGGTCTACGATTCATCAGTTATTAATAGTAATGATGTTGCAACAGTTCAGGTGGATGAAGACGGTAATATGTTCTACGAGATCCATTACGACGGAACTGTAAGCGACGGTTATTATCGAGTAACGGTTCTTGCTGAGAACGGAATTGATTTTACAGTATTCTCTGTATGTAAGGTTCAGTAACATATTGTATGAATGCTAATTTGAAGAAATTTCTGGCTATTATTGTAATAGTTTGCTCTGTCGCTGCTTCCGGATGCTCTTTCCGCTCGGAATCGCGACAGCAGCTTCTTACAATTTCAAATCAGGTTGCCAGAGCTCTTGCCTCATGTGATTTTGATGAACTCGAGACTTATATAGATAAAGAATCTGACGTGAATTCATTAGATCAATGGGAGGAGTGGAACGCCAGGCTTACCTTTGTCCCCGGAAGATTTTACGAAGACAGTAATTCGGTTAATGCCGTAAAGATGATTGCCGATGCAATAACTTATGAGCTGTATCCCGATACTGTTAAAATCTCGGATAATTCTGGCAGCATAAAGTGTGTGTTCACGATTCCGGATTATCAGCAGGCTGTTCAAAGAGATGACGTTGTACTCCTTGATGATTTCCGCTCTGCTCTGTTTAAGAAAGTGCCGTTAGAGTATGAGGTAACTTTGAACTTCAGGCAGAAGGACGGTAACTGGTTCATTACTGAGTGTTCTGACATTATGAATGTGATATACGATTTTACGAACTATGAGTATTCGTATATTATTCCCCTTAAAGATTTGGTAATAGGATCTCAATGGATTGATATTCCCTATATGGGATACTATGAAGAGATGCAATTTATAGGGTATGGCATTCAGTTTGTAGAAGGGACAGATTACTCAGGTATTTATTGTGTTATCAGATACAACGGGCGCGAGATTAAGAGGGAATACGACAGCAATTATTCAACTGTAGATGCATTCGAAGATGGTGTTCCGACAGAGAACTGGGGTTACGATACTTATCTGGCTACAGGAGATTATGAATTTACTTTTTATGATTCCGATGGAAATGAACTGGTATCCGAATCAATTACGGTCTATTCATACTGATAAATGCGCTTTATATAATGTTTACATAGGCACAGCTTCACAGCTGTGCCTTAATTGTTAACAAATACCTCATTATTTCTATGACAAATTTGATAAGTACGTAGTATAATAAATTTGATTGGCCACGAGATAGAATAAGGCCAAAGGGAGGAAATATGAACAAGAATTTAAAGAAGACTGTCTCTGTTGCAGTTGCTTCTGCCATCGTAATGTCGATGTCAGGTTGTGCTCTCTTTGACAAGTCCAAGGAAGAGGTTCTCGACGCTGCAGAGTCCTATGCTAAGGAATTGGCTGCTTGCAATATTGGTAAGATTGCAAAGCTTTCAAACGATGACTTCGAAGACATCCAGGAAGAATGGGCAGAGATACTCGAATTCACTGAGGGCGATCTTTACACAGAGGATACTGCTATAGTTCTTAACGCTATCGCGGGTACAATCTCTTATGAGATTGATGAGGAGTCTGTTGAAGCTACAAAGAAGAGCGGTGAAGGTTCTATCGATGTAGTATTCACTATCGCAGACTACGGTTCTCTTGATGTTGAAGAGTTCCAGGAAGCAACAGAGTTCGCTGATGCAGTAGCTGATGCTGACACAACTGATATCAAGCTTACACTTGAGTTCGAGAGAACAGATGACGGTGAGTGGCTCGGATCTAACTACTCAAAGGTATTTGATAAGCTTTACTCTTTCACAGATGAGGAGTTCACATTCAGAACACCTCTTGCTGATCTTGTTACAGATACTTCTTTGACTTGGTATTTTGTAGATAGCTGGGAAGGCGACACACCTGTATACATCAACGCCGATACAATCGATGGTGAATTGAACATTGATCTTTCATCTGATCCCGACATCTCAGAGCTTTACGTTGAGCTTACATTGAACGGTCAGGTAGTTGCTTACATGTATGGCGATTACGATTGCTGGATTAGTAACTACGAAGTATCAGATGAGTTCCTTAACGAGAACGGTGATTTCATCGAAGGTACATACACAATCACATTCTACGAGTACGAGGGCGGAGACGTTCTTGTTGCTGAGTCTTGTACAGTTCGCGTAGAAGAAGATGAGCCCGC
>JAKSRK010000109.1 GCA_024403655.1 Saccharofermentans sp. | reverse complement strand
ACACAAAAAGAGACACTGACTAACATCAGTGTCTCTTCATTGTTTATGTTGCTATTTAAATTAGAGAGCAGAAACCTTTGTACCTGACTCCTCGCCTGTTGTAGCATCAACGATAAGATCAACATGCTTAGGTGTGCATACGAATGTTGTCTTAACAGGTGTAGGCTCGATCTTACCATCAAGTGCAAATACAGCACCGGAGATGTAGTCAACTACACGCTGGTTGTTAGCGTTAGGTGTAAGATTGCAGATAACAATGTGTCCCTCACGAATATGATCACAAACGATCTGGCTTGTTCTGATATCGTAAGGTGTAAGCATGATTACTGTTGCTGAAGCCTGAGGTGCAACAGGTGTAGCTACTGCAACGGGAGCTGCAGCCTCTTCCTGATAAGGAACATCCTCGTAAGATGTGTAAGAAGCATCAGAACCAGCGAACTCATCACTGTAGTAACCTTCGTTGGAATACTCATTCTCATCGTAGTATCCCTCATTCTCATCATATACTTCCTCTACATCATAAAGCTTCTTTACGAATTCAGAAAACTTGCCCATACTTAATTTTTCCTCCTGATAATGTTTATGTCCACATAACCCGCGTGGCATTCAAAATGTATGGTTAAAATATACTAATCCCATAAACATTAATCAATGAATTTTGGGCACATGTAATTAAAGGGAAAAAAGCGAAATTTTTCTGTAACATTTATATGTATCAATGTTACAGAAGTAATGAAATCAAGTATTTCCGTAATTTCTTTTACCGAAGATATCAGTACCTATTCTTATGAATGTACTGCCTTCAGCGATAGCGTGTACATAGTCCTGACTCATTCCCATAGATAAGGAATCAAAGGCAGCAGGATCCTTAACATCAGCCTTCAAACTGTCGAATAATTCGCGTGTCTTGGCAAAGACAGAACGGGCTTCGCCGTCATATGTCTGAATGGGCGCCATTGTCATAAGACCTCTTACTCTGACACCTTCCATCGCATTAACTTCTTCTATTACTGTTTGCATCTCAGAAGGATCAAAGCCATGCTTAGACTCTTCATGTGACACATTCACCTGGAGAAGTATGTCAGCAACATAACCTGCGTTCTGAAATCTCTTCGCTATCTCAGAAGCAAGATCAACAGTATTAACCGAATGGATAAGATGAGTCTTACCGACAATATACTTAACCTTATTCTTCTGTAATGTTCCGATAAGATGCCAGTTAGCCTCAAGACCGAGCTCATTAAATCTCTCTATCTTGGGAACCATTTCCTGCACCTTATTCTCACCGAGATTGTTTATTCCACCACAAAATGCAGCCTCCGCATATTCAACGGGAAACATCTTGGAAACACCAATAAGAGTAACTTCAGAACTATCTCTTCCGGATGCTTTGCATGCAGATAAGATATTCTCTCTTACCTTATCAGCTCTCTCCTTCAATAAAGACTTAAGATCTTCATCAAAATCATACTGCATCAGTTCTCTACCTTCTCTCCCGGCTTTATAGACGATGGATTAGTGATTATTACTGTCTGCATATTAGGCACACTAGAATCACCAATGGGGGCAATAATCGCAAACTCTCTGTCGCTGTCCATTATCAGAACATCAACTGAATCACAGAAACCTTCATTATTTACATATATAGTAGCTACCTGTCTGTCATAATCAGGATTAACAAGGCTTCCTACAGGAACACGAAGTCCATCCGTCTCATTAATTACTACTTCGATATCTACAGTACGAAGGTCAAGAAGATCCTCAACATATCTGGTTGTGCTGAATACTACAAGAATTCCGTTATTGGTATTCTCTACTCTTTCAACCTTGCACTTACCGATACTGATACCTTCAGATCCGACATTAATTGTGTGAAGTGAACCGACCGAGAATGCATCCAGACTAGCACCACTTCCGTTAAGGAAACATACTATATACTGCATCTCATTCTTAACGATTCTGGCTATACCTTCATCCTGTTCAATATAAAGATCAGATGTAATGATTCCGGTCGATGAATTAATTCTGGTTCTTATATCTGAAGGATCAGCAGAAAGTATCATATCAAATGTAAGTTCAGACTCCTGACCATCAAGCTTGAAAGATACAATACCGGGTTCCGTAGCGGTAACCATAGTAGAACTCTGCTGGAGACGAGACTCAACAGACTGAGCATCAGAACGGAGCGTACGAAGTCTTGCATCATCAAAGGTAAGGTCGGACAACTCTGACTCTCTCTGACTCAAAAGAACCGTAATAGATGAAGAATAAGAAGACAGGTCACTGATATTACCATTCATGACATCAGCTCTCATCATGTCAACAATAGGTTCAATACTGCCGTTAATCTCGTTATAAATAGCACCGGCACCTTCGGCCTGACCGTTCTCGATAAGATCCTGCTGGATATCAGATATCTGAGACTGAAGGTTACGAAGATCTGCTACCAAGGTCTGACTCTGCTCAGGTACAACCATTGCAATTGACTGATCTCTTGCAACACGGCTTCCTTCGGCTACCTGAGTTACAAGATCTCCGGTAGTACCGGATGCAACAACGCTTTCATGTCTTACTATAAGAGCACGGGCTCCGATAGTATGCTCGATTGAACCTTCTGATATAAAACTCGTTTCAGGCTTAGCGGCGATGTAGTTATAAAGATGATGTATAACAAACATAAGTACCGTAGCAGCCATAAGAATAAGAAGAACTGAAACAATACCGTTACGAAGGCTGGATTTCTTTGCTCTCTTCTTCTTACCTTCTTTATAAGAATCAACAGGTGGAACAATAACTGTTGTCTGAACCTCATTAGCAGGATTATTAGAAGTCTTATCCTTACTCTTTGTCTTCTTGCTATTGAACTTCAAAAAGCTAAAACGCTTCCTGGGGGCAGCCTTCTTAGCAGAAGCTTTCTTGTTAGAAGCTTTGGGTGAAGAAGGGTTAGCAGAAGAAGGCTTGGCAGAAGTAGCTTTTACATTAGAGCCATGCTTATTAGCAGAAGGAGACGGAGCCTGCTTCCTAGAAGATTCTGCTCTACCTGACTGATTAACAGGTCTGTTCTTATTAACAGGCGCAGAAGAAGCAGAGTGAGTCTTCGGCGCAGGGGCTTTCTTGCCTCCTACGGGACCGGGAGCCTTAGTCTTACTCTTGTTATACTCTTTGGGTCTTGAAGAATTCTTAACAGCTGAATTCTTCTTTTTCCTGTTACGACCTGAAGGGCGGCCGGAGCCTCCCTCATCACGATCAAACCACTGCTTATTCTCTTTACCTTCCATTCCCTGTCTCCTGTTCAGCTATCAAGTTTATGACAACGCCAACATTACTGCAAGCCTTGCCTGCTCACTGACAAGTCCGCCCTGCATATAAGCAATATACGGAGGCTTGATAGGACCATCACAAGAAAGCTCAGTTGTAGCACCCTGAACAAAAGTACCGGCTGCCATAACTACCTCATCCTCATAACCCGGCATAGCCCAGGGTTCGGGAGTTACAAAAGAATCCACAGGGGAGCATGCCTGAATCTTTCCGCAGAAATCAACAAGCTTCTTATCGTCATTAAATGTAATAGTCTGTACAATATCACCTCTTACCTCATCACTTGAGGGAGAAGTAGATAACCCTGATAATTCAAACATCTTGGATGCAAATACCGCACCCTTCAAGCACTCGGCTACAACATGAGGAGCCATAAAGATTCCTTGCGCAATTCTGCTGTTGAAACCTAATGTGGGGCCTACATGACTACCAAGACCGGGAGCAGTAATGCGCTGAGCAACCTTCTCTACGAGATCCTTCTTGCCTACAACGTAACCACCTGTAGTACAGATTCCGCCACCCGGATTCTTAATAAGGGATCCGGCACAGATGTCTGCACCTACGGCACAGGGTTCCTGCTTCTCGGTAAACTCCCCATAGCAGTTATCCACAGCAACAATAATGTCGCTCTTAACAGACTTTACAAGGTCAGCTATTGCCTTGATATCAGAACAAAGAAGAGCTCGTCTTCCTGTATATCCTCTGGACTTCTGAATAAATACGACCTTTGTCTTATCGTTTATAGAAGACTTGATAGCTTCAAAATCAGGATCACCTGAAGGAGTAAGTTCAACTTCATTATATGTAATTCCGAAGTTCATAAGAGAACCGTCATAGGTCTCTTCACTTAATCCGATTGTAGAAGCCAATGTATCGTAAGGTCTGCCCGTGACAGCAAGAAGCTCATCACCTGGACGAAGCAACCCATAAAGCATGGAAGATATAGCCTGTGTTCCGGAACTTATCTGCATTCTTACATATCCGGCTTCTGCACCGAAGATCTCAGCGAACATCGCTTCAAGCTTCTCTCTTCCCAAGTCATCATAACCATAACCTGTAGTGCTGCTGAAGTGCACCTCAGAGAACTTATGCTTCCTGAAAACTTCAAGAATACGAAGCTGGTTATAAGTTTTGATTTCATCAATTCTGTCGTATACAGATGAAACAGCCTCGTCAGCGGTTTTTGCTAACGAAGCCGTATTTTCACTAACACCATAAAGCGTATAAGGTGATGTAGACATTAGATAACGTAACCCTCCTTGTCATCCAATACCTTTACTCTGACCATCTCAAATACTTCAAGAGCCTTGCAATTAACAAAGACTCTGCTTGTCACAACCGCAAGAGCGGAAGTTCTTCGTAGAGATACTCAGGTGAGACAGACAGCAAAGCACAAGGTCAAAAACCTCATTCGAAGTGCCCGAAGTATCAGGTATTGCAACTACAATAACGGAAGTGCGACATACTGCAAAAGCCAGGCTCAACAGCCATACGCTAGCTTCCAAAATATTTTTATTAATTATAACACATATATATCTTCTTTCTTACAAGACAATCCCGTCATGCAGTCATAAGATCATAATGACACTGGTAAGAATCAGACATCTCATCGAAGAATGCCTGCTGAGCATCCATAATGAAAATAATTTTAAAGAGACACATACCTGTCACTGCTGCAATATGTTCTCTGATATCAACTGAAAGATCAACATCAAAAATATCATTCTCTTCTCGTTCGCAGATAAGATATTCGTATATATCTTCCTCAGAATAGCCTGTTCTGGCTGCTATATATTCTGCTTCCTTCTTGAGGTATTCCAAACTGCTCCAGTCACTTGCAAAAATCTCATAATCGTTCATAATCAAATCCTCTCAGGTGCATCTAGTTTTTCTATAGCACC
>JAKSRK010000108.1 GCA_024403655.1 Saccharofermentans sp. | reverse complement strand
ATAAAAGCCCGCCTCTGCGACAGCAGAAACGGGCTTTGTTAATGTCAATCGATTGGTTAAGAATTAAGCCTGGATTGTAGCGTCGATAACCAAAACACCGTCAGGTGTTACGATACCGTCGATAACTTCAGTAGTACCCTGCTGTTCAATAGTAGCTGTGAATGTGTATCCGTCATCTGTCTCCTCTGTAACAAACTCAGCGCCCTCTGTGTTTGTAGGATCGTTAATGAACTGATCTACATATGCAACTGCATCATCGTAAGAAGTGAACAATGCGCACTGTACCATTCTGAAGTCTGTGCCCTCAGCATCTGCTTCATCACCTGATGTAGAGAAGTTAAGAGAACCGCCCATACCCATGAAGCCTTCTACAAATACGGAAGAATCAACGGAATCATCAAAATCCTCTGCAGACATGGGATAAATAGCAATACCCTCATCGATGAACTGCTGAGCATACTCTGCAACAGCCTCGTTCTCGAAGTCATCAGCTGAAGCACCCTCAGGCATAGCGAACTCATTGTCATCGATAACGATCTCGTCATCCTCAGTAGCCTCTGTCTCTTCCTCTGTTGTTGTTGTCTCTTCTTCAGTAGTAGTTGTCTCTTCTGTAGTAGTTGTTGTTGTCTCTTCCTTAGTTGTCTCTGTTGTTGAGTTACAACCAGCGAAAGCAAAGCCTACTGCGAGGCAAAGAACTGCTGCCATTAACTTAAACTTTGTGTTTTTCATTTTAATTTCCTCCCTAAAAGAAACTCCAAAAATGTGTGTTCGTTAAACACAAGAGCAATTATACACCGCGGAAAACCTCCGTCAATAAACTTAATTAATTCTTTATAACTTTCGATAAAAGTCTTAATTCTCCTTTTATCGAGTGTTAACTATGGTGCAGTATCATGAAAATGTACAAAGAAACAAGGAGGCAGACCGAGATGAGAAAGAACACAATGGCATTCTTAAGCGCAGGCGTAACGGCGATGTTCAGCATCGTTACCGCAATAGTGGAATTCATGGCAGGATCTCCTGCATACGGATGCGTAGCACTGGCGACTACTCTTCTTACGGCTATGCTTCTGCTATTGAAGTTAAGACTTCGTTCCAACACTAAAGTGACATCGACCCTCGCCTGAATAATTTCTTCAGGCACATCAACATACCCTTCCTATCAATAAAGCGTATCGCGCATCTGTTCGATACGCTTTTTGATTGTCTCCGTTAATTCTTCGGCACTTTGTCCGTCGACAGCTACAGCCTCGCCAAAAGTTATCTTAAGAGGAAACTTCCTTCTGTTTTTGAAGTCATATATCTTAGGGAAACGCCTTCCTACCGGAAAGATATCCCCCGCTCCCTTAATATATACGGGTATGATAGCCACGCCCGAAGCCAGGGCTGTTACGGCAGCACCCTTCTTGAATTCACCTAATTCTCCGCTTCTTGTCCTCGTTCCTTCGGGATGGATAAGAAGATACTTTCTCTCATTCTTAATAACTTCTTCCGCCCTCTTAAGAGAGCCGCTGAAGTCTCCCATGCGGTCTACGGGTATACTTCCGTTTATCCTGAATATCTTCCGTGTAAATCTGCTTTCGAGGAACTCTTCCGCAGCCATTGTAGATATGTCGGCAGGCTCAAGTTTTTTGCCAAGCGCCGTCCATACCCATAAAGGATCTGCCATGGATGCATGGTTGGGGCAGAATATGAATTTGGAATCAGGACTGATGTTCTCAAGGCCTTCCACCTCAAAGCGGTATATATGCCTTGTAATAAAAGATATAAGCTTATATAGAACTCTGTCTGAAGGCTTAAGCTTCATGGGATACTTAGCGTAGTCCTTAGAAGGCTCACTTTGATCTTCAGCTGAACTGACGGCTAATGCCAGCTGCCTTATATTACGGGCGGAATAAAGGTCCTTAATGGTGATGTCCATGCCTTTATCCGCAGCAGATGAGACAAAGTCCATGGCGGCAAGGCTGTCCATACCGAGTTCGAATAAGTCATCGCTGACACCGACTTCTGATATCTTAAGAACATCCCCTGCTATCTGACAAAGTCTCTTCTCTTCTTCAGTAGACGCCTCTACATATTCATTCTGTCTGTCGTCACAAAAGCTTACTTCGGGCAAAGACTTCCTGTCCGTCTTGCCGCTCGCAGTAAGAGGCATCTGCTCCAATCTGACAATTCTTCCGGGAACCATGTAGCCGGGAAGTTTTGCTGCAAGATATTCCTTAAGTTCCGCTTCACTCAAATCCATAGAAGAAGTATAGAAAGCTGCCAGGAACTGCTTGCCGTTATCTCCCGTTCTTAGTACGACTGCAGCAAGATCCACGCCTTCGTAGTCTGTAATCGCACACTCGATCTCGCCCGTCTCTATACGCTGTCCTCTAAGCTTAATCTGGCCGTCGCGTCTTCCGCAGAAGATAATACTGCCGTCAGCTCTTAAGTAACCCATGTCTCCGGTAAGATACATGGTATTGCCTGCAGCCCAGGGATCCCTGACGAACTTCTCCGCACTTAATTCCGGATTATTAATATAGCCTTTACCTACGCCGTCACCTGAGATAACAATCTGCCCTTCAATACCAATGGGACACAGCGACATGTCTTCGTCCATTATGTAGACCTTTGTGTTGGCTACAGGCTTACCTATCGTTATCTCTTTATCTTCAACCCTGCTGAGAGTAGACCATACGGTAGTCTCGGCAGGTCCGTATACGTTATATATCTTCGCATCCGTTTCTTTAAGAAGACTTGCGGCGAGGGACTCAGGCAGAGCTTCTCCTCCGAGAATAACCGCCTTTAATCTACTTATGCTCTCCTTAAAATCCTTATCGAGAAGGTAGCTTCTCATCTTGGTGGGAGTTGTCTGGATTATATCCGCACCCTCCCTTATAAGTTCACTTAACGCCTTGCCCGACATCACCTGATCGTCGTCGGCAAGCATAATGGGAATGCCGTTAAGAAGGGCAAGAATACTCTCGGTAACAAAGATATCGAAGATTATATTTGTCACTGACAGTATGCAGCCTTCTTCCCTTTTTATAATCGCACCGCAGATATTAAAGTCGTTGCAGGCACAGTAATTCATAACATTTTGGTGGCTGATACATAAAGCCTTGGGCTTACCCGTAGAGCCGGAGGTAAACATTACATAGCAGACATCAGATACATCGCTTCTGTCTTCCCTTATGAACTCCTTATAAGAGTAATCGAAAGCATCAAGATCAATCGCTTCTTTGAATTCGCAGTTATAGCCGCAGCAAAGGACTAGCCCTGCTTCTACAATATCCGTCATGTATGAAATTCTGCTTAAAGGGTAGTCGGGAGATATGAACATATACGAAGCGCCGGTCTTCAGCACAGCAAGCATGGCTACTATCGTGTAGATGCTTCTTATCGAAATAATCGGAACCGTATCTTCCCTTCCTATACCCTTCTCCTTAAGGCAGGCTGCCAGAGAATCCGACATTCTGCTAAGGTCGCCGTAAGTGTAGTCCTTACCTTTGAACTTAACTGCAGTCCTCTTTGTATTGGCTTTTGCATATTCCTCGAAAGCTTCATGTACGCAGATATCCTTCCTGTAGGATACATCCGTGTCGTTATAAGTCTTCGTAAGATAATCCTGCTCTTCTTCGGGGAGCAAAGAAATATCCTTAATCTTAATGCCGGGATTTGTCACAAACTGATCTATTATGTGCTCTATCCTCTTGCCGAGAAGCACTATCTCTTCTTCACTCCAGGCTTCAAGCTGGTGATCGATAAGCATCCTTATTCTGTCGTTGCCGTCCCTGTCGTCAAGATGAATCGCGAGGGGGACTTCCGTGTAGCCGTTAGAGAACCATACACTCTCGGAAGGCACGTCGGTCCTGGAATTCTGGTAATTAACAAGGACATTATAGAGCCTGCCGCTGTAGCCACAGCTGCTTCTTATGCTTCTGGCAATCTCATCGTGCGACAGTCTTGAATGTCTGAAGATACTCCTGTGTGTCTTAGAGACCGCATCGCACAGGGAGGATGCGCTCTGATCTGATTCAACGTCTACCGACAGAGGTATAGTCGACATAAACATGCCGATAGTCTCCTTCTCGGCTACTCCGCTTCTTCCCAATACCGGAGTTCCTATGGTGACGTTGCGGCTGACATTGGAAGTTCTTGCAAGGTAAATAAGCACAGCACTTTCGAAGATAACAGATACGGAAGATTTCTCGGAAGATATAAATGCCTTTATCTTCTCAGATACTTCCCGGGAGATATAGGTCGAATACCTGCTCGAATCTATCCTGTAGTCTTTGTCTTTTAAGTGTCCTACAGTTCCCGTAGAGATACCTGTCTTATACTTGTCTTCCCAGAAGGAGATGTCGTCCTTTTGAACTGAAGAGGAAGTATAGCCAAGAGTTCTGTTTATATAGTTAAGGTAGCTTAAGACTTCCTTTGCAGGCTCGCGGCCTTCCCTAACAGCCATGCAGTAGGAGTAGACTTCTCTTACAATAATGCTGTAGGCCCAGGAGTCAGTAATTATATGGCTGCTGCTGACACAAACTGCAGTCCTGTCAGGAAGATCCAGAACAGTGAAGTGATACATCTTCTCCCCATTGGTGTCGAAGATTCTTCTTCCTTCTTTAAGGCCGAACTCTTCTGTCTGCGCTTCCGATTCCAGGAAGACATGTTCTACATCCTCGTCCTCATAATCGCTTATGGTCTGGATATAAGTTCCGTCGCGGCGGGTGATACGAATTCTTAATGCATCGTGTCTTCTTATTACATCTCTTATCGCATCGTCGACAAGGCCTGCGGGGA
Source organism: Saccharofermentans sp. (assembly GCA_024403655.1). Taxonomy (GTDB): domain Bacteria; phylum Bacillota; class Clostridia; order Saccharofermentanales; family Saccharofermentanaceae; genus Saccharofermentans. The sequence continues at coordinate 431 of JAKSRK010000108.1, read as the reverse complement.
ACTGCTCTTCAAAAATAACGACGCCGCAAAGTGTGGCGACAGATGTGTCTGAATAAAACTCATGAAGTGACGCCATTCCCGTCTGCGATGGCGTAAGATAATATCCCGTCTGCTTATTTTCCATGCTTCTATTCTATCAGAAGGTTTTCCCAGGTACGTTACAGAAGATTATTCTCCATACTGGCCTTAAGTTCTTCCATATTGTCATCTTCTATATGGGAAAGGTAAGTAATAACCAGATTCTTTGAAGGAAGACAGTAGCACTTTTGCTTCCATTTGCCGTTGATGCTGAAGCCGTCGCGATACATCCAATAGTAAAAGCCGTATCCGCCTTCACGGGCATCTGTCTGCTTAGAAGTTGCCAGCTTTACATATTCTTCGGATACGATCCTTTTGCCCTTATACTCACCTTTATTCAGCATAAGAAGGCC
>JAKSRK010000107.1 GCA_024403655.1 Saccharofermentans sp. | reverse complement strand
TTCTTGGCAAAATGGAATCTTATAAGGTGATTAACCGGTTCTCTGAAGAAGCTTGAACCCGGAACCGCACCTACTCCGACCTTGCTCGCCAGATCCACGCAGAATTCGTTATCGTCTTTGTAGCCGAATTCGCTTATATCCATAAGAACATAGTAAGCACCCTGAGGCTCGGTAAACTGCAAACCTAGATTACGCATACCGCCTACAAAAACATCCTTCATGTGAGTATAGTGTGCCTGCAGTTCCTGATAGTAGCTGTCGTCAAAACGAAGGGCCGTCACAGCAGCTTCCATAAGAGGAGCAGCCGCACCGACAGTAAGGAAATCGTGTACCTTCTTAACTCGCTCTGCTGCCTCAGGCGGTGCGATAACATATCCGAGTCTCCAGCCGGTAATGGAGTATGTCTTTGAAAGTGAGTTACAAACTATTACTCTTTCTCTTAAGCCGGGCAAAGTCATGGCATATACGTGCTCATAGGGTTTATACAAAATATGCTCGTAAACTTCGTCTGTAATTATCCAGCTGTCGTACTTTACTGCGAGCTCTCCTATCAAAGTCAGCTCTTCCCTGGTAAAGACCTTGCCACAGGGATTAGAGGGATTACATATAACTATAGCCTTCGGCTTTTGGCGAAATGCATCCTCAAGCACTTCAGCATCGAAGTTAAAAAGAGGAGGCTGCAGCGGCACATATATCGGCTCCGCACCGGAAAGAATAGTATCCGCACCGTAGTTCTCATAAAAGGGAGAGAAGACTATAACCTTATCTCCGGGATTAGTAACAGACATCATGGCTGCCATCATGGCTTCGGTACTGCCGCAGGTAACTACCATCTCCGTCTGAGGATCGATATCAATACCTGCAAAGTGGCGATACTTATCAGCCAGAGCCTCGCGGAAGTTCTTAGCACCCCAGGTCAGCGCATACTGGTGCGGTCCCTCGGGAGCCACGCGGGCAAGAGCATCTGTAAGCGCCTTAGGCGGATCAAAATCGGGGAATCCCTGAGACAAATTAATCGCACCATGTTCGTCCGAGATGCGTGTCATTCTCCTGATTACCGAATCGGTAAACTGTTCTGTCCTCTTACTTAATCCGGGCACTTTAATACTCCTCCATAACAAGACGCATTCTACTCTTCGTCCCAGAAAAGCTCATCAAGAGTCTTATCCAGTGCCTTGCAAATCTCTTTGCAAAGCTTAATCGTAGGATTATAATCGCCTTTTTCTATTGCATTTATTGTCTGACGTGACACACCGACAATCTTCGCCAATGCATCCTGTGACATATCCTTCGCCGCTCGTGCAGACTTAAGTTTAAGATTCTTCATGCCTTAGTCCTCACTTTTGTTCATTTTGGATTTTACCAAAATAAGCGTCAGCATATAGAGCAAATATACAGATACTATCACATTCAGGAAACCGACTGTTAGTACTCCGTCTGCAATCACATTGCCGCTGATAGTATTTATTATCGCTGCGATTGTATTGGCGAGAGTAATAAGACAAAGGATCGGAATAAGAAGTCTGCTGTTCTCATTAAGCGCAAAGTAAGCGTCGTTTACTATGCGGACAGTTGCCATTACGGCAAGACCGATTGCTACTCCCATTACATCTACAATGTACTTATCGGCAGGAATATTTACTCCTATAAGATTAAGCAAAGCAACGCATCCGAAGAATGACGCCATAACAATAAATGCCAACCTGTATGCTCTTCCTCGTAAAAGCTCCTGACGTTCGTCATATTCGTTTATCAGTTTGTCATTAAGCTTTGTTACAAGATATATGAGACTACAAATAAGAATTGCCGCTATTGTAGCAAGAACTATCGAGAGCGCCACACTGTCGATAAGTCTCTTGTGGAAGGCAATACTGTAATTCATCGGCCAGCTTCCGTCGGGTTGGAAATTTATCTTCTCATCGACTAACCCATCCTTATTTACCATGTATATGCTGTATTCTTCTTCATTGCCGATAAAGGAAATAGTACATGTGTATTTCCCCTTATTTAAATGAACTTTAGTTCCGGAATGCACCGCGTCGCCGCTTGCAAAATATACCAAGTCTCCATCTTCGTCTGCGATTGTAAGAACAGATGCAAAGCCTATCTCCTCAGGTCCGTCCCAGTCAATATCCAGTGAATAATTACCGTCCCGGATAATATATAGTGTAGATTCCTGAGAAGGAGTTGTAATCTCACCTTCTTCTGAAACAACAGCCGTTGTCAGATGTATCTCATTCGATTTGCCGCCTGCATTTCCGGCAGTTACGATAAGCGCGGCTACTACTGCTATAAGCAAAATTACATTAACTATTATTAAGAGATTCTTTTGGGGTTTTATTCCGTTCATACTGATGCTCCTATTCTGTCGGATTAAGCGCTTGTATGAATGGAATATATAATCATTTTTACTATATGTCAACTATATACGACATTTTGTTTTGTAAATTCAACATTTCTTAAACGGAACTTAATACTTCCTCACCTCACCAGAATGGCTTTGCGGGCATATACCCGGAACACAATGTAAAGTGTCACGGCTTTAAATATGTTATCGGCAATCATGCAGTACCAAACCTCGCGAAGACCGAGCTTTAACAGAGATACGCATATGAATGTTGACAGGATTCTTATCCCCCACATGCTTGCAGTTTCTACAACGAAGACTTCGCGCGTCCTTCCTTCTCCGTAGAAGATGCCTTCCATTACTACCATTAAGCCGTAGAAAGGCTCAGTAAAAGCGACCAGGCGCAATGCCATCACACCCAATTCTATTACGGGCTCAGACTCGGTAAAGATGCTCATAAGAGGTCTTGCGATAATATACAGGAACACTCCGCTTATGAGCATCGCCGATACCGTAATAGCGATTGATATCTTCTGAATGATGTCGATTTTACGCTCGTCCTTCTCACCAAGCGCATTACCGATAAGAGACGACGTCGCGGTCCTGAAGCCATAGCCGGGAATATAGAACAAGGTCTCCGCTTCAACCGCGATAGAATGTGCCGCGAAGATAGTAGTACCTAAGCTTGATACCATACTTGCAAACACCACATAGCCAAGGCAGGACGCAGCACTTCCGCCAAAAGCCGGAATGGCAATCTTATACATTTCCTTTTGAATCTTAAGATCTGCCTTTGTGTCTTCCTTCTTCCAGCTAAGAACCTTCTTGCCACGAACTACGATATACATCGCGATGCCGGATAAGGTATAACTGATAAGAGTCGCGACGGCCGCACCCTTTACGCCTAGTCCGACCTTATAGATCAGAAGCCAGTTAAGTCCGGCATTAAGCATATTAGTTAACAGGTTAATAACCATCGGGGTCTTCGTATCCTTTACCGCCCTTAATGAGGTGGCAAAGACTATCGCAGAAGTTCTAAACAAAAGTGAGATGCTGATAATCGCAAAATATGCCGACGCTTCCGATCTGATCTCCGGGGCTGCATGCATCCAAATCGGAATAAACGGGCTTAAGACTTCGCTTATCACCGTTAATACAAGTCCGTATAATATCGTGAGCCTCAAGGCCTGGGCAGTGAGCTTCTGACTTGTCCTCTCATCTCCCGAACCGTTTGCTCTGGCGGTCAGTGCCATAACCGCTACACCTATGGCATGAGGCACGCAGCCGATAAGCCAGTTAATAGTTGTAGTCGTGCTGACCGCCGCTGTAGCCTGCTCCCCTAATCTGCCGACCATAGCAGTATCAACATACTGCAGCAGTATGCTCATTATCTCCTCGATAACAGTAGGAACGGATAGCAACAACAAAGAACGAAGAACGCTTCTATATGTTGCCTTGTTTTCTTTTATACCAATTGTCATATCTCAATGCTTTATTGTCTGTAACGCAGGTTTTCACGACCAAAAGCATTGTAAACAATATCAATTGCTATTTCCACATCAACACCGCCATAACTTGTCAGCGGAACACTTACCGTTAATCCAATCATCACCTTCAAAATACGTTTAACACAAGTTGCGATATAGCACAAAAGCAATAGCCGCAGAGATAAGATCTGCTATAAACTGCGTCAGAATAACACCGTAATAGCCGCCGATTGCAACCGCAGCGAAAAGCACAATTACAAACACAACACCCTGACGGGAAAGAGCAAGAACCAAGGACGGCAACGCCTTTCCTGTAGCCTGGAAGAATACAGTAAAGAAAAGCACAACTGCCATCAGCGTCATACCCATAACCTGAGTACGGAGCATGAGAACACCGGTACTAACCAGCGCCGGATCTTCCATAAAAACACGCATCACATACGGCGCCAGTACTACCATCACGACAGACATGACAAAGGCTGTAGTACAAAGGAATTTTACGACAAAGCCAAGAAGAGCTTTCATGCGCTCTTTGTTTTTGGCTCCGTAAGTATAGCCGATAAGAGGAGCTCCTCCGAAGGAGAATCCTACGATAACCAGCATAATAATCATGCTGACCTTCTGCACAATACCCATAGCCGCAATCTTATCATTTCCATATTTCAAGAGCTGCTGGTTAGTAAGAATCATGCATACACTTGAAGTAATATTCGACAGCGCAGCAGAGAAGCCGATAGAGAAAATCTGTCTTGCGTGGTCCCGACTGATTTTCCAATTACGTGCATCCACAAAAAGAACCTTGCTCTTCTTAAGTACTACAAATAAGCAGTAACTGTCAGTCATCACATATCCGACGATAGTAGCAAGAGCAGCACCTGCGGCGCCCATGTTAAGCTTAAAAATCAGAATCGGGTCGAGAATGATATTTATAACAGAACCGCTTACGGTAGCAATCATGGATTCCTTTGCCATGCCTTCGCTTCGCAGGAGATTTATATGAATAAACGACAGCGTAACGAACGGAGCTCCCGCGGCAAAGAAGGTATAATACGGAAGTGCATAAGTAATAGTCTCAGCATCAGCGCCAAGCAAATGAAGAATCGGAATACGTAAAAGAAGCATCAGCGCTCCTGATACAAGTCCGAACACAATAGCCGCATAAAAGCAGAATGAACTTACACGGCGAAGATTATCTTTGTCCTTCTGACCTAAGAGGCGGCTGATAAGAGAACTTCCTCCCTGGCCGAATATATTGCCGAATCCCATGAGCAGGGTAAATACAGGAGCACAAAGAGAGACACCTGCCACCAGATTTGTATTCTTGGTTAAAGAGATATAGTAGGTATCCGTGATGTTGTAGACAATGGATATAACCATGCCGAGAACTACAGGGACAGCTAACGTAAAATAGGCTTTGGGAATAGATTTCGATTCAAAAA
>JAKSRK010000106.1 GCA_024403655.1 Saccharofermentans sp. | reverse complement strand
AAATTATGACATTGGAGCAGTGTAAATTTAAGGCACTGGGTTATTTAGCGCTTACCTTGTTTTGCAACTTTGCTGTGCTCTCTCGAGAAAGGATAAATCAGTTGTGAAATGAAAAATCTTGTATATAGTATACTTGCCGGTACGTATAGTGATGAAGAAAACACTATAGGACATATGCAATGATTGGATTGATAACAATCAAGACTAATCTCTGTTTGCAAATATAGAAGCAGTGTGATTTAATTGCTCTCGTGAAACCCTTTGGATTTTTAATCCTTCGCATCATTCTTGTTAATAAAGGATGGTGCTTTTCCGTGCAATAACAAATAAGTATTTTCTGTCGGGATATGTATGCCCGGCATAGGGGTTTTATATATGCAAATAGTAAATTCATACAGAGACGATAATAAGCTTAGAGCTTCGTTTAATGAGCTCTCTTCAAAAGTATTCGGACTTGATTTTGAAGGCTGGTACCAAAACGGTTTTTGGAAAGATAATTACAATCCTTATTCGGTGATTATTGACGGTAAGGTTGTGTCTAATGTTTCAGTAAATCGCTGTAACATGATTTATAAAGGAAAAGAAGTTAAGCTTATCCAGTTAGGGACAGTAATGACCGATCCTGATTATAGAGGGAAGGGTTATGCAAAAGCTCTTATGGACAAGATTCTTAATGACTTCTCCGGTAAAGTTGACGGCATATATCTTTTTGCCAACGATTCCGTTTTGGACTTTTATCCTAAGTTCGGTTTTAAGACTCAAAAAGAATACTGCTATGTTAAAGATGTGTCTTTTGAAGAAGACGGATCCGTAGTAACGATTCCCATGAATGATAAAAAAGACTATGAGAAGATGACGGAAATATTAAAGAGCAATCCTCAGAATTCCGCATTCTATATGACAGCTAATCCGGGTCTTTATATGTTCTATCTTTCTCAGTTTATGACCGAGAATACTTTCTATATCCCTAAGCTGAATTCGTATGTAATAGCAGAGGAGGAAGAGGGCGAATTAATCCTTCATGCAATATTGGGAGATGCTGCTCCTGATAGGGTCGCAGCAGCTTTCGGTAAAGATATAAGAAGGATAAGACTGAGCTTTACGCCTAAGGATGCTTCCGGATATTTAAGAGAAGAAGTCAACGAAGAAGATACTACTTTGTTTGTAATTGGAAGCTTCTTTGAGGAGACTAAGGATGATATCTATATGTTTCAGGCTCTTACGCATGCCTGATATAGCTGAGATTTACCTCATTTCTGATACAAATGCATCGCCCTTAGTGTTAGAATATAGTGCGATTATTTGAAATACGAGGAATAGATAATGAACTTTGAAGAGTCAGAGAATTTTTCTGAAGAAGAGATAACTGAATTTAAGGCTGATGAGTTTTCAGCTGATGGATCTGCCGGGCAGACTTCGCCTTCTGAAGACAAGAACGATGTTCTCAAGGAATTATTCTCCTGGGTAAGGACGATTGCTATCGGTGTTCTTATCGGAATCCTCCTCGTAGTATTTGTAGTTCAGAGAGATAACGTATACGGTGACTCCATGAATCCTACTCTTGAGAACGGGGATATGGTTTATACAGAGAAGATATCTACTTACTTTCATTCCTACGAGAGAGGTGATGTCGTTATCTTAGACGGACATGACATGGAAGGCTATGACAGAGAAGAGTATCTTATCAAGAGAATCATTGGTCTTCCGGGAGAGACGGTAAGAATAGCTGACGGCTGTGTCTATATAAGACCTGCCGATTCGGAGGAATTCTTCCTTCTTGAGGAGTCATACCTTGTAGAAGGTCAGCAGACCTGGATGATGAGTATCGGTGTGGATAAGGGCTACGACGAGATAACATTGGCAGAGAATGAGTATTTCTGCCTGGGAGATAACCGCAATGTAAGTAAGGACAGCAGAGTGCTCGGTCCCTTTACGGAAGATCGTATCAAGGGTGTCGCATTTGTTTGCGTATATCCTTTCGCGCATTTTGGTTTAATAAGATAAAAGTAGTAGTTGGGGTATTAATGGAAAGACAGGAACACATTAGAAACTTTTGCATAATTGCTCATATCGACCATGGTAAGTCGACTCTTGCAGACCGCCTTATAGAGCATACCGGCGTTGTCGAGAAGAGAGAGATGCAGGCACAGATTCTCGATAACATGGATATCGAGAGAGAAAGAGGCATTACAATTAAGTCTCAGGCTACGAGAATGGCATATAAGGCACAGGATGGCAATGAATATATCCTTAACCTTATCGACACTCCCGGCCACGTTGACTTTAACTACGAAGTATCCAGATCTCTGGCTGCTTGTGACGGTGCCGTTCTGATTGTAGATGCTGCTCAGGGCGTAGAAGCGCAGACTCTCGCTAACGTTTACCTTGCAGTAGACAGCGACCTTGAGGTGCTTCCTGTAATTAATAAGATTGACCTTCCTTCGGCTCGTCCCGAAGAAGTAAGGAAAGAGATTGAAGACGACATCGGCCTTGATGCTTCTTATGCACCTTTGATTTCTGCGAAGAATGACGTAGGTATAGACGATGTTCTTGAGGGTATTATTAAGTATCTTCCGCCGCCGTCTGACCCTGAAGATAAGCCTTTAAGAGCTCTTATCTTCGACTCTAAGTACGATTCTTATAAGGGCGTTATCGTTTCCGTAAGAATTAAGGAAGGTTCCGTCAGGCTTGGCGACAAGATTCGCATGATGCATACGGGTAAGGAGTTCGTTATTACCGATCTCGGTTACTTCCATCCGGGTGAGTACGTTCCTTCTGACTGTCTCTTAACAGGCGAAGTAGGATATATCTGTGCTTCCATAAAGAACGTAAGCGACACTGCTCCGGGAGATACGGTTACATTAGCAGACAATCCCGCCACAGAGCCCCTTGAAGGCTATAAGAGCATTCAGCAGATGGTATTCTGCGGCGTTTATCCCGTAGACGGTGCAAGATACGGTGACCTCAGAGATGCCCTCGAAAAGCTTCGTCTTAACGATGCGGCTCTCTCTTTTGAAGCTGAGACATCGGCGGCATTGGGCTTCGGCTTCAGATGCGGCTTCTTGGGACTTCTACACTACGAAGTAATTCAGGAGAGGCTCGAAAGGGAATTTAATCTCGACCTTATTTGTACTGCACCTTCCGTTATCTACAAAGTATATAAGACAGACGGCAGCATGATTGAAGTAGACAACCCTACGAATCTTCCGGATGTATCCGAGATAGATTATATGGAAGAGCCTGTAGTTAACTGCACAATAATGCTTCCTAAGGACTACGTAGGTAACATTATGGAGCTTTGTCAGGACAGACGAGGCGAGTATAAGGACATGAAGTACTTAGACGACAAGAGAGTCATGCTTCATTACAGAATGCCTCTGAATGAGATTATTTACGATTTCTTCGATGCGCTGAAGTCCAGAACGAGAGGTTATGCTTCACTTGATTATGAGATGGCAGGCTATGAGAAATCCAAGCTTGTTAAGCTCGACATACTTCTTAACGGTGATCCGGTTGATGCCCTTTCCTTTATTGTTCATGCAGACAAGGCATATGCAAGAGGAAGACGTATGGCAGAGAAGCTTAAGGAGAATATCCCGAGGCAGCAGTTCGAAGTTCCCATTCAGGCCTGCATCGGTGGTAAGGTAATCGCCAGAGAGACGATAAGAGCTTTCCGTAAGGACGTTCTTGCCAAGTGTTACGGTGGTGATATCACTCGTAAGAAGAAGCTTCTCGAGAAGCAGAAGGAAGGTAAGAAGAAGATGCGTCAGGTAGGTTCGGTAAACGTTCCTCAGGAAGCATTCATGAGTGTTCTTAAGCTTGATGAAGAGTAATAAAAAACTGCGGTTTTCTTAATAAGAAAGCCGCAGTTTTAATATGTCTGATTCGTTGTTATCAGTCGAAAGACTTGGGCATAAAGCCTGCTTCTTCTTTGCTGATACTCTTGTCGATAATCTTATAGAAAGAGCCGTGAACAAGCTCGTGACCGTCAGTGCTCATAAGGTAACTTCCTTCGGGAAGACCTAAGAACTTTCTTCCTGCACTGTCTGTTACGATGCGGTCGCGAAGAGAGAAGCCGCCTAACTTCTTCATTATGGTCTCGTCGTAGCGGGGGATTATCTGTGTCTTGGTAAAGCCGAGACCTTCGTAGAAACGCACATAATCAGGATTTGTAATGTCACTTTCTTCTTCAGGGATGCTGTAAGCTTCCTGCGCAAGATTCATTGCTCCTGTACCGATACCAAGTATGGTTCCGTCGTAACCCTCAAGCTTGGACTTAAGGCCGATTGCTCTGAAGAAGTCGTTCTGAGTAGCTACGTCGCCGTCAGCAAAAATAAGGAGATTGTGAGCCAAGATTTCTTCCTTGGTCATGGTCAGGCTTCTGTAATCGAGTACATCCATAGTCTTGAAGAAAACAGCTGCTGAATTAAAAGAATCCTTTATCTTGCTAGCGAATCTGTCATTGGTGATGGCGTCCTTGTAAAATGATGAGATAAATAACGCATTTGTCTCATAGGGGAGGCTGTACTTGAAGTTCCAGAGAAAATCATTCTCGGAACAGATCTCGCCGTTTGCAAGAAACGGATTGGATGTTAAAAATAACTTCATATTCAATTCCTTCTACACACATTCTTTTTGTGATGAAATACAACATGTAAAACATCCATATAAGATTAACATAACAAGCAGATTTTACATTTGACGGATAATAGTAAAAATCCATTCAAAAATTGTTGAAAACAGACAAATTTCAAGTCCCATTATTCTGACATATGCAGTGATTCGGCTGTGCTATAATACTCAAAAATGTACGGGAGGACGAATAACAGTGTTACAAATCAAAGAATTTAAGCGTTTTACGGCAATACTAGCCGCATCGCTTTTGTTGTGCCTTATTCTTCCTGCCTGCAGCAATAAGGGAACTGATACTTCCTCTTCTTCTGCTTCCGAGACAACTCTTCAAGAGGAAACGTCAATTCCCGAAGAGACTACAACTCAGACAGAAGAGACTTCCGAATCAAGAAGACGTGTCGTAGTCGAGGTTGAAGAACTTAATCTTGTAATGACGGCTGTAGGAAGAGGAGTCATCAGAGATGAAGCTTCTTTTGAAGGTCTGACGGTCGGAGTATTTGATGCTGATGATGAATTTCATGTTATAGGAAGAACAGACAGTTTTTATGTTGTGGAGCTTCCCGACGGTGAAGTAGGTTATATCACGATAAGTAAGCTTGAAGAGCAGGAAGAGATTCCTCAGACCGAAGAATCGCAGACGGAAGAGAGTGAAGAGACAACGGTAACTTCCGAGGAACAGTCTTCTGAGACGACAGCTCCGGCTTCGACTGCTGCTTCTGAAGCTACAGCGGCACAGACTCAGCCGGCAGAGCCTTCGCAGACACCGCCG
>JAKSRK010000105.1 GCA_024403655.1 Saccharofermentans sp. | reverse complement strand
TGTTTTTGCAAATGAGAAACTCTAATTGTAATTGTTTCTTTTTGATGCGATAATAGGGGCAGCTTAAAGAAGGGAGAATATTACCATGGCTTATGTAATTTCTGATGCTTGTCTTTCATGCGGTTCTTGCGCTGATGCTTGCCCTGTATCTGCTATTTCAGAGGGTGATGCACAGTACACAATCGATGCAGATGCTTGCCTTTCCTGCGGTGCTTGCGCAGATGCTTGTCCTGTATCCGCTATCGCTGAGGGCTGATAAGCAATAATCCGTTAAGGAACACCATACCGCTCGGAATCTTCCGGGCGGTATTTTTGTGCTTTGATTTACTCGACAACACTTCTGCTATCAAGTAGACTCTTCATATGTTTAGCATGGAAGATCTTACAAAAGAAGACATAGGCAGGAAGGGTTTTACTCTTCTTCAGCTTAAGGACGGTTTCAGATTCGGAACCGACAGTGTTCTTCTTGCATGGTTTGCGGCATCCTTTATCCGCAGAGGCAACTCAGGGGATAAAAGATGCGATATGCTTGAGCTCGGAAGCAACTGCGGAGCGGTAAGTCTTTGTGTAGCTGCAAGATATGAGCATGCGTATATAGATGCGGTAGAGATAATGCCTGACGAGTGCGAGGTTATGAAGATGAATATCGCCAATAACGATGTCTCTTCCAGGATGCGTGCCTTTAATGCAGACATAAGAGATCTTCCTTCTGAAGTAAAAAATAAACAGTATGATGTTGTATTTATGAATCCGCCCTTTTATTCCAGACAGAATGGTCCTGCCGCAGGAAGATCTGAGGGAAGACTTAACGGCAGATTCGAAGAAAACGGTGACCTTAATGACTTTATGAAGGTAGCTTCTTCGCGTGTGGTTCCTTCTTCGGGACACGTCGTTGTTGTAATGCATGCAGACCGCTTAAATGATGTCTTAACTTCAATGAGAGAGTATAACGTTAAGCCTACGAGACTTTTGGCAGTGCATCCTTTCGAGGAGCGAAATGCAGCGATGGTGCTTGTCGCGGGCAAGAAGGGAGCAAGTGGCAGTGACCTTAAGATACTTCCTCCTCTTATACTGTCAAAGAAAAGTGCAGACGGGTGTATAATCAACACTGCAAGAATAAATGATATATATGACAAGGAGCACACGGATTGCTTTATCTAGTTGGAACACCTATAGGTAACATGGGAGATATGTCTTCCAGGGGAATCGAGATATTAAGCTCGGTAGATGTAATTGCCTGCGAAGATACAAGAAGAACGGGACTTTTGCTTCAGCATTTCGGAATAGAAGGAAAGCTCTTTTCTTACCATGAACACAATAAAGCCGCCAAGGGGCCTGTCCTTGTCAACATGATGAAGGAGGGGGCAGATGTCGCACTCGTGTCGGATGCCGGCATGCCTTCCATAAATGATCCGGGAGAAGACTTAGTTAAGCTTTGCATAGAGAATGAACTCGAAGTAACAGCGGTTCCGGGTCCCGTTGCTGCCATAACGGCACTTGTATTAAGCGGCCTTGATACGACTAAGTTCCATTACGAGGGTTTTCTTCCTTCTGCTGGAAGTGACCGCAGGAAGAGAATAGAAGCACTTAAAGCGTTTAACGAGACTGTTATTATTTACGAAGCTCCCCACAGACTGATGAAGCTTATCGATGAGCTTATGGAGGCGGGGTTTGCTCAGAATAAGGCTGCTTTCTGCCGTGAACTTACCAAGAAGTACGAAGAAGTCTTAAGAGGAAGTGTAGAGGAAGCTAAGAAGCATTTTGAGCAGATTCCTCCCAAGGGTGAATTCGTTATATGCCTCGAGTGTAAAGGCGAAGTTGAGAAGAAGGAAGTTGTGGATCCTGATGAACTTATTAAGGAACTTGCTTCTCAGGGGCTTCCTACCAAAAAGATAGCTTCCGAGGTCGCTGCCGTAACGGGTCTTAGCAAAAAAGAATTATATGAGCGAGCTCTCCGCCTTTTAAAATAAGCAGTTTTCTTGAATTATAAGCTCTGAGTAATTATAATTAATTGGTTAAATAATTTATATTCGGAGGCTCATATGTCTGAGAAGAAACCTTTTTACATCACGACGCCCATTTATTATCCTTCGGGCAATCCTCATATCGGTCACTGCTATACTACGCTTGCATGCGATGTTGTTGCCAGAATGAAGCGAATGCAGGGCTTTGATGTAATGTTCCTTACAGGTACTGATGAGCATGGTCAGAAAATCGAGGACAAGGCGAAGGAAGCCGGCGTTACTCCTCAGGAGTATGTTGACGGTATCGTTGCTAACTTTAAGAAGCTCTGGGAGCTCCTCGGAATTTCTTATGACAGATATATCAGAACAACAGATCCTTATCATGTGGAGAGTGTTCAGAAGATATTTAAGGAACTTTACGACAGAGGTTACATCTACAAGGGTGAATATAAGGGTAAGTACTGTAAGCCCTGTGAATCTTTCTGGACAGAGAGCCAGCTTGTAGACGGTAAGTGCCCCGACTGCGGAAGAGAATGTGTAGATGCTTCTGAAGAAGCTTACTTCTTCAAGCTTTCAGATTTCTCTGACAGACTCGAGAAGCTTCTTACTGATGAAGAGCTTAATTTCCTTGAGCCCAAGTCCAGAGTTAACGAGATGATCAATAACTTTATCAAGCCCGGTCTTCAGGATCTTTGTGTATCCAGAACGAGCTTTACATGGGGTGTTCCCGTAACATTCGATCCCGGTCATGTTGTTTATGTATGGATTGATGCTTTGTCAAACTATATTACTGCCTTAGGCTACGACAACAGTGAATACGATGACTTCAGTAAGTTCTGGCCTGCCGATATCCACGTAATGGCTAAGGAAATCATAAGATTCCATACTCTTATCTGGCCTGCAATGCTTATGGCTCTTGATCTTCCCCTTCCCAAGAAGGTAGTAGGTCACGGCTGGATTACTTTTGGCGGCGGCAAGATGAGTAAGTCTTCCGGCAACGTTATTGATCCTTTTGTATTAAGTGAGAGATACGGAGTAGATTCTCTTCGTTACCATCTCCTTCGCGAGATGCCTTTCGGTGCTGATGCTCCTTATACAAATGAGATGATGTTTAACAGAATTAACTGCGACCTTGCAAATGACCTTGGTAATCTTGTATCAAGAACAGTTGCAATGGCGATAAAGTACTTTGACGGTACTCTTCCTGTCGATAAGGAGTTCAACGATTCCGATGAAGAGCTTCTTAAGATGACGGACGAGCTTCCCTCATTTGTTGCTGAGAACTACGAGTCACTTCATATCTCTGATGCTCTCGATAAGATCTTCAGAGTTATCGCAAGAGCTAATAAGTATATTGATGAGAACGAGCCCTGGGTACTTGCAAAGGATGAGGCAAAGAAGCCCAGACTTGCGGCTGTTCTTTATAACCTCCTTGATACTGTAAGAAGATGCTCAATTCTTCTTTCTCCCGTAATGCCTCATATCTGCCCTGAGATTTATGAGCAGATCGGTGCATGCGAGTGCTGTACCAAGTGGGAAGCTGCATCAGAGAGACATGCTTTGAAGGCTGATGTAACAGTTCAGAAGGGAAGAGTTCTTTTCCCAAGAATCGACGTTGAGAAGGAGATTGCAGAGCTTGATGCACTTTCTCCCAAGAAGGCTGATCTTCCTGAAGAGCCTTTGAAGCCTTTAACAAAGTTCGATAACTTTGCTGCACTCGACTTAAGAGCCGTAAAGGTTCTCTCCTGCGAGAAGGTAAAGAAGTCAGATAAGCTTCTCCTCTTTAAGGTTGATGACGGCTTTGGCGAGAGACAGGTTCTTTCCGGTATTGCCAAGTACTATGAGCCTGAGGATCTTATCGGCAAGACTCTTGCGATGATAGTAAACCTTGAGCCTCGTAAGATGATGGGATACGAATCTAACGGCATGATTATGTCCGTAAGAGACGGCGATAAGTTCAGAGTCGTTGAATTCGGCGATGACATAAAGCCCGGAGCCGATATTTCCTGATGAAAGAGGCAACAAGGTACATTAACCGAGATTTAACTTTCTTCGACACGCACGCTCATCTTTACGATGGGCGTTTTGCGCAAGAGGGAATAAGTCCTGAGGATATGTTGCGTAATGCCGCTGAAGCGGGTGTAAGGCGTATTCTGATCCCTGCCGATAGTCTTGAGAGTTCGCATAAGGCGGTTGCCTTTGCACGCGATTATGGCGGCAATAGCGGCGTAGAACTGTATTCTTCCGTAGGCGTTCATCCTCACGAAGCTTCTTCGTGGAATGAAGAGCTTAAGGAGGAGCTTTATAAACTCCTTTCTAATCGTAAGGAGAATAAGATACGTGCGATAGGCGAGATAGGCCTTGATTACCACTACGACTTCTCTCCTAGGGATATACAGCGCCGTGTGTACGAGGAACAGCTTCTGATGGCCCTGGAGCTTGATATACCCATTATTCTTCATGAGAGGGAAGCTGTGGGGGATTCCATGGATATACTGAGGCGTTTTTATAAGGCCGGTAAGCTGCGTGACAACGTCGGAGTGTGTCATTGCTGCTCCTGCTCGCCTGAGATAGCCCTGGAGCTCGTTAAGATGGGATTCCATATAGGCTTCGACGGCCCCATAACCTTCAAGAATAACAAGAATACCCCTGCAGTCTGTGCTGCAGTACCTCTCGAAAGGATAGTAATAGAGACAGATAGTCCCTATCTTACTCCTGCACCTAACAGGGGACTTACCAACGAACCCTGCTTTGTTCCCTTTGTTCTTGAGAAGATATGTGAGATCAAGGGCATAGATATAGAAGAGGCTGCGAAGACTGTTATGCAGAATTCGATGACTCTTTATGAGTTAACGGAGGAATAAGAATGAGAAAGAATAATAAGATAATAGTCCTTTTGATTATATTGCTGGTTCTTGTCGCTTTTGCTGCCACAGCATTGGTTTACGATAACAATGAGCGTGTTATAGCAAGAACGACCGGTCTGGTGCTTGGAGACGGCTTTGAAGTCGAGAGAATGAATAAGCATGGTTTTATTTTCAGAAGGGCTGCTTACGAGGCTAAGATAAGTGTTCCTCACGATGACCCCATGATTATTCCTAATGCCATGAATGAACTTTACGGTGAGTATGGTAACCTTTTGTCCTATACGGAATTCTCTTCGATGTATGAGGATTTGTTCTCAGGATATAAGATTGCACCTAAGGTCGAGTATGGAACAAATGCCTGGGTAATGGGTGTTAATTTTGATACTCATGAGAGCATTTTTCTTATGGTAGTTTCCGAGGATCCGGAGCATGCTTATCTCTATATTTATTACTCGAGATATTAATTTCGAAAAATTTTTAAAAAAGGTGTTGACAAGCACCCCCTATAGACGTTATACTTCATGTGCGCTTCGAGAGAAGGGCAACACACCAGCGAATAACTCATGGAAGCTTAGCTCAGCTGGGAGAGCATCTGCCTTACAAGCAGAGGGTCACAGG
>JAKSRK010000104.1 GCA_024403655.1 Saccharofermentans sp. | reverse complement strand
TTGTGTCTTATATTCGTTTTTCTGTTTTGCTATAATTAATTAACAAGGAACATGGAGGAGCAGTCACATGAAAGGTTCTGACCGAGATGCAATTTTCACTTCCCTTATTAAGATTTCTGAGTTGCTTCTCAAAGAGTGTGAAGCCTTAGGCGAGATTGTTGATTGCTTTGATGACGCATTCATTGTTGCCAAGCGTGTTATTTCCCATAATGTTGAGATCCTTGAGGTTCAGGGCGAGCTGAATTTCCTTTGTGATGAGAGATTACTTCATAATGATCCTGAGGTAAGAGCTCTGTTTAGTATTATTGAAGCTATTAAAGAGTGCTCCGATAACATTGAAGATCTCTCCCGAGGTTTTGTCAGATATAATGTTACTTCTTTAAGAGAGAATTCCGTATCCTCTATCCTGGATCTTGAGAGAGCTGCCAAGATTGTATCAGGTCTTATATTGAAGCTTAAGGCTAACAAGAAGGTAGATTCTTCTTATAAGGATATTATCGAGCTTGGTCATTTTAAGGTTGAACAGAAGAAGATGTTTGATATCAATGTGAATAAGCTCTTTACCCGTGAGACTGATCCTATTGAAGTTATTAAGTGGGAACGCGTATATTCTTCTATTTATAAGGTATTCAGTTCATTTGATTCAGTGTCGGTTGCATGTGCAGGGTATAACCTGGAATGGGACTGATTTCAGCTGATAATAAGATTATTGATGCGAGTCTTCAATGGCTCGCATTTTTTTGTTGACAACGATATATCCATGCGTTAACATATGAACAGATAAACATATGAACAATCATTCAAACGAAGTGAGGATATACGATGCACGACCACCACGACCATAAGGAACTTCTTAGTAAAGTTAAAAGTGAGATACCTGATGACGAGATCTTATGCGATCTTGCGGATCTTTATAAGATCTTTGGTGATACTACAAGAATCAAGATTATGTATGCCCTCTTCGAAGAAGAGATGTGCGTATGTGCTATTGCTGATCTTCTTAATATGACTCAGTCTGCTATATCTCATCAGCTTAAGACCTTAAAAGATGCCGATCTTGTCGGTAACAGAAGAGAAGGTAAAACAGTATATTATTATCTGAAGGATGATCATGTCAGGAGCATTATTGCCCAGGGATTTGAGCATCTGACAGAAGATTAATATTAATTACTAATAAAGGAGAATTACCATGAAGAAATCATTTGAACTTGAAGATCTTGATTGCGCAAATTGCGCTCAGAAGATGCAGGATGCTATTGCAAAGATCGAGGGAGTAGATTCAGTATCTGTTAACTTCCTGGCTCAGAAGCTTACATTGGAAGCCGCAGACGATAAGTTCGACGCGATCTTAAAGGAAGCAATCAAGGCGATTAAAAAGGTTGAACCTGACTGTACAGTAATCCTCTGATAAATAGAAGACGGGTTATCCGTCTTTTATTTTGAATAGATATTTAAGAAGGTATAAGAATATGAAGTATAAACTTACAAAGAAACAAAAGAAAACTCTTAAGAGAATCATTCTTGCTTTTGCAATTCTTATTGCAGATGTTATTGTGACAAGACTCTTCAATATTGAAGGCGTGTTGAAGCTTATTCTCTTTCTTATACCTTATGTTATAGTCGGATACGATGTTTTGAAGACAGCAGCGATAAATATTGTTCATGGTCAGATCTTCGATGAGAAGTTCCTTATGACAGTAGCAACTCTTGGTGCGGTTCTGACAGGAGAGTATCCGGAAGCAACAGCAGTAATGCTTTTCTACCAGGTTGGTGAACTCTTCCAGAGTATAGCAGTCGGAAGAAGCAGGAAGTCCATTGCTAAGCTAATGGATATCAGACCTGATTACGCTGTCGTATTAAGAGATGGCGAAGAACTTACAGTATCTCCCGATAATGTTGAAGTAGGAGAGATTATCGTAGTTAAGCCCGGAGAGAAGATTCCTCTCGACGGTAATATTGTCGAAGGTGCTACTTCCGTTAATACGGCTGCTTTAACAGGCGAGAGCATGCCTGTAGATAAGGCTTGTGGCGATATGGTAATAAGCGGCAGTGTCAACCTAACGGGCGTTATTAAGGTAAAGACTACAAGTAATTACGGCATGAGTACTGTATCCAAGATACTTGAGCTTGTTGAGAACGCTTCAGAGAAGAAAGCTAAGGTTGAAGGCTTTATTACAAGATTTGCCAGATGGTATACGCCTGCAGTAGTTATAGGCGCACTTGCACTGGCAATACTTCCTCCGCTTTTTACGGGAATAACAGATGGTGCAACGTGGATGCTTTGGATTAAAAGAGCACTTGTATTTCTCGTAGTATCCTGCCCCTGCGCTCTTGTTGTGTCCGTTCCTTTGTCTTTCTTTGGAGGCATCGGTGGTGCTTCTAAAGAAGGTATTCTCATAAAGGGTGCTAACAGCCTTGAGGCTTTGTCCAAGATTGATACTGTAGTTATGGATAAGACGGGAACTCTTACAAAGGGGACTTTCGCTGTGGAGGCAATTCACCCGTCAGAGATAAGCAGCGAAGAACTTATTGATATTGCTGCAGCTGCTGAGAGTTATTCCAGCCACCCTGTAGCAGAGTCTGTAATAAAAGCCTATGAGGGACAGATTGACCGCTCCAGAATAGGCAGTGTAGAAGAACTTGCAGGTAAAGGCATAAAGGCAGAGGTTGACGGCAAAATGTACTATGTCGGCAACGGTGCTCTTATGGATATGGTTAAGGCTGACTGGCATGACTGTGAGCTGACGGGAACTATTATTCACATTGCGTGCGTCGGCGAATATCTCGGACATATCGTAATTAACGACGAGCTTAAGAGTGATTCCAGGGCAGCTATAGAAGAACTTCGTTCCCTTGGAATAAAAAAGACCGTTATGCTTACGGGTGACAAGGAGAAGGTAGCAGAGAAGATCGCAAAAGAGACTTCCGTAGACGAGTTCTATGCAGAGCTTCTTCCTTCACAGAAGGTAGATAAGCTCGAAATGCTCCTTAACGGCAGCAGCAAGGTCGCATTTGTAGGTGACGGCATCAACGATGCTCCCGTTCTTACAAGAGCCGATGTAGGTATAGCTATGGGTGCGATGGGAAGTGATGCTGCAATAGAATCTGCTGACGTTGTTCTTATGGACGATAAGCCTTCGAAGATAGCACTCGCAGTAAAACTCAGCCGTAAGACGATGGGTATTGTATGGCAGAACATTATTTTCTCCTTGGGCGTTAAGGGTATAATTCTCATCCTTGGTGCACTCGGTATAGCCAATATGTGGATTGCCGTATTCGGTGATGTAGGTGTACTTGTAATAGCTATTTTGAACTCGATGAGGGCAATGGTTAACGTAAATAAGCAGTAACCTTATATTAGTGCCTCTTTAATACTATTGTGGTAAAATCGTAAAAGAGATTTTATGGAGGCAAAAATGACAGACAATAAAGCGGTTGCAGAGAGATTCAAGGAGATACTGAAAGGGTTGCCTGAAGCTAAGCGTAAAGCGCTTTATTCCAAGCTTAAGTCTCTTCCTGAAGATCAAAGACAAGCTTTTATGGAGACTGTCGTCAATAAGTCAGAAGCTTCCAAGGTTAATGCTAGGCAAAAGCAGAATTCTGCCAAGCCGGAGCCAGCTAAGTCTGATTCAGGCAAGAATCGTCCCGCTCCCAAGAAGAAGCTTAAGCAGAAGTATAAGAACATTCTTGTTTATTCTCTTATTGCAGTTATATTTGTCAGCGTAACGGGAATTGAGCTTTATCGTAACAGGGACAAGATTAGGTCTACGTCTAATGTAGCCGTAACAAGCGCTTCAGACGAGACGATACAGACATCTGCTACAACGGCTGAGACTACTCAGGCTACGCCCACTCCCGAGCCGACCGCTACACCTACTCCGGCACCTACGCCTGTACCTCTTGCAGAGGACGCTCCGGATCTTACCGGACTTGTAATTGTTATTGATCCCGGACATCAGATGATTACTGACGAAGAGACTGAGCTTTGTGCTACATGGCTTAGTATTCAAAAGCCACGTTGTACCAGCGGTGGAACAGGTATTGTAACCGGCGTTAATGAATACGATCTTACTTTGGAATATGCAATCGTCATTAAGGACTATCTGGTTCAGTGTGGAGCGGAAGTTATCCTTACAAGAGAGACAAGTGACGTTGATCTTTCCAATCAGGAGAGAGCTCAGATAGCAGTTGATAACGAAGCTGATGTCTTCATCAGATTACATGCGGATTCAGCAAATGACAGCCTTGCATCCGGAATAAGAATATATGTCCCGGATTCAGGTTCGTATACATCTTCTTCAGTCTCATGGGGAGATCAGTATGCTTCTTTGCTTTCCGAATATTGCGGGCTTCCCGTTGAGCAGACCAGACAGACTTATCTGTATACAGGTCTTAATTATGCTAATACAGTTCCTTCATTTCAGGTCAGCCTCGGATTTCTGTCCAACAGTGATGATGAGGCAATCCTTGTAACTGAAGAGAACATGCTGGCAGTAGCTCAGGCCACATCAGAGTTTTGTGTTGATTTTATTAATTAAATATTGAAAGTTTGAAAGATTGAAGGAGGTTTTATCGATGAGCCGCATTACTAGCTTTTTTGGTAACGATGACAACAGAAGTGAGAATGAGTACACCAGTAATCCTGAACTCAAGGCTATTATCAAGAGAATGGATAAGCTTGAATTCACTTGTCATGCATTATGGTTAATGCTTAACAAGAAGGGATTTACAAACGAAGAATTCGATCAGGCTACTGCTGAAGCCTTTGAACTTCAGAAGCGTAAGGATTTCAATCTTAAGGGAATCCGCTGCCCTGCATGCGGTCAGAATGCTCAGCTCTCTGAATCCTACAGAATCAAGTGTATCTATTGTGGTGAAGAAGCTGTTATGCATCCTTATGAAATCTACAATATGCTTCCTGAGATTGATGAGAATGCTGTTGCACCCGAATCCATTGATTTGGCCAGCGATAAGTTCCTGGCTGAAGAGAACCTACAGCCTGAACCTTACGATATTAATAAGGATCTTAACTTTGGCGATCTTTAATCTGGCAGAGCATTATTGAACCTGAAGATAATAAAGCAGTGTGTCTTTGATGACATACTGCTTTTCTATTGACAAGAATACGGATTCAGAGTAATTTATATTATCACTCATTTGGGGGTGTACTGGTTTCGACGGGGTTGTTGAGATCGGGAAAGCGGGTGGAGGATTCTCGTTGGCCTCCTTAAAAAACGAGAATCGCAAGTAATTGCAAATGATGTAGAGCTTGTAGCTGCTTAATTTAGCTACCGTCTCGTTTCCGGATCTGTAGGGAAACAAGAGACGCAACTTGCAGACCTTACCTGCCGGAGGTTAAACAGGGAAACTTCATTCGGAAAGCTTTGACCGTCTGTCGTATTTATGAAGCTACCGGACCTGCCGCCTGTCAGCGGGCTTCGTAGGAAGGGGAATACTTCAATCACTGACTGCACCCGGAGAGGTCCCGGAGGATATGATTTCGGACAGGAGTTCGATTCTCCTCACCTCCACCAAAAACAAACAGATACCGCTTGATCTGAATGGATCGG
>JAKSRK010000103.1 GCA_024403655.1 Saccharofermentans sp. | reverse complement strand
TTAGCTCAGTTCTTTTGTTCATATTAAACTTCTTCTTCTATCAGCTTGTAATTCCTCTGGCAGAGAATTCACTCATGTCAGATGAAGCTTTTGCTTTTGTTGACGACTTAATTTACTATTTGCCAGTAATACTCATTCTCTTATGTGCAGTTGCCTGCCTGGTAATCAATATAGTGCGTCTTAAGATGGCTCGTAAAATGTGCATTCACCTTGTTGATAGAAATGTTGCCGAGAAGTTAATTAGCGATACTGAAGAAGAAATCGAATTGATTTATGAGACTTTCTGGTATTTTAATATTTGTCCTTACTGCGGTCTTGATCCAAAGCCTACTGACGAAAGATGCAGAGGTTGTGGTTCTTCCCTCGAAGTAAAAGATCTTAAGAAAACAAAGGAAGGTCAGATACATAAAATCGAAAAACCAAAAGTAGTAGAAAAGTAAATCGGAGAACATCATGAAAAAGTTTGATTATTTCAAATACTCAATGCCCATTGGAATTGCAGGTGCAGTTGTTTCAATTATTCTTTTTGCAACAAACTGGTTTTATGAACTAGTAGTTCCTGTTATTGAGAATTCTTCTCTCGAAGGTTCGGCTTTCAAGTTCTGGGACGATTTCATTTTCTATTGTCCTTTAATCTTCATGGTGCTTTTCATCGCTTATTGTATTATTGGTCAGATTACAAATAGGAGACGTATGGAAGAAGCAGCTGACAAAGCAATCAACGAGGATAACGCTAAAAACGATAAGATTATCAGCGATTTAAATGAAAAGAAAGCATGGCTAAAAAGATCCTTCCACACCCACTGCCCTAATTGCGGTAGTGCAAGAGGCGAGCATCAGATACATTGCAGTTACTGCGGAACAAACCTGGAGATACTCAAGAAATTCAGCCCTAAAAAATAATTATTCCAGCCCAATTATTGTACTCTTATCTCTATCTCTCCAAACTGTTCACCACTAATATTCAACAGTTCACGTTGAATGACCCACCAAAAATGGTGCATCGTTCAACTAAATCATTTTATAGTATGTTAGAGCATCAACGATAGCTTTCTCTTTCTGTTCAGGACACTTAGGCTGTTTACTATCATTTGACTTTGGCAGGTTATAACAGTCCCTATACAAAAAGCAGTCGGGGAGACAGTTGTTTCTCCGGCTGTTTTTATGTTGTAAATTTCAAAAATTTGTTATAAATTTAATCCATAATTATATGTTGGAGGGATATATATGGCAGTATCACAGAATTGGACTTACACTGATTCGCAAGGTATTAGTCACACGGTTGAACTTAATAAGAATAAGATATCGGTAGATGGGGAGAAGCCTGTAAACATCAATAAGTACAAAACGAATGAGAGCAACATGGTTGAATCTTTGTTTTTACTTCCGTCGAATGGGTCTGATGTTGTTATGCTTGCTGTAAAAGGCAAGGTTTATACTCTCCTTCTTAACGGCAAGAATGTAGAGACGGGAGAAGAATATCAACCCGTTCAGATTCCCAAGTGGATATGGGTATTCTATATTCTCTTTATAGTTAATTTCTTCGTTGTAATGGGTGGCGCTTTGGGAGCAGTAGTTCAATGCTTGGGTGCATCTTTATGTTCCACAGTAGCTGCAAATTCTAAGATGTCTACTATCGCTAAGGTTCTTGCATGTGTGGGCATATATATCGGATTTACTGTATTATGTCTGGTAATTGCCGTTTCCTTTGGACTTGCAGTAGGTCTTGTATCTGCTTTGAATTAAGTATAGTTTTTGCTTTTTATACCAAAGAAGCCGTGGGGTCTGACCTCGCGGCTTTTGTGTTATCATGAATTTATGGCTGAGAGTAAAATTTTGCAGGAACTTATTGCATTAAGAGATGACGATGTCGCTGACTTTAATTCCCGTATAATCCCTGATATCAGCAGGGGAAGTGTATTGGGAATAAAGACTCCGGCTCTTAAAGCGATGGCAAAGAAATACTACGGAAGTAAAGAAGCAGAAGAATTCATGGGGGATCTGCCGCATAAGCTTTTCGAGGAGAATCAGCTTCATGTGTTTTTAATAGCTCTTAATAAGGACTTCGATCTTTGCATGAAACAGACACTTGAGTTTTTGCCCTATATCAATAACTGGGCTACATGCGATCAGTTTTCTCCCAAGGTTTTTGCCAAGCATAAGGAAGAGATTAAGGAATACTGTCTTAAGTGGATGCAGTCGGATGAGACTTATACAATAAGGTTCGGAATATTAAATCTTATGCGTTACTTTCTTAAGGAAGACTTTGATTTTGATCTTGTTTTAAGAGTGGTCGAGGTTAAGTCTTCGGAGTATTATGTAAACATGATGATTTCATGGTATCTGGCTACGGCTCTTGCTTACAGATACGAAGATATTATTCCTTTGTTAGAAGACAGGAAGCTGGATCCTTGGATACATAACAAAACCATATCGAAGGCTCGCGACAGTTACCGCATAACCGGGGAACAGAAAGTATATTTAAAGTCTTTGGCATTAAGTGCAAAGGAAAGGCGGTAAAAATGGAAAAGACAGCAGCATTTTTGAAGGAAGCAGGTACATATTATCTTGCAACAACAGATGGTGACCAGCCCAGAGTAAGACCTTTTGGTACGGTTAATATTTTTGACGGCAAGCTTTATATCCAGACAGGAAAGAGCAAGGACGTTTCCAAGCAGCTTCATAAGAATCCCAAGGCAGAGATATGTGCTTTTAAGGACGGCGTATGGGTTCGTGTAGCATGTGAGCTTATCGAGGACGACAGAAGGGAAGCAAGAGAGTCTATGCTTAATGCTTATCCTCACCTTCGCGGCATGTACAGTGAAGATGACGGCAATACGGAAGTATTTTACTTAAAGAACGCCACAGCTAGCTTCAGTTCCTTTACTGCAGCTCCTGAAGTAGAGACATTCTGATTTGTAACAATGTTATATTAATACGAATAAGTAAATTCGTATGAGTAGATGTTATAATCCTCCTTGTGGGTGCGTTTATCTCTGCACTCCGAGGAGGTTTTGTTATGCGTGAGAAATGGTCGTCGAGATCAGCTTTTATATTGGCTTCTATCGGCTCTGCCGTAGGACTTGGAAATGCCTGGAGATTTCCCGGGCTTGCAGCTAAGTACGGAGGAGGAGCATTCCTCTTTGTTTACCTTATAGCAATGCTTATTATCGGTATTCCTCTCCTTATGATGGAAGTTTCTATTGCAAGAAGGATAAGAAAGGGAGCGCCGGGCTCCATGAGAGTAGTTAATAAGAAGGGCGAAAGTGTAGGCTGGCTCGGTGTAGCTAACGGTATCGGCATCTCCATATACTATTCTGCGGTATTTGCCTGGGTTATTCTCATGTTCTTCTTGAGCTTTAAGTTTAAAGGCATGACAGGAGACACAGAGGCGGCAAGCTCTTTGTGGGCACAAACAATTAAGACCACCGGAACACCTACAGGCTTTACTACAATTTCCTGGCCGGTACTTATCTGCCTTCTGATTGCATGGGCTCTTTGCTACCTTTGTATTCGTAACGGTACGACAACCGTAGGTAAAGTAGTTAAGTTTACCGTATCTCTTCCGGTCATCTGTCTTCTTGCCATGGCTATTAGAGGTCTTACACTCCCCGGAGCAATGACAGGTATTAGCAAGCTTTTCCTTCCTGATTGGACTGCTCTTTCCGATTCAAACCTTTGGGTAGATGCCATTGGTCAGGTTTTTTATTCACTGTCTACATCCATGGCAATAATGTTTGCATATGGTTCTTTCCTTGACGATAAGTCCAATGTCGCTGTTGATACTGTAATTATCGCCTTCTCCGACATGTTCATAAGTGTGCTTGCAGGAATAGTTATGTTTACTACTATGGCAGGTGTTGGAATGTTGGATAACATGTCTGCATCAGGAATTAAAACAGCCTTTATTATCTATCCTCAGGCTATTGTTAAACTCTCAAATAACGGTGTAGTAAACATGATTTTCGCGTTCGTGTTCTACTTCTGCCTTATTACTCTTGCAATCGATTCACTCTTCTCGATTATTGAGGGAATATCAACAGCTCTGTCAGATAAGTTTGGCCTCAATAAAAAGAAGACAACTCTCGGTATATGTATCGTAGAAGGAATCATAAGCCTTATCTATGTAACAGGTGCAGGTCTTGCCGTACTTGATATTGTCGATTACTTCATTAACAGCTATACACTTCTTATTACAGGTATTCTTGAGATGATTGTTGTCGGCTGGTTCTTCAAGATTGATAAGGTGCTTGTAGAAGTTAACCGCAATACCAACAAGTATAAAGTACCTTCATGGTGGTTCATAAGTTCTATTAAGTTCATCTCTCCTGTTGTTCTTACAGGACTGTTCGTATGGAATCTTTATAACCTCGTAATGGGTGGAGGTGTATACGGTGCTGCTGACGGATATACCTTAACTTCAAATATCATATTCGGTTGGTCAGTAGTTGCATTTATATTGTGCTTCGGATTCATCATTAAGCTCATTGTAAAGGCAAAATCAGTTAAGGAAGATAACAGCAGCTGGGAAGATTGCGGTAATTGATAAATAACTGCAACATTACTAAATTGATTTAACTCTCTACATAGTGTTAATCTCAAACGAGAAACATAAGGAGAATTTGTGGATATGAAGTTTGGACTTAAAAAGTTTATTGCCTCATTCTTAACTCTCGCGACAGCTTTTGTGACTTTGACGACATTTGCAGGTAAAAATGCAATTGCAGATGGCGTATCTGTAAGTTACAAGGCATATGTTCAGAATATCGGCTGGCAGGATCTTGTATCAGACGGAGCTGTTGCCGGTACTGAAGGATGCGGACTGAGAATGGAAGCACTTGCAGTTGTAGTCAGCGGTGATCCTGAGCTCGGTGTCAGATATAAGACACATGTACAGAATCAGGGCTGGGATGCTGACTGGAGATATAACGGAGACGGTGCCGGTTCAGTAGGAATGAGCTACAGAATGGAGGCTCTTCAGATTGAACTTACAGGTGCACATGCTGCTGATTATGATATCTATTATTCACTTCATGTACAGAATTTCGGATGGCTTCAGTGGGCATGCAACGGACAGACATCAGGAACAACCGGATGCGGACTTCGTGTCGAAGCGGTAAAGATTCTCGTTGTACCCAAGGGAGGAGAAGCGCCTGCTTCAGATTCACCTTATTCCCACTGTCCTTCGGATATTATGCATGTAGGATATTCATCTCACGTTCAGGACTTCGGCTGGACAGGAGATGTAATGGATGGAACAGCAACCGGTTCCGTAGGATGCGGCAAGAGACTTGAGGGTATTAGAATTACAGCATTCGGCGGTGCCGATGTCGGAGTCAGATACAGAACTCATATACAGAATATCGGTTGGGAATCCGACTGGAGGAGCAACGGAGAATTAAGCGGAACTGAAGGTCAGTCATTAAGACTTGAAGCTATTCAGATTGAGCTTACCGGAGCAGATGCAGGCAGCTACGATATCTGGTACAGATCTCACGTACAGAACTACGGATGGCTCGGATGGGCAAAGAACGGTGAGTACAGCGGATCTTCTTCCTGCGGTTACCGTATGGAGGCAGTTGAGATTCGTATCCTTCCCAGAGGATCAATGGCTCCCGGTTCAACTGACTCAGCATACGTTACTACTCCCATCTTTACTGATGCGATGGATCAGTTTGCACAGGGATTCTCAAGTGATACACCTTACCTGATCCTTGTTAACAAGAGCACATTCACAGTTGCCATCTATACAAGAAGCAACGGTTACTGGACAAGAATCGATTCATTCCCCTGCACAATCGGTGCTCCCGGACACGATACTATCGAAGGTGTCTTCAGAGTAGGATATAAGCAGTACCGCTTCGATTCAGGTTCATCAAGATGCTTCTATGCTACACAGTTCTGCGGTAACTTCCTTATCCACAGTACTTTGTATAATCAGCTCCCGGGTCCTACATCTCCTCAGGACAGCAGACTCGGAATGGCATTGTCTCACGGCTGCGTAAGAGTTGCACTCGGAAATGCAGAATGGATTTACAACAATATCCCTCGTGGAACTACAGTAGTTGTTTATCACTGATAGT
>JAKSRK010000102.1 GCA_024403655.1 Saccharofermentans sp. | reverse complement strand
TTAATCTGAGCTATGTTTAAGTGAGAAACCTTTAATCCTGTATTTTCTAATACATAAGATTTAATTTGCTCATAAGAAGCTTTCTTCTCAGCAGATGTAATATCTAATTCTGACATTTCGAGATCAATATAGATATGCTCGTTGACATTGAGTTTGGTCAATAAACATACCGTCTCGACATGGCTTGTTTGAGGGAACATATCAACGGGGGTTACGGATGTAATCGCATACTTGCCGCTGTTTACTATATGCATAAGATCTCTTGCCATTGTTGCAGGGTCGCAGGAGACGTAGCTTATAGTATCCGGATTTAATTTCAAAAGGTGATTAATAAAGCCGAGATCAAGTCCCTGTCTGGGAGGGTCTACTATAGCCGCGATGGGGGAGGGGAGCCTTTCGTCGGAAAAGTTAAACTTCTCCGCAGGTCTGCATATAAACTTGGCGTTGCTTACGCCTGACAGTGTCGCGTTGATTTTGGCTGAAGCTACGGCTTCCGCGACGCTTTCGACGCCTAAGAGCTGCTGTCCCTCGCTGATTACGGATAAACCGATAGAGCCCGTGCCGCAGTAAATGTCGCACACGCTTTTGGCATAGGAGATTTCTTTTCCGGCGAGGGTATAAAGCTTTTCTGCCTGCGGAATATTTACCTGGAAGAAAGCACCTGCCTTTATTCTGAAGGTCCTGCCGCAAAGCTTCTCCGTGTAGTAGTCTTCGCCCGTGATTACGACTCGCTTACCGCCGCGGGTTCTCTTCTCGGCAGCACTTCTGCTCATACGCAGGGTGATGCCCATGAGTTTATACTCGCCGATGGCTTCGCTGATTTTGTCTGCCATGCAGGTGGAGGTGAGATAAGCTGATGTGGCGGAGATTATTCTCTCGTGACTGTCTTCTAAGTCTGATACGAGTTCCATAGTGATCTCACGTGTTCTAAGTGAGCCGCGAAGAACCAGACCTGAGAAAAGATTGCTGGGGCTGTCGTAAAAAATCGAATCCACAACCCGGCGTACAAGCGAGAAAACAGGATATTCCAGAGGGGAGTTGTCCGCAGGCACAGCTGTGTTTGACCCTTCTAAGGTAAGGCTTACCTTGCCGGAAGCGATTTTGTACTGCATATGATTACGATAGTTGGCGGTTTCTTCCGAAGCCACGGTATCGTTTAAAAGCATCGAAATGCTGTTTTGCTCGAAGCGGCCTATTCTTGTGAGACAGTTAAGAACCTTTTCCTTTTTGTACTTAAGCTGCTCGGCGTAGGACAGATGTGCGAGATTGCAGCCGGGGATATTTTCCCCGAACGGTTGAATTCTGTGTTCCGATTGTGTTAATAACTTAACACACAGCGCTTCGGCGTAACGGGAGGATTCTTTTTGCAGTTCAATCAGGCATTCTTCTCCGGGAAGAGTGCCGGGAATAAATACTTTCTTGCCGGAAGGAAGCGTGGAAATTCCGCGCCCTTCATTATCGAGAGACTGAATTGTTACATTAAAGCTATCCATCTTAGTGATGATTGTAACACTAAAAGTGGTAAAATATTGCTTTAGTAGAAAGAAGGGAGATATATATGCGAGGATACGAAGAACCTGTGCGTAACACTGCACCGGTAGCTCCGGAAGACAGTGCTCTTGCCGACGAGCTTCGAAGTACTCTCAAGGGTAAGCCTACAAGATCCGGCTTTAACAGAAGCTGGTTCAACGAACTTATCTCGTTTATATCCGATATAGTAAAGATAGGTATAGTACTCGTGCTTTGTGCCGTATTTGCTTTCGGCGGATTCGGTGCAGGTATGCTTTTGGGATATGTCTCAACGACAAAACCCCTTTCGTTATCAGATTTGACACAGACTGAAGAAGTACAGACTTCGTTTGTATATGACATAAACGGCGTTGAGATAGCCCGACTTACGGGTAACGAGAGTGTAGACCGTATTTATGTACCTATAGGTAACGTTAAGGATACTTATATAGATGAGGCAATAATCAGCATTGAGGATGAGCGTTTCTACGAGCATTCCGGAATTGATATGAGAAGAATCGGAAGTGCCGTTTTGTCAGCTGTGGCTAACGGCGGTACTGCTACTTACGGTGGTTCCACCATTACACAGCAGACGGTAAAGCTTATTTCCGGTCAGGACCAGCACTCCACTTCACGTAAGGTACAGGAGTGGTTCTCAGCCATGGCACTTGAGCAGGAGCTTTCCAAGGATGAGATTATGGAGCTCTACCTGAACCTTGCCCCCATGGGTAATAACTATGTAGGAGTTCAGGCTGCTGCACAGAACTACTTCGGAAAGGATGCATCCCAGCTTAATCTTGCTGAGTGTGCTTTCCTTGCAGGTCTTCCCAAGAGCCCCTCTTATTACAATCCTTTAAGAGAATCAGGAAGGCGAAATGCTCTTCGACGCATGCGTATCGTTCTTTCTAAGATGAACGAACTCGGTTACATCACAGACGAAGAATACCAGGAGGCTCTTAACACAGAGCTTGTATTCGTAAGCAGAAATACGTCTTCCGCTACTACAATTAACTCCTACTTCGCCGAGTATGCCGTAAGAACTGTAGTAAATGATCTTGCAGAGAGAAGAGCCATATCCGTATCTCTTGCGACAACTATCGTCTATAACCGCGGTTACCACATATATACCACGCTTGAACCTGACGTGCAGGTTGTATTGGATGAAGCATTTCAAAACAGAGATCTGTTCCAGAACGACCCGTCGCTATTGGCGGACTATCCGGAGAAGCCACAGGCGGGAATGGTCGTCATAAATGTTCAGACCGGTGCGATATGTGCCATGCAGGGAGGCTACGGAAGGAAGTCGGGTAACCTCGTCCTTAATCGTGCGACGGATGCATACAGATCGGTAGGATCTTCCATTAAGCCTCTTATCGATTACGCTCCTGCGGTAGATCAGCAGCTGGTTGTTCCTTCTACTTTGATTGAGGATAAGCCGGTTCATTACGATCCCAATGATCCGGAGAGAGACTGGCCTTTGAATTCAGACCGTTCCTATGCCGGCTGGATGACGGTAAGAAATGCTCTTGAGAAATCCAAGAATACCATCGCCGTTCAGCTCTGGGACAGAGTTTCCGGTATTACGGCTTTGTGGTATCTTGCCCAGATGGGTATAGACAAGAACGATGAAGGTGTTTATCCCGCCCAGTCAATCGGTGCTTTTACTTACGGAATCACTCCTCTTCAGATGTGTGGTGCTTATAATACGCTCGCTTCGGGCGGTACCTATACCGAACCTTATGCTTATACACAGGTTCTGGACAGTTCAGGAAATGTTGTTCTTCAGAGCAATCCCGTTACACGTAAGGTATTTGCTACTGAGACCTGCTTCCTTGTAAGCGACATGATGGAAGGCGTTATCACCAGAGGTACAGCTGCAGGTCACGCACAGATTATCCATAACGATGCAGGCGAGTATATAGGAACTGCAGGTAAGACAGGTACAACTGATGATAACCTTGATAAGTGGTTCTGCGGATTTACTCCTTATTACTGTGCTGCCGTATGGTACGGCTATGACAACAGACTTCGCCAGACGGTAATACCTTCATGTGACAGAAGCAATGCCATTGATATCTGGTATGACGTTATGAGCAGAATCCACGGCAATTGCCCCAGTGTAGGCTTTGCAAAGCCTGATACCATTATATCCATGGAAGTATGTACGGTATCGGGACACGCTCCTACAGAGGCTTGTTATGCCGCTGGAACGGTAACTACGGATTACTTTGTTACAGGATGGAGAACGACTCCGGTAACTAACGATCCCTGCCAGATTCATGTGGCTGCTCCGCCTCCGCCTGACGGTGTGGAAGGTTAAGTATAAGCGCAGTAATAAAACTGTAAAAAATTAACTTCTTTTTTAGAATCATTACAAATTAGTCTTGTAATATGATTTTCATTTTGCTATATTAACAATGATTAAAAAGTCTAATTAAATCAGAAAGGAAATAAATGTTATGAAAGATTACGAGCAGTGGTCTTCATTTGAAGGCCGTCTCTGGAAGGAAGAAGTAAACGTACGTGATTTCATCCAGAACAACTATACTGAGTACGAGGGTGATGAGTCATTCCTCGAGGGAACAACTGAAGCAACAGATAAGCTTTGGGGAAGACTTCAGGAACTCTTCAAGGAAGCAAGAGCTAAGGGCGGTATCCTTGATATGGATACAGAGATTGTTTCTACAATCACATCTCACGCTCCCGGTTACCTTTGCGAGGAGGATAAGACTCTTGAGAAGGTAGTTGGTCTTCAGACAGACAAGCCCCTTAAGAGAGCATTCATGCCTTTCGGTGGTATCAGAATGGCTGAGCAGTCTTGCGAGACATATGGTTACACACCTTCTCCCGAGCTCCACAAGATTTTCACTGAGTATCACACAACACACTCTGATGCAGTTTTCTCTGTTTACACTCCTGAGATTAAGGCTGCACGTCACTCCCACATCCTTACAGGACTTCCTGATACATACGGACGTGGACGTATCGTAGGTGACTACAGAAGAGTTGCTCTTTACGGTATCGATTTCCTTATCGCTAAGAAGCAGGAAGACCTTGCTAACTGCGGTGACGGAACAATGCTTGACGAGATCATCCGTCAGAGAGAAGAGCTTGCAATGCAGATTAAGGCATTGAAGCAGATCAAGGTTATGGCTCAGTCATACGGCTTCGATATCTCCGCTCCCGCTAAGGACGCAAGAGAAGCAGTTCAGTGGCTCTACTTCGGTTACCTTGCAGCTATCAAGACACAGAACGGTGCTGCTATGTCCGTTGGTCGTGTAGCTACATTCCTTGATATCTATATCAACAGAGACCTTAAGAACGGTACAATCACAGAGAAGGAAGCTCAGGAGCTTGTTGACCACTTCGTAATGAAGCTTCGTATGGTTAAGTTCGCAAGAATCCCTTCTTACAATGAACTCTTCTCAGGTGACCCTGTATGGGCTACACTCGAGGTTGGTGGTCTTGGTTCCGATGGACGTTCCATGGTAACAAAGAGTGACTACCGTTTCCTTCATACTCTTGAGAACATGGGTCCTGCTCCCGAGCCTAACCTTACAGTTCTTTACAGCAAGAGACTTCCTTCTAACTTCAGAAAGTATGCTGCACACATCTCTATCCTTACATCTTCCGTACAGTACGAGAACGATGATGTTATGAGACCTGTTTGGGGTGATGACTACTCCATCTGCTGCTGCGTATCTGCTACACAGACAGGTAAGGAGATGCAGTTCTTCGGTGCACGTGCTAACCTTGCTAAGTGCTTGCTCTACGCTATCAACGGTGGTATCGATGAGCTTGAGAAGGCTCAGGTTGCTCCTGCATACGCTCCTATCACAGCTGAGTACCTCGACTATGATGAGGTTATCAAGAAGTTTGACGTAATGATGGATTGGCTTGTTGACCTTTATGTTAACTGCCTTAACCTCATCCAGTACATGCACGACAAGTACTACTATGAGGCAGCTGAGCTTGCTCTTATCGACACAGATGTACGTCGTACATTTGCTACAGGTATCGCAGGTTTCTCACACGTTATCGACTCCCTTTCTGCTATCAAGTATGCAAAGGTTAAGACAATCCGTGATGAGGATGGCATCGTAACAGACTTCGAGATCGACGGTGAATTCCCCAGATACGGTAACGACGATGACAGAGCTGACGAGATCGGTGTATGGCTCCTTGACACATTCATCAAGAAGGTTAAGAAGCACCACACATATAGAAATGCTGAGCCTACAACATCTATCCTTACTATTACATCTAACGTTGTATACGGTAAGAAGACAGGTGCTCTTCCTGACGGACGTAAGGCAGGCGAGCCTCTTTCTCCCGGAGCTAACCCCGCATACGGTGCAGAGAACAACGGTCTTGTTGCTTCCCTTAACTCCGTTGCTAAGATCCCTTACGTTTGGGCTCTTGACGGTATCTCCAATACTCAGACAATCAACCCCGGCGCTCTCGGACATACAGAGGACGAGCAGGTTAAGAACCTCGTTACTGTATTGGACGGATACTTCACACAGGGTGCACACCACCTCAACGTAAACGTATTCGGTACAGAGAAGCTTAAGGACGCTATGGAGCATCCTGAGAAGGAAGAGTACGCTAACTTCACAATCCGTGTATCCGGATATGCTGTTAAGTTCATCGACCTTACAAAGGAGCAGCAGCTTGACGTTATCGCAAGAACTTGCCACGACAGAATGTAATTTCTGATTCAGTTAAGACTTCTTTTAATAGCAGCCTCGTCGTAAGACGGGGCTGTTATTTTATT
>JAKSRK010000101.1 GCA_024403655.1 Saccharofermentans sp. | reverse complement strand
TTCTGCAATCCGTAAGAAAAGCATAGTTTTTATGGACGTTTCCTGCATAAAGGCATTGTTAGAATCGTATACAAAGGGTATTAATAATGATAAGATGAAATCCTTTTATATGGGAGGTAATTGCAATGCTTTCATTGGATAAAGTGTTTGATGCACAGAAGGAATTAAAGGGAATCGTAAGAGAGACCGCTTGCGTTAAAGCTACCGGAATCGCACCCGGGATTGATCTTTGGCTTAAGCCTGAGAATCTTCAAAACACAGGTTCATTCAAGCTTCGTGGTTCCGGCTATATGATTGCCAAGTTATCCGAAGAAGAGAAAGCAAGAGGTGTTATCGCCTGCTCTGCCGGCAACCATGCTCAGGGTGTTGCTCTTGCAGCACAGAAAGCAGGAATCAAGGCTGTTATCTGTCTTCCCGACAGTGCTCCCATCTCAAAGGTAGAAGCTACCAAGAGCTACGGTGCTGAGGTTTGCCTCGTTGAAGGCGTCTACGACGATGCGTATCAGAAGGCTTTGGAACTTAGAGATTCCGAAGGATATACCTTTGTACATCCCTTCGATGCAGACGATGTAATCGCCGGCCAGGGTACTATCGCACTTGAGATTCTTAATGACCTCGATGACATCGATGCAATCATTGTTCCCATCGGTGGCGGCGGACTTATCTCCGGCATTGCTTATACAATTAAGTCTATAAGACCTTCAATCAAGGTATACGGCGTTCAGGCAGCAGGCGCTCCTTCAATGTTCAATTCCGTTAATGACGGACAGATTGAAAGACTTGAGAAGGTATCTACAATCGCTGACGGTATTGCCGTTAAGCAGCCCGGCGACAATACATTTAAGTATGTAAGTGAGTACGTCGATGATATTGCTACAGTAACAGAGGATGAGATCTGTTCTGCTATCCTTGCTCTTATTGAGAAGCAGAAGATGATTGCAGAAGGTGCAGGAGCAGTTGCCGTTGCAGCAGCCATGTTCAACAAGTTCGATATAAAGGGTAAGAAAGTCGTAGCTGTAGTATCCGGCGGTAATATCGACGTTAATATACTCTCAAGAATCATCAAGCGTGGTCTCATGAAGAGCGGACGCGTCAGCAACCTTCTTATCGAGCTCATCGATAAGCCCGGCCAGCTTAAGGATGTATCAAGAATCATTGCAGATCACGGCGGTAATGTTACTTCCGTTCACCACGAGCGTGCTTCCGATACAGAATCAATCAACGGATGCTATTTAAGAATTGCAATGGAGACTCGTGACTACGAGCATGTTGCAGAGATCAGACAGGCACTTATCGACGAAGGTCTTAAAGTAGTTGAGTCTGTTAATTAAGTTTTCTTTTATATATCTTCTTAGGTCCATCAGCCGATGGACCTTTATTTATGCTTGAAAAATCATTTGTTATGGTGTTTTGAACGGATTTAAGGATTATTTAAAAATTCGAAGATTATCCTATGTGCAACAATAGACGAGGAGGAATAGTCAAAGATGTTTTGGAACATCCTTAAAAGGGATATTAAAAGAAAGAAAACGATGAACGTTATATTGCTGCTTTTTATTGTACTTGCTACTTTGTTCGTGGCAAGCAGTGTCAGCAATATATCCGGAGTCTTAGGAGGAATAGACCACTACCTTGAGTTGGGTAAGGTCGGAGATGTTAATATCGTAACTTTGGGATTAGATGATAAAGAATCCATAGAAGAGATATTCGAAGATAAAGATTATGTTCAGGATATAAGAATAGATAAACTTATAGTATTGGCAAGCGACCTTGAGGTTAACGGGGTTAAGGAGAATCCCAACACCCCGCTTATCACTTCTCTCGAAGACAGCCCTTTTACTTTCTACGATATAAATAATGAAGAAGTGACAAAAGTAGAAGACGGCAAGACAATGATTACAGTCGGAGTTATGGATAAATACGGCTGGAACGTAGGAGATACCTTAAGCTTTGAACTCGGTGATACAAGCTACGAATATGAAATTGTCGGAGCAATCAAGGATGCAACATTCGGTTCTACCTTTATAGGTAACACCAGAATTCTTCTCAGTTCTTCCGACTTTGAAGAACTCTGCTCCAACCCTTCAGCGTATAAAAGCTTTCTCACCGCTATTGATACTACTGACGTTGCCAAGGTAAGAGAAGATTGTGCAGCAATAAACGGAGCGCAGATTTTCCCTTATTCAACAATCAAGATGACCTATGTCCTTGATATGCTGACAGCAATAATCATGCTTGTTGCAAGTATAGTTCTTATCGTTGTCTCATTCGTAGTATTAAGATTTGCAGTTGATCTCTCGGTCAATGAAGAGATAAGAGAGATAGGCATAATGAAAGCTATTGGACTTAAGGACAGAAGGATCAGGTCAATCTTCGTTATTAAGTATATGTGCTTGGGAATAGTCGGTTCTGTAATAGGATTTGCCGCAAGTATTCCCTTCTCATCTTACCTTCTTAAGTCCTCAAGCCATAACATGGTTCTCGAGTCCACAGGCGGTATCCTTTTACCTCTTGTAAGTACTCTTGTTGTCGTACTGATCATTACCGCATATTCTTACGGATGTACGAGAAGGATCAAGAAGTATGCACCCATAGATGCCATAAGAGAAGGACAGACAGGAGAAAGATTTAAGAAGAAGAAGGGATTAAGAATCAGCAAGAGCCACTTAACTACAACCGGTTATATGGCAGTAAATGACTTTAAGTCTGCTCCCAAAAGATACATGACGGTAGTTGTTGCTTTCGCTCTTTGTACTTCTCTTGTACTTACTCTCGTAAACACGGTAACTACCTTAAGAAGCGATAAGCTCGCATATTCTTTTGGAAGAACCAGTGATGTATATATGAACATAACGAGCAATGACAGCAGCGCAGACCTTCTTAACCATGACTATCTTGCAAAAGTATTAGATGATATGAAAGACACATTAAGTCAGAACGGATACGAGGCAGAATGCTTCGCAGACGGCATCTATGGTGTAAGCGTCAACTTTAACGGCAAGGATCAGAGCCTAAGAGCTTTACAGGGAATCAATACTTCTACCCAAGACTACGTCTACTACGAAGGTGTAGCTCCGGCTTCTCCTAATGAGATAGCAATTACCGAGCCTGTAAGTGAACTTACCGGAATTCATATCGGAGATTATGTTGACATCACTACCGGAGACAGGACAGATTCTTATCTTGTAACAGCATACTTCGAGACAATGAATAATATGGGAGAATGCATAAGAATTCATGAGGATACAGACTTAAGCGAAGTAACTCTTCTTGGTACACTCTCGATGCA
Organism: Saccharofermentans sp.; assembly: GCA_024403655.1. Lineage (GTDB taxonomy): Bacteria > Bacillota > Clostridia > Saccharofermentanales > Saccharofermentanaceae > Saccharofermentans. Next base: position 3,129 of record JAKSRK010000101.1, on the reverse strand, counting down.
GATTAGCTTTAACGACAATCCTGATAAAGAGACTATAGACGAACGTATAGAAGATATTAAAGTGATTTTCGACACAGAAGAAGTATACAATGCGGCGCAGTTTGTAGATTTGACAACCAATTCTTCGGCAACAATAGAAGGCGTAGCCTATATCTTCCTGGCAATTACAATCTTAGTCGTTATTCTTATGTCAATACTTATGGAAAGATCCTTCATATCCGACGAGAAGAGCGAGATAGCAATAATGAAGGCAGTGGGCTTTAAGGATTCAAAGATAGTGCTGCACCATGTAAAAAGATTCATGCTGGCTGCAGTTATTGCAGTAGTACTCGCAATTATCCTTTCGATACCTTTGACAGAAATCTGTATTACACCCATCTTCCAAAGCATGGGCATGAAGAGCATGACTTTCGAATACGATTTTCTTAAGATCGGCCTTATATACCCGCTCATAGTATTGGGAACAACCTTCGTAACATCAGGGCTTACTTCCCTTTATACAAGAACAATAACAAGCCGCGACACAGCATCTATCGAATAAGAGTTAAGAGGAGAAAAATAATGAAAAACATACTTGAAGTAAAGGATCTTTGCAAGACCTACATCGTAGATAAGAGACAGAATAATGTATTAAAGAACGTGTCCTTCAACGTGGAAAAGGGAGACATGGTAGCAATAATGGGACCTTCCGGTTCGGGTAAGTCCACCCTGCTTTATGCAGTATCCGGCATCGACAAGGCTACCTCCGGCTCAGTAAAACTCGCCGGCAAGGAGATAAACTCCATGAGTTCGGGTGATATGGCGGAAGTAAGGCTTAACGACATGGGCTTTGTTTTCCAGCAGATGTATATGCTTCGTAACCTCACAATACTTGATAACATCATCCTCCCTGCTATCGAAAGTAAGAAATCAAACGAGAGTAAAGCCGACATAGCAAAACGCGGGCAGGAAGTTATGCGCAAACTTGGTATAATTGATATAGCAGACAACGACATAAATGAAGTCTCCGGCGGACAGCTTCAGAGAGCATGCATAGCAAGAAGCCTTATTAACTCCCCTGAGATTATCTTTGCAGATGAGCCTACAGGTGCTTTGAACCGTTCCTCTTCAGACGAAGTTATGGAGCAGTTTATTAAAATCAACAAGGAAGGCACCTCCGTCATGATGGTAACTCACGACAGTAAGGTTGCTGCTAAGTGCAAGAGAGTCATCTATATCGTTGACGGCAACATCAAGGGTGAGATTTTACTTGGAGAGTATAGCTCCGAGAGCGAGATCAGAGACCGCGAAAGGAAGGTAAACAACTGGCTTCTTGAGCTTGGTTGGTAAGCTTTTATGGATATTCTTATAATCGAAGACAACACTGAGATAAGCACCCTTATGGCAGACTTCCTTCGTAACGAAGGATACATGGTGGCAACGGCTCCTTCAGGAGAGAAGGGCCTTGAGCTGTACTTCAAGTACGGAGCAAAGCTGGTCCTCCTTGATATTATGCTTCCCGGCCTTGACGGCTTCAGTGTCTGCTCGAAGATTAGAGAAGATTCCAATACTCCGATAATGATCTTAAGCGCCAAGTCGGATAAGGAAGATAAACTTAACGGCCTTATCCTGGGCGCTGACGATTATATCGAGAAGCCCGTAGACATCGACCTCCTTATCGCCAAGATTAAGGGCATATTCAAAAGAAGATACGGTACGGATAACCTTGAAGAAAGCGGTGTGGTATTAGACCGTGAACACAGAAGCATCCAGGCTCGCGGCATGACCATGAATCTCACTGACAAGGAATTTGAACTGCTTAAGCTTCTTATGGAGAATAAGGGCACCACGCTTAAGAAGGAGTATCTCTTCAATACAGTATGGGGCAGCGACTCCTCCTCCGAGCTTCAGACATTAAATGTCCACATCAAGTGGCTTCGCGAGAAGATCGAGGAAGACTCGAAGAACCCTGAGCACATAAAGACAGTATGGGGAGTCGGATACAGATTTGAATAAGTACGTAAAGATATCTGTTACCATAGTTTTGTTAGAACTCGTGCTTATTGCCGCAGTTAATATTTTTATGTTCAGATCCGTAAGGACCGAGGATGCCATCTACCGCGTCGAAGCGGCCCGAATCATGGAAGAAATCGAGGCCGGAACGCCGTGTAACAATGTTACATTGTCAGCATATCCGGACATTATAGCCGTTTCGCCCTTCGACCCCGACATACATATAAATAATGATTATCTGGTATTAAAAGATAACTCCACAGGGACTTTATACTGCATTGAATATACTGCTTCTTCCTATAACACAGACCTTATCTTAAGCGTTGATATAGGTCTTGGGGCAATGCTTCTTATAAGTATCTTTGTATTTACATATCTTCAAAAAGTTCTTGTTAAGCCCTTCACCGCTTTTACAAATCTCCCCTACGAACTGTCACGCGGTAACCTGACCGTACCGGTCAAAGAGAATAAGAACCGCTTCTTCGGCAAGTTCTTATGGGGTATGGATATGCTTCGCGAGAACTTAGAGGAACAAAAGCAGGAAGAACTTCGCCTAATGAAAGAGAATAAGACACTTATCCTGTCTTTATCTCACGATATCAAGACTCCCCTATCTTCCATAAAGCTTTATTCCAAAGCTTTATCGTCAGGTCTTTACGAGACTTCTCCCGAGAAGAAGTCACAGGCTGTTGAGGGCATCCGCCACAATGCGGAAGAGATTGAGAAATATGTAAATGAGATAGTCAAAGCTTCTAATGAAGACTTTTTAAACCTCAAGGCTCATGCAGACGAGATATATTTATCTCAGGTCTTAAATGACATCTCCCTGTACTATACGGATAAGCTCGCAGTAAACCATACTGAATTTACCATCGCCGAATATAGCGACTGTGTTCTTATAGCAGATAAAGACAGACTTATAGAAGTTATTCAGAACATAATCGAGAATGCTATTAAGTATGGTGATGGAAAGTTCATTGATATAAGCGTATCCGAAGAGGAAGACTGTAAGCTTATAAGAATTCATAATACAGGAGATAAGATTCCTGAATCTGAGATTAGCCATATCTTCGACTCCTTCTATCGAGGAAGTAATATCAAGGATAAGCAGGGCTCAGGACTCGGTCTTTATATCTG
>JAKSRK010000100.1 GCA_024403655.1 Saccharofermentans sp. | reverse complement strand
AGTTATCCTTTGTCATTACACTTAGTATTATGATTCAATATCCCTAGTAATATTAATGAGCCATTTATATCTGAAGAAATGCATAAAGATAAACGGCATCTTTATTATCTCGTCCAAGGTCATTACAAAGTACACCCATATAGGAGGAAGATGCCAGACATATGCTGCCAGCAGCATAAGCGGGATACAGACGAGCCACATCATGACAAAGTCCATAATCAGGCCGTATCTGGTGTCACCGCCTCCGCGGAAACAGCCGCAAATCAGACAGGTATTTACGCCCTCACCTATCATGCGGTAAGTGGTCATGAACATCATACTGCCAAGATATAACACAGCCGTTTGAGTAATCTTGTCGCTATAAAAGTTCATCATAAAGGGACGAAATGCAAGGATAACTATGCAGCCGACAGTACCTACCAAAGCAGTAAGTCCGACAAGCTTGCCTGAATATTTCTTGGCTTCTTCGACCTTACCACTGCCAAGAGTCTGTCCGATTACAATCGTCGTTGAATTAGCAAATCCCCTCATGGCAATTGCGCCGACATTTACCACCATAACTGCAACTGCATTGGCGGCGATGATATCATCGCCCATACGGCCAAGAATCGCCATAAACACTGAAGTTGCAAGGCTCCATACCATGTCATTTCCAATAGCCGGCATACCGATTCTGAAGAAGTCCTTTGTCAGAACTCCGAACTTGGCAAAGAGGTATTTTATCCTTATGCGTATAACACTTCTCGCAGAATAAACCATGCACATCACAGCCTCTGAGACTCTTGCAATTACGGTTCCGAGAGCAACGCCCGTAACACCCAGACGGGGCATACCGAATAAGCCGAAGATGAATGTGGCATTTACCGCAATATTTATAATCAGAGATGCTACAGAAACAACAGACGGAAAGACTACCTTTCCTATACTTTTAAGGGCACTGAGATATACCTGTGATATCGCGAAGAATACAAGCGATACTGACAGAATACGAAGGTAGGTACTGCCTATCGCGATAGTCTCGTAATTATCTGTAAACAGGCGCATAATCAGCGAAGGAATTACAAAAGATACTACCGAGAATACTAATGCAAAGCATATTCCGACACGGATGGCGATGCCTATTATCTTCTCTACAGAGTTCTTGTCTCCCTTTCCCCAATACTGGGCACACATGACAGAAGTCGCCGTTGCAACGCCATAGAAAGCACAAAAGAGTACAAATATATACTGGTTTGCCAGAGAAGATGCCGCCATCTCCGTCTGCCCGACAAAGCCCAGCATTACCGTATCCGCAGTATTTACCAGGGTGCTTATTAAGTTTTGTACCATAATGGGCATTGCAAGCTTCAATGCCCACTTATATAGTTCTTTTGTTTTCATAATGTTATTTGATTGAGGAAGCCTTTCGAGCAGTTATGCAAGGCCCTTTGCCTTAAGCACAGCTGCCAGTTGCTCCTTACGCTTAATCTTAAGTGAAGTCGTCTTAATAAAAGGTTCTGTGGTGATGTACAGATCCGTAACACGCTTGTAGTGCGGGAGAGTAGCATTAATTTCCTTAACCTGTGTCCAGATTTTCTCTTTAAGTTCAGAAGCAGGAATATCACCATAAGTCTCACGGCAGACCTTCTCGTCGTACTGCACCTCGAGAGCAATACGAAGGTCCGTAAAATCACCGTCTATAGGCTCGCCGTATACAAAGCAGTCGGCTACACCCGGGATGCGGGCGATAAGCATTTCGATCTCCTCCGGGAATGCTTTCTTACCGTTCTTAAGAACAATCATGTCCTTCTTACGACCGGTGAGGGTAATATAACCGTCCTTATCAATAAAGCCGAGGTCTCCCGTATGGAACCAACCGTCAGCATCGATAACTTCTGCCGTAAGTTCAGGGTTTTTGTAATAACCGAGCATGACATTGGGAGCCTTAACACAAAGCTCACCGATACCGTCTGCGTCCTTGTCCTTCATCTGCGCAACAACATGCGGCAGTGGCACGCCGATAGTTCCGTGCTTAACATGCTCAAAGTTCTCTGCAGCCAGTACCGGAGAAGTCTCAGTAAGGCCATAACCCTGGTAAATCTCCACACCCAGATCATGGAAGCCTGACTCTACGCGGGCACTAAGCGGAGCACCGCCGGAGATAATGTATCTGAGTTCTCCGCCGAGCTGGTCGATAATTGTCTTGAAGAGTTTACGACGGATATCGATGTGGAAAAACATGAGGAACTTGCTGAGTTTCTTTGCAAAAGCAACACTCTTTGTCTTCCCCTGCTTCTCTATTCCCTTCTCCACCTGGTCATACATCTTGTCAACAATGGCAGGCACACCCAGGAAGAAAGTAACACCATACTCAGTCAGATTCTGCTTTATGTAACGGATACCATCAGAAAAGACTGTACGCATGCCGTCAGCAATGCAGAAGATCATACCTGTGGAACCCAGAATGTGGTGATACGGAAGGAAGGCAATATTGGTAGAATGCTCCTCAAAGACCTCGAATACAAGAAGGTCGCTTACATTAATGGCAAGTCCGTGGTTGCTGAGCATTACCGCCTTGGACTTGGAAGTTGTACCTGAAGTAAAAAGTAATATAGCCATGCTGTCAGGATCAGACTCATATTCCTCGAAAGTCTTGTCTCCTCCTGCAATAAGAGTACGTCCCTCTTCCATAAGCTGTTCTGCACTAAGGCAGCCATCAGGAGTGTCATTCATGCAGAAATACTCTTTGATGCTCGTCCTGCCGTTAGCCTTAATAGCCTCGATATTCTCGATATATTTGTTGTCGAACATAACCGCATCGACTTCAGCTCGCATCAGCGAATCCTCCATCTCTCCCAGAGGCAGTTCTTTGTCAATCGGCACTGACACGATACCTCCGAGAAGGCAGGCAATATGAGTTACCACCCAGTGATACTGATTACGACCGATAATCGCCACGCGTTTGCCCTTAAGGCCATGTGCATAAAGGGCTGTACCCATGGCATTAATATTTTCCAGAAAATCCTCGTAAGTGTAATCTTTGTACTCAGGATTCTTACCCGGCTTTATCTTCACTCGAAAGGCAACATCGTTCCTGTAAGTTCTGCATGCTTCAAGAATCACGTCCTTTACTGTGTTGTATTCTTTTACATCGTATTTCTTAGCCATTTGTCACGCAGTCTCCTTCAATTACACTTACTAACCTTGGTATTAGTGTAAGTTGATTATAGCAAAAATTCGTCCTGGTGACGCTCGCCTCATTTTTGAAGACATATTCTCAGATTATGCACTTAAGCCTCATCCCTCAAAACAGAGAAAACCATTTTGCCTTCGTAGTGATCATTACGCCAGAAGTAATCTCTTAATGTGCTCTCATATGTAAGGCCGCACTTCTCAATTACCTTACGCGAAGCTTCATTTACATCTCTGCAACAAATCTGAACACGATGGCTCACCATATCCCCACTGAACTTCATCATCAGCTACCCAGTTACGTAGCATCGAAGTACTATCTTCGTATTCGAATCTTCTTAGAACCAATCGTTATGTTTCAATAGTATTTGTACCAACATCAATCATCATATTGTCCATATTTACTTAAAATCCTCTCCAAATAAAAATCACCACTAAGCTTCTATTCGGCTTAATGGTGTTATCTGTTTTGCTTTATATTACTCTAGAAAACTCACATCAACTATTATTTATTCTTGATCGTTGCCTGTTTTGACAGCGAGGTAAAATTACAGGTTTTACTCTGCATCATATTGTTTTAGAAGCTACTGGAGCTTATCCTGCATAAATAAACTCCTCATACAATTATAGTTTGTATGTTAACAGGAGTATATTACGTGTAAACACCATATGTCCAGACTAGTGTAAAGTTATGTGTAAAGTTTTGGAATAAAATATAATTAAACATAGATTTATTAGTATCCGGCCAGGAATTCTTTTGTACGTTCACTCTTGGGATTGTTAATTAATTCCTTTGCAGGCCCCTGTTCAACAATTACACCACCGTCCATGAACACGATTCTGTCAGCTACATCTCTGGCAAAGCTCATCTCATGAGTAACAATAACCATTGTCATGTGTTCTTCAGCTAATTCTCTGATGACCTTAAGAACGCCTGCAGTAAGCTCAGGATCCAGAGCAGAAGTTGGCTCGTCAAAGAATATAATATCAGGGTTTGTCGCCAGGGCTCTGGCAATGCTGACGCGCTGCTGCTGACCTCCTGAGAGATTGCAGGGATAAGAATCAGCCTTATCTGATAAACCCATCTTCTCGAGAAGAGCATCGCAGATCTGATTAGCTTCTTCCCTTGATTTTTTCTGTACATGGATTAAAGACTCCGTGATATTACGGCGAACAGAGAAATGAGGAAAGAGATTAAAGTTTTGGAATACAAGCCCAAACTTGCCTCTTATCTCCTGAAGGGTTTTCCTGTCACAGTAAACAGCTCCCTTATCACTATCCTTGGCCAGAGTATCGCCTCCGATAGTAATCTCTCCCTTGTCTATGGTCTCAAGAGTTGTAGCACAGCGAAGAAGAGTGGATTTACCACCACCTGAAGGGCCGATAACGGCTACTACTTCGCCCTTATTCACTTCCAGATTAATCCCTTTTAATACATTTAATTCACCGAAGGATTTATGGATGTTTTTCATTGACAGTACGCTCATAATTAACCTCCGATTACTTGTAATAATTCATTTTCTTCTCAATACGTGTCATGATAATCTCGATAATACCATTCATGATGTAATAGAAGATTCCTGCAACGATAAAGGGCAAAACTGATACCTGAGCTGACGCCAGCTTCTTGGCAGCAGTAAACATTTCTGTAAGCGAGAGCACCTGAGCAAGAGAAGTATCCTTAACAAGAGTAATAACTTCATTTGTGACAGAGGGTAAAACACGCTTTATTACCTGCGGAAGTATTATGCGAAAGTATGTCTGCGTCTTTGTAAAACCCAATACCTGAGCGGCTTCATACTGTCCCTGAGGCATAGACTGAATACCGCCTCTGAAAATCTCTCCAAAATATGCAGCATAATTAAGCGAAAAGCCTATGATTGTAGCTATAAATCTGTAGTCAAGGGAGCCTATAACCAAATCGCGAAGATTCAGCTTAAATACGTAATAAGGAACAAAGTATACTATCAGCAACTGAAGCATAAGAGGCGTGCCTCTCATGATCGAAATATACACTCTTACAATAGAACTTATTATCTTGTTCTTTGACATTCTTCCCTTGGCAACAAGCAGACCAAGCGGAATAGCAAACAAAAGAGTTAAGGCAAAGATTCCTATTGTGTAAACAAGTCCCTGTGATAGCTGGGTGATAATAGGTATTAACTTATCCATTGTCATGAAGCCTTTCTAGGAAATAGCTTTTTCAGTATATCACTTTAGGATACTAAAGAAAACGGCACAAAAAAGCTCCCGCTTCACTGAAGCGGGAGACCTGAGTATTAGTTATGTTATTTTACTTATCCGATAATAGTAACGTCTGAACCGAACCATTCATTGGAAATTCTGGCAAGTGTTCCATCTGCAGCCATCTCTTCAAGTGTAGCCTGTACATCATCTCTGAGTTCTTCGTTACCAAGAAGGAAGCCAACACCATATGTCTCAGAAGCAACAGACTCATCGAGAACCACAAAGTCCTTACCTGAAGTCTGAATCTCATAACGGGCTACAATCTCGTCCATTACAATTGCTTCTACAGCACCGGACTCAAGTTCCATCATAGCGTTAAGATAACTCTCTTCCTCTACAAGCTCTGCAAAAGAGTTCATAAGATCAGGGTTCTCTTCAAGTGCTGCAAGTCCGGACGAATCCTTCTGAACTGCTACGATTCTGCCCTCAAGATCAGTAAGAGAAGTAATATCAGAATCAGCTCTTACTACTACAACCTGATTATTCTCCATATATGGATCTGTCCATGTATATGCATCTTCACGACCGCTGATTGTAAACCCATTCCAGATACAGTCGATGTTACCAGCTGCAAGCTCCTGGTCTTTTGCATCCCATGCGATAGGCTGAGCAACAAACTCAAGATCCAGTCTGTCAGCAACCTCTGCTGCAAGATCAAGGTCAAAACCTGTATAAGAACCATCATCAGCAATGAAACCCATTGGAGGGAACTCAGCGTCAAAACCTACTACGAACTGTTTCTTGTCTGCATTTGCTTTCTTGGCAGAAGAACATGCTGTCAAAGGAACAGCAAACATCACTGCACAAAGAAGAACTGATACTAACCTCTTCATAATACCTCTCCTTATACTAATCAAAAATAACAAGTAACTCTGACATTATACATGGTGCACTTAACTTAAGTAAACAGAACTTGTGCAAACAATTCAGACTTATATCACATGATGATATTATGCTTATTTTCAGGAGTAGTTTTAATCAGATCAGCTACCATGTTATAAAGCAGCAGACAGGTATTCTCTCCCCCAC
>JAKSRK010000010.1 GCA_024403655.1 Saccharofermentans sp. | reverse complement strand
TAAATGGCTTTAGATCCTAACGTAGAATTAAAGGAAAAAGTAATCCACATCGGTCGTGTTTCCAAGACTGTTAAGGGTGGACGTAACTTCCGTTTCGCTGCACTTGTTATCGTCGGTGATGAGAACGGACACGTAGGTAAGGGAATCGGTAAGGCTGCTGAGGTACCTGATGCAATCCGCAAGGGTATTGAAGAGGCTAAGAAGAACATCATCGAGGTACCTGTACTTAACGGTACTATCCCTCATGAGACATTGGCTGAATTCAGCGCAGCTAAGATCGTTATGAAGCCCGCTGCAAGCGGTACTGGTGTTATCGCCGGCGGTCCTGTTCGTGCTGTATGTGAGCTTGCCGGTATCACAGATATCCGTACAAAGTCTTTGGGTTCCAACAACCCCAACAACATGGTTAACGCTACTCTTGAAGGTCTTAAGAACCTTAAGTCCATCGAGGAAGTTGCAAGACTTCGCGGAAAGTCCGTTGAAGAAATCCGTTAATTGCGATTTGGAGGTATAGATTAATGAAGCTCAATGAATTGACTTCGGGCGGAAGCGTTAAGGCTTACCGCAAGGGACGCGGCGCAGGATCCGGTAACGGTAAGACTGCTGGTCGTGGTCATAAGGGCCAGAAGGCTCGTTCCGGCGGCGGAGTTCGTCCCGGTTTTGAAGGTGGTCAGATGCCTCTTTACAGACGTCTGCCTAAGAGAGGTTTCAACAATAAGCGTTTCGCTCTCGACTATATCGAAGTAAACGTTTCTGACCTTGAGAAGCTTGCTGACGGTACAGAAGTTACAGCAGCTACTCTTGCTGAAGCAGGCATCATCACACTTCCTAAGGTTAATGATGGTGTTAAGATTCTCGGTAACGGTGAGCTTTCCAAGAAGCTTAACGTAAAGGCCGCTAAGTTCACTGCTTCCGCTAAGGAGAAGATTGAAAAGGCTGGTGGAACGGCTGAGGAGGTCTAATAAATGAGAGGTTTATTCGACACTCTGATTAAGGCTTTCCGTATTCCTGAACTTCGCAAGAAGATTCTCTTCACTTTGATGATTCTTGCACTTTATCAGGTTGGTGGTCTTATTCCCGTTCCCGGACTTGACAGAGAAACATTCACAAGTCTTGTTAGAGGCTGGGGTCAGCTTGGCTCGATGATGGATATCATCTCGGGCGGCGGCCTCTACGCCGCTACAATCTTCGCAATGGGTATATCTCCATATATCAATGCGTCGATTATCATTCAGTTGTTGACAGTAGTTATTCCTGCACTTGAGAATCTTGCAAAAGAGGGTGAGGCTGGAAGAAAGAAGATGACAAAGATTAACCGTTATGGTGCTATTGGTCTTGCTCTTCTTCAGGCAAGTTTGTTCTGCTACTCAACACGTTCTGCAATGATCACAACAATACCTAAGTGGCTTTGCGCTATCCTTGTTATTATCTCTTTCACAGCTGGTACATGCTTTGTTATCTGGCTCGGCGAGAGAATTAATGAGAAGGGAATTGGAAATGGTATTTCATTACTGATTTTCTCCGGTATTGTTACAAGACTTCCCGGCATGGCTATCAACCTTATGAACAAGTCTACTGAAGTAAACGGTAGAATTAACAACGCTGTACTTGGTACACTCGCAGCTATCGGCGTGTTTATCGCAGTTGCAATCGTTGCAGTAGCAATCATCGTATTCGTTGTTTATGTTCAGAATGCTGAGAGAAGAATCCCTGTTCAGTACTCCAAGAAGACTGTAGGTAGAAAGGTATATGGAGGTCAGAACTCATATATACCTCTTAAGGTTAACCAGTCTGGTGTTATGCCTGTTATCTTTGCGATGTCATTGTTGTCGATGCCTTCAATGATTATCACGATGTTCTTCTCAGCAAGTACGAATCCTGTAGTTAAGTGGTTCAGAGACTTTAACACAAGTCCCTACTACTACATTTCATACTTCATCCTTATCATACTGTTCACATTCTTCTATTCATTGATTCAGTTCAATCCTATTGAGATCAGTAACAGTATTCAGAAGAACGGTGGTTTCATCTCTGGTGTTAGACCCGGTAAGCCTACTACGAACTATATCCTCAAGACTTCCAACAACCTTAACTGGGCTGACGGACTTTTCCTTTCAGCGGTTTGTCTTGTTCCTACTCTCATCAGTCTTTTCACAGGACTTGAGAATGTATGGTTCGCAGGAACTTCTGTTTTGATTCTTACAGGTGTAGCAAACGATCTTGTTGTACAGATTGAAAGCCAGCTTGTAACGAAAAAATACAAGGGTTTCCTTGATTAAAAGCTAATATTAAAGTATATTGAATGACGGTTCCCACATATGCGGGACCGTCATTTGATTTGTTTGAATATATTAAGAAAAGAGGAACAAATATATGAATCTTATTATCTTAGGTGCACCTGGTTCAGGAAAGGGAACTTCTGCTACAGTACTTCGTGAGAAGTACTCTCTTGCTCATATCTCAACAGGAGATATTTTCAGAAGCAATATTAAGAACGGAACTCCTCTTGGAGTAGAAGCTAAGAGCTATATTGATAAGGGAGCTCTCGTTCCTGACAGCCTTACTGTATCAATGGTTGAAGACAGACTTTCACAGGATGACTGCAAGGCCGGCTATATTCTTGACGGATTCCCCAGAACACTTGCTCAGGCTGAGGCTCTTGATGCTATGCTTGCAAAGAATAACGATAAGATTGACGCAGTTCTTTCTATTGTTGTTGACGATGAGATCATCAAGGACAGAGTATCCGGTAGAAGAGTATGCGAGAAGTGCGGTGCAAGCTTTAACGTAAAGTTTAAGCCTACAAAGGCTGAAGGTGTTTGTGATCTTTGCGGTGGAAAAGTTGTTCAGCGTGCAGATGACAATGAGGAGACAGTAGCTAACCGTCTTAAGACATACTACGAGAACACACAGCCCCTCATTGACTTCTATGAGAAGAAGGGTCTTATTGTTGAAGGTGATAACGGTAAGGATTCAGATACATGCATTGCTCAGATTGAAGATGGTCTTAAGGCTAAGAACCTTATCTGATCAGAGGTACTTTCAACATGGTTGAGATCTTGAGTGGCGAAGAATTAGATAAGATGAGAGCAGCCGGAAAGCTTGTTGCCAAAATCTTGGTAGCGCTTAAAGAGGCTGCTGTTCCTGGTGTATCCACACAGGAACTTGATGACATCGCACAGAGAATCATCAAAGAAGCAGGCGGAAGTGCACCATGTGTTGGTTATGGTGATCCACCTTTTCCTGCTGCAATCTGCACTTCAATAAATGACGAAGTTGTACATGGTATTCCTTCTAAGAAGCTTATTCTCAAGGACGGAGATATTGTAACTTGTGATGTTGTTGCTGAGCTTGACGGCTTTTGCGCTGATGCTGCGAGAACATATCTTGTCGGAAATGTAAGTGAAGAGAAGAGACTCTTAGTTGAGAGAACAAAAGAGTGTTTCTTTGAAGGCTTGAAGCAGGCACAGATTGGCAACAGAATTGGTGACATAAGCCATGCTGTACAGGAGCGCGCTGAGTCTTATGGATACGGAGTAGTAAGAGTTCTTACAGGTCACGGAATCGGAAGAACGATGCACCAGGATCCTGATGTACCTAACTTCGGTAAAGCCGGAAGAGGTCAGAGAATAGTAAAAGGAATGGCTTTCTGTATCGAACCCATGATTACAATGGGAACAGAGAAGGTATTGCTTTGTGATGACGAGTGGACTGTCGTAACAGCTGATGAACAGCCTGCAGCTCACTATGAAAATACAGTAATCATAACGGAAAACGGCCCCGAGATGACAACATTTGAGGAGGAAAACTGATGTCAAAAGAGGATGTAATTGAGGTAGAAGGAATAGTATCGGATGCACTTCCGAATGCAATGTTCAAGGTAAAGCTTGAGAACGGACACGAAGTTCTCGCTCACATTTCAGGTAAGCTTCGCCAGAACTACATTAAGATTCTTCCCGGCGATAAGGTAACAATGGAGCTTTCTCCTTATGACCTTTCAAGAGGAAGAATTACATGGAGAGGCAAGAATTAAAATTAGTTCTTGTAAATCAAAAGAATTCTGATACAATATATTAGCGTGCGCGTAAATGCGCCTAATTTGCGTTGAAAAAAACAGCAGGAGGTTCACGATGAAGGTTAGACCGTCAGTCAAGCCTATGTGCGAGAAGTGCAAAGTCATTCGTCGCCATGGTAAAGTCATGATCATTTGTTCCGATCCTAAGCACAAGCAGAAGCAGGGCTAAGGAAAGAACAACCGACTGCGGACAGATTTAGCCCTGTCCACGGGAAAAAGCGGCACTGCTTCCGTCGCTTATTAGGAAACAACAAAAAAGAAAAATCGCATATTACACGTGGTCTAGGGGCGGCTGCCCTTCCTAACCCGAAGGGAATCCCAAAAAGGCGTGTCGTATATAGATTTAATAACTACTCAAAACGGAGGAAAACTAAATGGCTCGTATTGCCGGTGTTGATTTGCCGAACGATAAGAGAATCGAGATTGCTCTTACCTACATTTACGGCATTGGTACGACAAGCGCATCCGCTATCATCAATGATACCGGATTGAACCCTGACACAAGGGTTAAGGATCTTACAGAGGATGAAGTTGCTAAGATCCGTGATGCAATTGAAAACAACTATACAGTAGAGGGTGATCTTAAGAGAGAGATCGCCGGAAACATCAAGCGTCTTTCTGATATCGGTTGCTACCGCGGCCGTCGTCACAGAATGGGACTTCCCGTAAGAGGCCAGCGTACAAAGACAAACGCTCGTACCCGTAAGGGCCCGAAGCATACTGTTGCAGGCAAGAAGAAGTAAGGGAGGTTGACGCAAAATGGCAAAAGCAGTTAGAAAATCGGCTACAAAGCCTAAGAAGCGTGAGCGTAAGAACGTAGTTGCCGGACATGCACATATCCATGCTACATTCAACAACACGATCGTAACTATCAGTGATACACAGGGTAATGCTATCTCTTGGTCTTCTGCTGGACAGCAGAACATGAAGGGTTCCCGTAAGGGTACAGCTTTCGCAGCTCAGCTTGCAGCTGAGGATGCAGCAAAGAAGGCTGTAGATCACGGCATGAAGACTGTAGAAGTTTTTGTAAAGGGTCCCGGAGCTGGTCGTGAGTCCGCAGTACGTGCACTCGCTACAGCAGGTCTCGAGATCACAATGATCAAGGACGTTACACCCGTTCCTCATAACGGTTGCCGTCCTCCTAAGCGTCGTAGAGTATAATTTCTGACGACATTTAACTAAGCATTTAGAAAAGAGGATATAGCAATGGCAAGAGATATGACACCTGTCCTTAAGAGATGCAGAGCTCTTGATATTGAGCCGGCATTTCTTGGAATAGATAAGAAATCCAACAGACATAGGAACGCCAGACCCAGAAAGCAGAGCGAGTATGGTATGCAGCTCAAGGAAAAGCAGAAGGCTAAGTTTATCTACGGCGTTCTTGAGAAGCCCTTCAGAAACTACTTCGAGAAGGCACAGAAGCTTAAGTACGGCACAACCGGTGAGAACCTCATGATTCTCCTCGAGACAAGACTTGACAACGTAATGTTCAGACTTGGTTTTGCACGTACAAGAGATGAAGCAAAGCAGATCGTTAGCCACAGACATGTAAATGTTAACGGCAAGACTGTAAATATTCCTTCATACCGCATTAAGCCCGGTGATGTAATCGAGATCAAGGAGAACGCTAGAGGTTCTCAGAGATATAAGGATATCATCGAGAATACAAACGGTAGAATCATCCCTGAGTGGCTCACAGCTGATGCTGATAAGCTCAGTGGCAAGGTAAATGCAATCCCTAGAGCAGATCAGATCGATGTACCTGTAAATGCAGTCGCTATCGTCGAGTTGTACAGCAAGTAATAATTGATTTGATTTTAGAAGCAATCACCACTACAGGAGGAAAAAATGAACGATATATTAGAGCCTACCATTGAATGTAAAGAGTTAAGCGAAGATGGTTCCTACGGCAAATACGTTGTATCTCCGCTTGAGCGCGGCTACGGTACGACACTCGGAAATTCTCTGCGTCGTGTTCTGCTTTCTTCTCTTACGGGTGCTGCAGTTACAGCTATAAAGATTGATAACATATATCACGAATTCTCCACTGTCCCCGGCATCGTCGAGGACATGACGGAGATCATCCTTAACATCAAGGGTATCCGCGCTAAGCTTCATACTGACTCTCCCAAGACTGTTTGCATCAGCGTAACAGAGGGTAAGACAGGTGAGCTTACAGCCGGTGATATCGTACATGATGACGAAGTCGAGATCATGAATCCCGATCACGTCATTGCTCACTTGAATGGTGAATCCAAGGTATTCATGGAGCTCACCATCAGCGCCGGCCGTGGTTATAACACAGCTGAGCAGAACAAGGTTGAAGGTCAGGCAATCGGCATTATTGCTATTGATTCTATCTTCACTCCCATCAAGAGAGCTAACTATGTTATCGAGAATACCCGTGTAGGCGAGCGTACAGACTACGACAGCCTTACACTTGAGGTTTGGACAGACGGTACTGTTGCTGTTGATGAAGCCCTTTCATCTGCTGCTGATATTCTTATCCAGCACTTGAATCTCTTCACAGTTCTTACTGAGACAGAGAGCTCCATCAGCTTCAAGAGTATCGAGACAAAGAGCGAGAAGAATTCCGAGCTCGGTAAGCTTATCGAGGATCTCGACTTCTCAGTTCGTACATATAACTGCCTTAAGAGAGCAGCCATCAACACAGTCGGCGATCTTATCTCTCGTTCCGAGGATGAGATGATCAAGGTTAGAAACCTTGGTAAGAAGTCACTTGACGAAGTTGTCGCCAAGCTTGCCGAGATGGATCTTCATTTGGCAGACAGACAAGATTGATTTAGGAGGATATAAAGATGCCAGTTAACAGAAAACTCGGTCGTGCAGCGGATCAGCGTACAGCTATCCTCAGAAACATGACAACGGCATTCGTTATCAACGGTAAGGTTGAGACAACAACTGCACGTGCTAAGGAAGTTAGCGCTATCGTTGAGAAGCTTATTAACGAAGCTATCAAGGAGAAGGACAACTTCACAACAAAGGAAATCACAGTATCTGCAGCTAAGCTTGACGGTAAGGGCAATAAGGTACTTGTTTCTAAGACATCTAAGAACGATAAGAAGTACGATGTTGTAGATCGTGAAGTTAAGAAGAAGACAGTTCAGGTTGACGCTCCTTCAAGACTTGCAGCAAGAAAGAGAATGGCTTATTGGCTTCTCAAGAGCCATGATTCTGAGGGTAACGTTATCAACCCCGTAAACAAGATGTTCGATGAAATCGCACCTAAGTACGAGGGAAGAACTGGTGGTTACACAAGAATCATCAAGCTCGGCACAAGAAGAGGCGACGGTTCTGAGATGGCTATTCTTGAGTTCGTTTGATAATCAGACAGAATTAAATAAGAATTAGTTGCAAAGGTCGGTTTACACCGACCTTTGTTCTTTTTATAATTAAGCGATGCAAGAAGAAAAGAATACAAAAATTATAGAAATTAAGGCACAGCACGTCTCATACAGTTATAAAAACGACTATGAGGATGCCGAGGATAAATCGGTTCCTGCTGTTAAAGATATTTCGCTTCAGATTGAGGCGGGATCATATGTGGCTATCTTAGGACCTAACGGTTCGGGAAAGTCCACTTTTGCCAAGCTTATAGATATTTTGGAGCAGGCGGATTCTGGTGAACTCTCAGTTTTCGGTCTTAATACTAAGGACGAGGAGAGCTTCTGGGACATCAGAGAGAATTGTGCTTATATTTTCCAAAACCCTGACAATCAGATAGTTGGCACTATTGTAGAAGAGGATGTTGCTTTCGGACCTGAAAACATAGGTGTTAAGCTTCCCGAGCTTAGAGAGCGCGTTGATAAGGCACTCGAATATGTCGGTCTTAAGGATATGGCTAAGAGGCAGGCTGCTCAGTTATCAGGTGGTCAGAAGCAGAAGCTTGCAATAGCAGGAGCTCTTGCAATGCGTCCCAAGCTTCTTATTATGGACGAATCCACAGCAATGCTTGACCCGCAGAGTCGTGATGAATTCCTTTCGATAGTTGAAAGAATGCAGAAGGAACAGGGACTTACCCTTGTTACTATTACTCACGATATGACCGAAGCTTCTTCCTGCGAGAAGATATTTGTAGTGGAGAAAGGTCAGATAACTACTGAAGGAAAACCAGAAGAGATCTTCCTGAATCCCGAGAAGGTAAGAAGAGCCGGACTCGAGCTTCCGGAACACATTGCACTTATAACTGAACTTGCCAAGCTTCAGAGAGTTAAGCTCAGCAAGGATGACCTTGTGAGCAAGGCTTCATGTATAGCAAAAGCTGCAGAGATAGCCTGCATGGATTTACAGGCATCTGCCGGTGAATTAAGAACAGCAGAAGATAAAGAAATAGACAGTGAAGATATAATCCTGAGTGTAAAGGATTTGTCGTACTCATACGAGGCCGGTGCGCCCAAGATTCTGGACGGTATTAACCTGGATGTTAGAAGAGGTGAGATTCTTGCAGTCGCAGGAAGAAGCGGCTGCGGTAAGACAACACTTATAAGCCATCTCAATGGTCTGATAAGCCCTACAGAAGGTAAGATTGAGATTTATCCTGAAGATGGTATTACATTATCCAGTGAGGTTAAGAAGGATAAGGGACTGTTCCGTAAGTATGTCGGACTTGTTTTTCAGTATCCCGAATATCAGCTTTTTGAAGAGACAGTATATAAAGACATAGAATATGGTCTTAAGAAGAACAATACACCTGAAGATAAGCGTAAGGAACTTATTATTAAGGCGGCAAGAAGTGTCGGCCTTGATGAGGAGAAGTTAAGCTCCAATCCTTTCGAGCTGTCAGGAGGACAGAAGAGAAGAGCTGCAATTGCAGGTGTTATTGCAATGACTCCGAAGATTCTTGTTCTTGATGAGCCGGCTTCAGGTCTTGATCCTCGCGGAAGAAGAGAGATGTTCTCCCTTATAAAGAACTTAAAGGAGCAGGGTACTACGATTATTCTTGTTTCTCATAACATGGATGAGGTAGCCAGATACGCTGACCGAGTCTGCTATATGGAGGGTGGCAAGCTTATAAAGACAGGCGCTCCACAGGAAGTATTTGCGGAGAATAATTCTATCCCCAAGCCGCTTCTTTATGATTGTGCCGTTGAAGTTCATAAGGCAATAGAAGAGAGACTTCACACTAGTATCAGTTTCGGTCCGGTAGGAAGGAACGCAGAAGAAGAGGCTAAGAATATCCTGGCTTCAGTTCTTAGAGCAAAGGAGGCAGCTTCTAATGCTTAAGGATATCAGTCTGGGTAAATACATAGATACAGGGTCAGCACTTCATCGTCTGGATCCCCGCGTAAAGATAGTGATGTATGTCGTCTATCTGGTGGTGCTTTTTATGGTCAAATCCCCGCAGGCGCTGGTTGCAGCTGCGGCAGTGATTGCAGTACAGGCCGTAATGGCAAAGATATCGCCCAAGGTTATATGGACTTCCATACTTCCCGTTCTGCCTTTGGCCTTCTTCATATTCATCCTGAATATATTCGCTTATAAGGGTGGAGAAGTACTTCTTAAGTGGTGGAAAATAACCGTAACTCAGGAAGGACTAATACTCGGAGCAATAATGGGATTAAGACTGATATTCCTGATAATATCTACGAGTATCCTGCTGACTCTGACGACAACGCCTCTTAAGATTTCAGATGCACTGGAGTCGCTCTTTAAGTGGCTTAAGGTCTTCAAGGTTCCGGTACACGAGATGGCGATGATGATGTCGATTGCACTGAGGTTTATTCCTACTTTGCTGGAAGAGACCGACAAGATAATGAAGGCTCAGATATCCAGAGGTGCAGACTACGATACAGGAAGCATCTTTAACAGAGTCAAAGGTTATATAACGGTTCTGATTCCTCTCTTTGTGGCAAGCTTTAAACATGCAGAAGAACTTGCTGTAGCAATGGATGCGAGATGCTACAGAGGTGGAGAAGGAAGAACCAAACTTAATCCACTGAAGCTTAAAAACAGTGATTGGCTGGCAGGAGTTCTCCTTCTTCTTGGAGCAGCAGTCATTTTACTTGCAGAATACCTCATTCATTAAGGATACAAAACCATACGTGATATGTTAAAATACTAACGTTTTGACAGTGTCAGACAAAATATGGATGAGTTAAATAAATACGGAAGGAAGGTCAATCCTATGGCATATTATGTAGGCATAGACTTAGGCGGAACCAATATCAAGGCCGGTATCGTTAATGAGAACGGCGAACTTTTGAATAAGCAGAGCATCAAGACACATGCCGAGCGTCCCATGGAAGAGATTATCAGAGATATGGGCGAACTCGCACTTAAGGTTATTGAAGAAGCAAACCTCAAGGTATCAGATGTAACAGCAATCGGTATCGGTTCTCCCGGAACTCCTGATAACAAGGCGGGCGTTCTCGTATATTCCAACAATCTTCCTTTCAACATGGCTCCCATGAGAAAGCTTATAAGAGATGTTGTGGATCTTCCCGTATATATCGATAACGACGCAAACTGCGCAGGTATGGCTGAGGCAGTTGCAGGAGCAGCAAAGGGCACACAGGATTCAGTTACCATCACTCTGGGAACAGGTGTAGGAGCAGGTGTCATTGCAAACGGCAGAATCTATTCCGGCTTCAATCAGGCCGGTTCCGAATTCGGACACACGGTTCTCGTATCAGGCGGACAGCAGTGCTCATGTGGACGTAAGGGTTGCTTCGAAGCATATTGTTCCGCATCCGCTCTTATCAGAATGACTCAGGAAGCAGCTGATGCAAACCCTGATTCAAAGCTTAACGAGCTTATCGCTGAGAACGGAAAAGTAAGCGGCAAGACAGCTTTTGAGGCAATGCGTGCAGGCGATAAGGCTGGTAAGGAAGTAGTTGATATGTATATCGATTACCTTGCAGACGGTCTTGCAAATGCAATCAACACATTCATGCCTGAAGTTCTTGTTATCGGCGGCGGTGTATGTAATGAGGGCGATCCCCTTATTCTTCCTCTTCGTGAGCAGACTTTATCAAGACCTTACTTTGGTCCCGGCGTTAAGAAGACAGAGATTAAGCTTGCACAGATGGGTAACGATGCAGGTATCGTAGGTGCTGCCATGATGGGTAAAGCATGCGCAGACGACGGTCTTGACGGAACAGCAAGCATTGCCTGATTGAGAAGAGATGCCGACGATCGCAATCATAAGTGAATATGACGGTACGGACTTTGTCGGTTATCAGATTCAGGATAACGGCAGATCTGTCCAGCAGACATTAAATGAAGCGGTAAGTGCGGTATATAAGACCAAGTTAAATGTAACGGGATGTTCCCGGACAGATGCGGGGGTCCATGCAAGGGGCCACGTATCTTCCGTGGAAGTCCCGTTTTATATTCCGGAAGAACGTATACCGCTGGCACTCAACTGCTTTTTGCCTGATGACTGCTGTGTAAAGAAAGCCATATACGTTAATGACGGATTTAATGCGAGATTCGAAAGTCTAGGCAAGAGGTATATATACAGGCTCCAGACGGGCAGCTGCAGAAGCCCCCTCCTTAACCGCTATGCACATTATGTTAAGGGCGAACCTGACATAATGCTTATGAAGGAAGCGGCTTCGATAATGGTCGGAGAGCACGATTTTGCAGCCTTTTGTGCAGCGGGCGGAAGCCAGAAGACGACTGTAAGGAAAATGTTTGCCGTAAATGTAAGAAAGGATTCTTCCCTGATTGAGATAGAAGTACAGGGTGAAGCCTTTCTATATAACATGGTAAGAATTATGAGCGGCACCATCCTTTATGCAGGTATGGGCAAGCTTTCTGCGGATGATATAAGGGAGCTTTTCGCCAATCCCGACAGGAAGAATGCAGGCAAGACTTTGCCTCCCGAAGGTCTTACTTTGGAAGAAGTTTACTACGACTGGAGTAAGTGGCGTAAAGCAGATTAAAAGGCAGATTAAAGTCCGACGAGGGTCCTGATAAAAGGGATCCTTTTTATTATTTCGCAGCAAATCAGAGTTAAAGCTATGCTTAAAACGGACTCTGCGGCAATCATCCAAAAGTGCGGTTCGAAGAAGCGAGCCAGCAGCGAGTAAATGATAGTTCTGAATATGCTGTCAAAAAGAAGTATCTGTAAAGATCTTTGCCCCATCAAAGACAAGAGACTTATTTTCTCAGGAAGCAGTTTGGATACGCCGTAAATAATGTAAATAAGGGGTAGTGCGGTTAATACTCTGATGTGATAAGGCTGCTCCCACATGACTCTGACTTCGTCGCCCGCCGGTAGACCTCTTACAAGAAGATAGCCGAAGAAAACTACCAAAGCAGACGACAGGACGAGTTTGATTCTCATGTGTTTTGTTAGAACTTTGGAAAGGTCGGTCTCACTAAGATGTCCGAATATTATTCCCATAAGGAAAAAGGGCAGATATTTACAAACATTATTAAGCTGCAAAAGAAGTACGGAATTCTCTTTGCCGCTTAAGGAAAGATATTCGTTAATAATGCAAAATACAATCATGACCGCAGCTGATAAAGTAAGTCTCAGGCGGTCTTTCTCTTTGCCGTGCCAGAACAAAGGCGCCAGCAGAAAGATTATAAAAAGAGTATAAGGGAACCAGTAGAGCCTGCCGTAAAGAAAGGCATCCTTAAATATACCTGCCGGCGTGTCGGAGTGCGCAAACCTGCTCGAAAAGATAAGCGTATAGAATATTTTCAAAAGGGAAAAAACAGCGAAAGGCAGAAGTATCGTCTTTGTCTTCTTCCAATAAAAGCGAAGCTTCTCCTGCTTGTGACAAAAATATCCCGCAATAACAAAAAAGACAGAAGCATTAACCGCATAGCAAAGATTACCGACTATGCCCAGGGGCCTCGGCACGAGTTTAAATGACTCCGAGTAAGTCGAGATCGAATGTGCAAGTATTACAAGAATAGCACCGAATGCTTTCATGTAATCGGGATAGGTCTTTCGCATGTGTCTACAATAGCCAAAAGAAGATTTATTGTCAAAAGATAAAGCAAAGTTTAAGACTTATATAAGTTGGTTCGCAAAATATAGATAAAGATTTTTGAGGAAGGTATAATCTCAATAATATGAATAAGGGAGGTGAATGCATATGGATTTCAACGTCAGCATGTGGATAGTATGGCTTATACTTATGGTCGTATTTCTTATAGTAGAAGCCGTTACCCTTGGTATCACTACCGTATGGTGCGCTGCAGGATGTCTGGTTGCCGCTATCATGGATCTCTTCGGACTGCCCGTAGCTGCACAGGTTATAACGATGATTGTTATATCGGTAGTATGCTTTATAGCATGCCTGATATGGATACGACCGGCGATTGATGCAAAGCACTCACGTAAAGCCGATCCCACAAATGCGGATCGAGTTATCGGCAAAGAAGGTGTTGTCATTAAGACAATTGAACCCCTTTCCGGTAAAGGCCAGGTCAAGGTAATGGGCCAGGTATGGAGTGCGAAGTCAGATTCAAATCAGACGATCGTTGAGGGGACAAAAATCGAGGTGCTTTCGATAGAAAGTGTCAAACTTATTGTTAAAGAGATATAATGATTAAAGTATTTTTTAGGAGGGTATTAACATGCCAGCAGCAGTAGTTCCGGTAATTATTCTTGCATTTATTCTTATCATTGCAGTATGTTCCTGCATTAAGATCGTTCCTCAGGCTACTACATTCATCGTAGAGCGCCTTGGAGCATATAAGACAACATGGGAGACAGGTATCCACTTCAAGGTTCCTGTAATCGATAAGGTAGCTAAGAAGATTTCTCTTAAAGAGAAGGTAGCAGACTTCCAGCCTCAGGCTGTTATCACAAAGGATAACGTTACAATGATGATTGATACGGTCCTTTTCTATCAGATTGTAGATCCCAAGCTCTACACATACGGTATTGAGCGTCCCATCAGCGCTATCGAGAATCTTTCTGCTACAACACTTCGTAACATCATTGGTGACCTCGAGCTTGACCAGACACTTACAAGCCGTGACATCATCAACACAAAGATGAGAGAGCTCCTCGATGAAGCTACAGATCCTTGGGGAATCAAGGTAAACAGAGTTGAGCTTAAGAACATCATGCCTCCCAAGGAGATTCAGGTAGCCATGGAGAAGCAGATGAAGGCTGAGAGAGAGAAGAGAGAAGCTATCCTCGTTGCTGAAGGTAAGAAGGAAGCTGCAATTCGTGAGGCAGAAGGTGAGAAGGAGTCAGCAATCCTCCGTGCTGAAGCTAAGAAGGAAGCAGCTATCCGCGAGGCTGAAGGTCAGGCTCAGGCTATCCTTGCAGTTCAGAGTGCTACAGCTAAGGGTCTTCAGATGATTAAGGATGTAGGTGCAGATCAGGGTCTTGTAGCTATCAAGAGCCTTGAGGCATTCGAGAAGGCAGCAGACGGTAAGGCAACAAAGATCATTATTCCTTCAGAGATTCAGGGCCTTGCAGGACTTGCAACATCTCTTAAGGAGATCGTTAAGGATTAATGCTTTTAAAGCCTGATTCGTTAACATATGGTATAATTAAGGCTCCGGGAGTTTTCCGGAGCCTTTTATTTTTTATTGATCAGGATACTGACTTAATTAACGTAAAAATTAATAAGAGAGAGGTAATAAACAATGGCAAATCCTATTGTAACAATCACTATGAAGGACCTGGGTGATATCAAGATTGAGCTTTACCCCGAGATTGCTCCTATCACTGTTGAGAACTTTATCAAGCTTGCAGGCCAGGGATTTTATAACGGACTTACTTTCCACCGTGTAATCTCCGGATTCATGATTCAGGGCGGATGCCCCGACGGAACAGGTATGGGTGGTCCCGGATACCACATCAAGGGTGAGTTCGCCAGAAACGGCGTAGCAAATAACCTTAAGCATTCAAGAGGTGTTATCTCTATGGCAAGAGCTATGGATCCCGATTCTGCAGGATCACAGTTCTTCATCATGCACGAAGATGCTCCTCACCTTGACGGTTCTTATGCTGCTTTCGGTAAGGTTATTGAAGGTCTTGAAGTCGTTGATAAGATTGCTGAGACCAGAACAGATTATAACGACAAGCCCCTTGAGCCTCAGGTTATCGAAGTGGTTACAGTTCAGCTGTAATTTGTTTTAACCAAGTATTAATTACAAAGTCCCGGCAAACGTCGGGACTTTTGTTATTGGCTTATTTGTAAAAATACATAAAAGCATATAGAATCTAGCTTATGCAGGAAATATCAAGTCTTAAGGGAAATAGAAAAAGTTCAGATAATATCAGCATAAGCTATAACACATTTTTTCTCGTGTCTTTGTGTTATCTTGTTTTGCCTGCCATTATTATGGTACTCGGCTGGATTAAGCTTTTGATAGCACTTCCTGCGTCGGCTTTACTTATATTTGCACTTGTATCTGCGTTAAAAAATGAGCAGAGCCTTTCGTCTGACAGGAAAATAGAGCTTACAAAGACGCAGTTTGCTGCAATTATTATTTTCTCTCTGGTTTCTACCATAATCGCAGGAGTAGGCGAGATCGTTGCTCCCATGTATGACCATGCCTTCAGAAGAGCAATGTTAAGAGATCTGGTCAACTACAACTGGCCTATTTATTATGATCTTTCCAAGCAGTCCAATCCCATAGTTAACGCCATGCTTCCGGATTGTACTGTTGCATATTCTTATTATTCGACATTTTGGATGATTCCGGCCTTGTTGGGCAAGCTTATGGGATTTAACTTTGCTAATATTTTTCTTGTAATATGGTCCGCCTTTGGTACATTTTTGATATTAATCGGAATCACATTCTTCACCAAGAAGTTTACACATGCCTCTCTTTTTATGTTCATATGCTATTCGGGTCTTGACGTACTCCCGTATTTTTATTACATGTTCAAGGGAACGGAGCCCTGGATGTGGCTTGAAGGCTGGACAGAACACATTTCATATATCAGCAATATAAATAATCTTCTTAATGTGTTTAACCAGTGTATACCTTGCTGGCTGATAGTTATTTTGCTAATGACTTCAAAAAGCAACAAGCATATCGGATTGGTTGGCGGAATATTGTTTACTTATTCTCCTTGGGCAACCATAGGAGTTCTTCCGATTGCAATCTATGCGTTACTTTCAAAAGAGAAGGGTATAAAGGGAGTATTAAGTGTAGCCAACATTGTATCTGCTCTGACAATCCTTGGCTGTTTTGCACCTATGTATATGGCCAACTCATCTGCAACATCAGTATCCGGAACGACATTGTCATTCTATAAAAGTATTTCAGCGCTCTTGTTTGCCTATATCCTTGTAATGCTCATTGAGATTGTTCCTTCGGTACTGCTTCTGTATAAATCATATGGCAGGGACAAGCTTTTGTGGGTTGCTGTAGGAACTCTAATGATTCTGCCGTTTTATAAGATTTCTAACTTCAATGATCTTACAATGAGAGGAGCTATGCCTGCTCAGTTTGCATTGTGCGTTATGCTTATGGCTGTTATCGGACGTTTCTTTGATACGAACATCGACAAAAAGACAGGAAGAATCACCTGTAAGTTAAGCATTAAGTTAATAGGAAGCGTCATAATACTTATTGCTATGGCATTCGTAGCCTTTCAGCAAATACTATTAGTCGGTTATAAAACCAAAAACAGAGCTCAAGCTGACGTTACGGAAGAAATCGGTTCATTCGGAGATATAAGAGTCGAAGACTACGCCGAGACCGTAAATGGGAACTTCTTCGTGTACGACTACGAGGATCAGTTCTTCTACCGCTATATGGCCAGAAGATAATCAGTTTTCTCTTTTTTCTTCTTCGGCGACGATGTACTGAGGTCTTCTCTTTACTTCGATGAAGATTCTTCCGATATATTCACCGAGAAGTCCGAGAGCCATAAGAATCAGACCACCGATAAAAAGCAGGATACAAAGAAGTGAAGGGTAACCGGGAACCTGATCGTAGATACGAAGGATGACGGCCCTTATAAAGTAGTAAACCATGTATATGAAGGCGGCCGAAGCAAATCCAAAACCGCAGTATGTGGCGAATCTTAAGGGAGCGGTCGTGAAGGCAACAATACCGTCAATCGCATATCTGAAAAGCTTCCAGAAGCTCCACTTTGTCTCGCCGGCAACACGCTCAACATTCTCATGCTCAACCCACTTGGTTCTGAAGCCAACCCAGGCAAAGATACCTTTTGAGAAACGCTGTCTCTCATCAAGAGCGATTATCGCATCAACTACGCAGCGCTTCATGAGCCTGAAGTCTCTGGCGCCGTCTGCAATCTCAACATCACACATCTTATTGATTAACTTATAGAACGATCTTGCAAAGAAGCTTCTTATCGGAGGCTCGCCCTTACGGGTAACTCTTCGTGCCGCGATGATGTCGGCTTCGTCCTTATCGAGAGATTCAATCATCGAAGGGATAAGAGAAGGCGGGTCCTGCATATCTGCGTCGAGGATAGCGATATAATCGCCGGCAGCCTTTTGAAGTCCTGCGAACATTGCTGCTTCCTTGCCGAAGTTTCTTGAGAAGATAATATATCTGACATCCTTGTCCTTCGAGGCGATGTCCTTTATAACGGAACTTGTCTTATCGCGGCTTCCGTCGTTAACGAAAATGAATTCGAACTCTTTGTCGCTTACCTGACTTCTTACATCGCACAAAGCAGCGTAGAGTATGGGTAAAGATTCTTCTTCGTTATAGCAAGGAACAATAAGACTTATGAGCATTTATCTGCCTCCGAACAGGTTCCGTTTAAGTTGGAACATTATTTACTTTGTATTATAATCTAAAAGTATCTTGGCATACAATTCATAATTGGAGCGTGCAAATGAAAGAAGTTGCCTCACTAAGCGCCGGCAAAGGGCGTAGCCCCAAAGTAAAACACAATGTAAATAAAGGCAGTTTTAATATCAAACCTCTGCTTGCTTTTTTATTAGCCGCAGTATGTTATGCCTTTCTGCTTTTGATGAGCAGAGTTTCTCCTTGTGGTGATTATTCAATACTGATTTCCGATCTGGAAGCACAATATGCACCGTTCCTGTTTATGTACAGAAGTATGCTTCTTAGCGCCGGTTCGTTAAAGGAGATGCTTTATTCTTTTACCTTGGGTATGGGTAAGAATATGGCGGGTACGTTCGGTTATTACCTTGCGAGTCCGTTAAATCTTCTTATCCTGCTTTTTAAGCCCGAGCAGACAAGTGAATTTGTAGCATTTATCGTAGGTTTGAAGATGGCATTGTCCTCGGCTTTCATGTGTCTTTTTATTGAGAAGAGAAGCAAGGGGTCTTCATGGTCGGTCCTCTTCGGCATAATGTATGCATTCTCGTCATTTATCATGCTTTATATGTTCAACATAATGTGGCTTGACGGTTATGCTCTTTTGCCGCTTCTTTTGTACTTTACCGAAGCTTTTATCGAAAGCGACAGGAAGGCCGGTCTTATTGCAACCCTTCTTGTTCTGTTCTTAAGTAATTACTACATTGCCTATATGGTCGGCATTTATTCCTTCTTCTATCTGCTCGTAAGACTTTATTCCGAAGGTGCTTTTGCCGACAAAAAGAAAGCCGGAAGGAAGGTAGGAAGATTCATTCTTATTGCCGTCCTTTGTGCATTTACCATGTGCGTCATTCTTCTTCCGGTAGGAATCGATACGCTAGTAAACGCTGATCCTACGGCAAAAGAAGCTACGGAGAACTATGTAGGCTTTACCTTTACGGGAATCCTGGATCAGATTTTCCTGGGCACTACGGAAGAGTTCCTTACAGAGAATCTTCCTTACATTTTTATAAGTGTATTCGTAACATTTCTTTGCACCTTATTCTTCGTTTCAAAGGCTACTTCCAAGAAAGAAAAGAAGCTTTACGGCATTTTGTTTGCTGCCGTATATTTTGTTTTCCTCATCAATTTCTTTGACGTTGCCTGGCAGGTCTTTGACACACCCAACTGGTTCTTCCACAGAGAAGCATTTGTTTTCTATCCGCTTTTCCTTATCGTGGCGCATAAGAGCTTAACAAAGATTAAAGAAGTAGCTTTTGATGAGATTCTTAAAACCGGCGGAATACTGCTTGTGCTTTTATTTGCGGCTCAAAGCTTCGGCGAAATGAAGGGCCGTGAGAAAATCTTCCTTTGTAATCTCTGTCTTGTAGCGGCATTCACGGGTATTGCTCTTCTTCTTCGAAATGATAAATGGCATGAGCAGCTTCGTGACATGCCTAAGCTTGTACCGGTAATCACGTATATTTTGGTTACGGTAGAAGTAGTATTCTTCGCGCCAATGATGTCCGCAGGCCGTTCTACACTGTCTTTAAATTCTTGTAATGCAAAAGAGTATTCAGAATCTATAAGAGCTATAGAAGAGTTAGCGGCTCAGGCTTCAGATAACCCGGGCTTTAGAATGGAGCTCGAGCAAATCAGTCCGAACCTTAAGACTAATCAGATTGACGATACCGGATCTTATTATGCGAACTACAGAGGAGTTTCATTATTCAATTCCAACTCCAATAAGTCTCTTCACAGATTCTTGAAGCAGTTTGGCTATACGGTAAATTACAATTATTTCACCAGCGGATACACTTTTGCTTCTCCGGATCTGGATGGCTTTATGTCTGTCGGCTATACGATGACAAGAAGTCCCTATTCTGTAGCCGATGAGCTTGCTTCTGATTCTTGGGATAACAACCTTACGCTTTATCGTAACAGCTGTGTATTGCCCCTGGCTTTTCCGGTTGATTCCGGCGCATTTGATTTTGATTTTTATTCTCTAGAGACGGCCGAGTATGAGAAGGATTATCTTATGTTCCGTAACAGTTGGTTTAATTCTATGTTCCCCGGAGCATTTGAAGATGATTTCTTTATTCCCGCAGAAATTCCTGAGCCTGAGTTTATCAACTGCGAGAACATCGACGTATCTTTGTATATGAATTCTGCAAATGACGAGGAAACTGAGACGGAAGAGATTTCAGACAGCCAGAAAGGCTTTGACAGTGATGCACTCGGTATTGAGACGGAAGCAGCTTACAGAGAAGACCTTATCAAGCTTTACCGAATGAACAGTGAGCTCCCGATAATCATTAATTATGAACTTGATATAGAGTCTGCCGACGAACTTTACCTTAACGTATCTTCAGCCAGATGCCTTTCAGATTGTAGCATTTACGTTAACGGAGAATTCTATACTCAGTGGGGTGCTAACTCCTTCTATTCGGGTGTAGTAAGGCTCGGAAGCTACGAAGTCGGTGACACTGTTAATGTATCGATTGTATCTGACTCCGATTGCTTCAGTTATATCGATGTTAATTTTGCTTATTTTGATATGAATGCGTTTAGGGACGGATTTGGAAATATCAATACAGATTCCGTTTCTGTAACAAGTGTTGTGAACGGCCACGTGGAACTGAGCACTAATCTTATGGATGACAGCATGATTCTTACAACCATTCCTTACGAGAAGGGCTGGACTCTTACTATTGACGGACAGCCTGCGCAGATAATCGTATATCAGGATGCTCTAATCGGAATTAATCCGGGACAGGGCCAGCATGAGATTGTTCTTGATTTTTCTCCTCCGGGGATTAAGACAGGAGCAATGATCTCAGCTGTCGGAGCAGCCGGTATCCTTTTGCTTTGTCTGTTTGACATGAGAAAGAAAATGCCTGTAAAAACGCATGGCAAGAAAGCATAAATATGATATAGTCAGCTTAGGATAACTGACATTGAGGAGGTAAGTATGGATTACAAAGAACTTTACACGACCTGGAGCACAGACTCATTCTTTGATGAAGCTACAAGAGAAGAACTCAAGGCAATAGCTTCTGATGAGAAGGAGATTGAGGACAGATTCTATAAGGATCTTGAATTTGGTACAGGCGGATTAAGAGGTGTCCTTGGTGCAGGTACCAACAGACTCAACAAGTACACTGTAGCAAAGGCTTCTGCAGGACTTGCCAAGTATATCGTCAGCAAGGGCGAAGAGGCAATGCAGAGAGGTGTTGCAATCTCTTTTGACTCCAGACATTACTCTCCGGAGTTTGCACAGGTGGCAGCAGCTACTTTCGCTGCATATAACATTAAGTCTTATCTTTCCGATGAGCTTCGTCCTGTTCCCATGTGCAGCTACTCAGTAAGATACTTTAACGCATATTGTGGTGTAATGATTACTGCTTCACACAATCCTCCGAAGTATAACGGATATAAGGTTTATGGCGAAGACGGCGGTCAGGTTACAAATGAAGCAGCTTCCGAGATTCTTGCTAATATGAGTGAGTTCTCTGATGTAAGAAACGTTAAGATTGCTGATTTTGACGAGGCTGTTTCCGCAGGTCTTATTAAGAGATTCGGCCCTGAGGTTGATATCGCTTATACAGAGATGCTTACAGAACTTATTATCGATAAGGATGCCATTGCTCGTCAGGCTGACATGAGCATTGTTTACACTCCTCTTCACGGCTCAGGTAACAAGCCCGTAAGACGTATCCTTAAGAGAGCAGGCTTTAATAACGTATATATCGTTCCCGAGCAGGAAGTACCCGATGGAGCTTTCCCTACTGTTAAGAGCCCCAACCCCGAAGATCCCGCTGCTCTTACTCTTGGTATCGAACTTGCAAAGAAGGTCAATGCTTCTTTGGTATTCGGTACAGATCCCGACTCAGACAGACTCGGTATCGCTGCAAGATGCGAAGAGAACGGAGAAGTTACATATAAGTGCTTTACCGGTAATCAGGTAGGACTTATGCTTCTTGACTATATTCTTGATTCCAAGAAGAGACTGGGAACACTCGAAGAGAACTCTTTCGCTTGTACTACTATCGTATCAACAAAGCTTTGTGCAGGTGTTTGTAAGGAATACGGCGTAGAGCTTCAGGAGACTTTGACAGGCTTCAAGTACATCGGTGAGAGAATCAAATTCGACGATGAGTTCGGTGACAAGCACTTCCAGTTCGGTTTTGAGGAGAGCTATGGTTACCTTTCCGGTACTGATGTAAGAGATAAGGATGCCGTAGTAGCAGCAATGCTCGTTTGCGGTATGGCAGCTCAGTCTTTCGACAGAGGTGAGACACTTTTTGACCGTCTTGAGAGAATCTATAAGAAGCACGGTTATGGTTTTGAGCAGGCTGTAAGCTTTACTCTTGAGGGCAAGGAAGGTATTTCCAAGATCGGCGAGTGCATGGTTTCCTTAAGAGAAGATGTTGAGAAGGCAAGCTCCATTGAGGATGCAAAGACTCTTATCGGCGGACCTGCAGTAAAGGCTGTAAGAGACTACCAGAAGTCTGTACGCTACGAGTTCACAGAGGATGGTATCAAGACATCCGTACTTGATCTTCCCAAGTCCAACGTTCTTCTTTACGAGCTTGGTGGTGACAAGGGCCTTGACTGGGCATGTGCAAGACCTTCAGGTACTGAGCCTAAGCTTAAGATATATTTCGGCGTATACGGTGATACTGAGGAAGGCGCTCAGAATACTCTCTCCAAGGTAAAGGATGAGATGTCCGCATTCGTAAAGGGTCGTCTTTGATGTACGAAGCCGAATTTAACGGCAAAAAGATAAAAGTATCAACAGATGTCTCTCTGTTTTCTCCGCAAGGAGCAGACAGAGGGACTGTTGCTATGTTAAGGCATGCTGATTTTACGCCCGAAGATAAGCTTTTGGACTTAGGCTGCGGGACCGGAATTGTCAGTCTTGCAGCATGCTGCTTCGGAGTGGAGCCGGCTAATATAACCATGACTGACATCGATTCAAATGCCGTTAGATGCGCAGCAGATAATATGGCTGCCAACGGTTTTGCCGGCGCTTCTGCCGTGTGCGGAGACGGACTTGAAGCCGTGACAGATAAAGGATATACTGTCATCCTGTCTAATCCGCCTTACCATACCGATTTCAAAGTCGCCAAGGCTTTTATCGAGAAGGGCTTTAACAGGCTTAAAACAGGTGGAAGAATGCTATTAGTTACCAAGCGTAAAGACTGGTACAAGAATAAGATGATTTCAGTCTTCGGAGGGGTAAGAATCTTCGAAGAAGACGGCTACTTCATATTCTTAAGCATTAAGAAATCTGAGTCTTATGCCAAAAAAGGGAACAAACACAAATGATCGCATTTAATGTGCAACCGCTTGCACAGAAGAATTTGACCGGAATAGGCTTTTATGCCGCCAGTACGCTTAGAGAACTCGTGTCTTCTTCAAGCGATTTTGAAATGCATGTTTTTGATTTCCTGGGCAGGAACGAAGCTCACGTAAATGTTGAGAATAATCTGGGGTTACCTTACGATAAGAACAGACTTCATGTCGTAAAGAATATGCCTTTGGGTGCATATATTAGACTCGGCAAGGGCGGCAGAATCTGTCCTTACGAGAAGCTAACATCTTCTTCGGCCGACATGACAGTATTTTTTAATTATCTTGTTCCTCAGGGCCTTAAGGGTAAGAGCGTAATAACCATATACGATATGGTATGCATGAGATATCCCGAGACTATGGATGACAGGAACAGGCGTCTTCTGCAAAAGCATCTGAAGCCGTCAGCTCTGAAGGCAGATGCAATAGTGACGATATCCGAGTTCTCAAAGAGTGAGATTAAGGAGCTTCTGGGAATTCCCGATGAGAGAATTTTTGTTGCTCCCTGTGGTACGGACACGAGTTACTACCAACCGTTTACAAGCGAGGAAGAAGAACTTGGTGCCAGGAAGAGAATCAGCGAGAAATACTCTGCCGATAAGTATCTTTTGTATGTCGGTACACTTGAGCCTCGCAAGAATATAAAGACTATTGTAAAGGCTTTTGAGAAAGCTTCGGCTGATTTGCCTGACGTCAAACTCGTGCTTGCCGGAGGAGTAGGCTGGCATAGTGAGGAGACACTCGCTGCTATAAATGATAGCCCTGTAAAGGACAGAATAGTCCAGACAGGATATATTACTCAGGAAGAGAAAAGAGATCTCTACCGTTGCGCTCAGGCTTTTGTCTATCCAAGTATTTACGAGGGATTCGGAATGCCGGTTACAGAAGCTATGGCGTGTGGAACATATCCTATTATTTCAAATACATCAAGTCTTCCGGAAGTTACGGGAGACCTGGCACTTAAGGTTGACGCCATGGATGCAGATGCTTTTGCCGAAGCATTTATTAAAGTGTGTTCGTCAGAGCCGGATGAGGCTATACGCGAACAACTTATAGCCCGTGCGTCTTCTTATTCGTGGCAGGATGCTGCAAATACATACAAACAGGCCTTCTCTTTTGTTAGTAGAGAGACCTTGTGATATAATCTTTTTGTTTAATTTTCAGGAGGCACTTATATGAAAAAGGCACTTATTACCGGAATCACAGGACAGGACGGGTCTTACCTTGCAGAACTTCTCCTTGAGAAGGGTTATGAAGTATACGGAATCTGGAGAAGAAAGGCTACCGTTGATTACGGTAATATCGAGCACTTGAAGGATAAGGTTCACCTTATCTATGCTGATATGACAGATGCCGTTTCTCTTGTTACTGCCATGAAGATTTCTCAGGCTGACGAGGTTTATAACCTTGCTGCTCAGTCATTTGTTAAGACAAGCTGGGATACACCTCTCGGCACAGCAGATATCGATGCTCTTGGTGTAACTAACATGCTTGAGGCTATCAGAATTGTAAAGCCGGAAGCAAGATTCTATCAGGCTTCTACTTCCGAGATGTTCGGTAAGGTTCAGGCTGTTCCTCAGAACGAGGAGACACCTTTTTATCCCAGATCACCTTACGGAGTTGCAAAGCTTTACGGTCACTGGATAACAAAGAATTACAGAGAGAGCTATGACATGTTCGCATGCTCAGGTATCCTCTTTAACCACGAGTCCGAGAGAAGAGGACTTGAGTTCGTTACAAGAAAGATTACTCACGCAGCTGTTATGATTTCCCTCGGCTTACAGGATCACCTTGAACTCGGTAATCTTGATGCAAAGAGAGACTGGGGTCATTCTCAGGACTATGTTAAGGCTATGTGGCTTATGCTTCAGGCTGATGCACCTGACGACTACGTAATTGCTACAAATGAGACAAGATCAGTAAGAGAATTTGCCGATACAGCATTTAAGCACGTTGGAATCGAGCTTAAGTGGGAAGGCGAAGGTGTTGACGAGAAGGGTATCGACGTCAAGACCGGTAAGGTTCTTGTTTCCGTTAACCCTGAGTTCTTCAGACCTGCTGAAGTAGAGCTTCTCCTTGGAGATCCTGCAAAGGCTGAGAAGAGCCTTGGATGGAAGAGAGATATTGACTTCTCATCACTTGTAAAGAGAATGGTAGAGAACGACCTTAAGATCGTAAAAGCAGAGAACGGACTTTAATATATGAAGGCACTTGTTATAGGGGCTATGGGCTTTGCCGGCTCAGCCCTTACCGAGGAACTTAAAAATAACGGTTATGAAGTTATCGGCACTGACATCGTCTCGAACGGAGACGATGTCATTAAGGCCGATATGCTTAATAAGAAGGAAGCTTTTGATCTTATATCCAAGATCAGACCCGACATCGTTTTTAATCTTGCGGGACAGGCATCTCCTCTTATTTCCTGGAAAGATATTAATCTTACAATGCATCTGAATGTTGACCTGTCAGTCAATATAGCAGAGGCAGTTTTGGAATATTGTCCCGATACAAAGATCCTTTATATAGGCTCTGCCAATCAGTACGATATGGCAGCTGCATCCGGAGCAGATATCGATGAATCCTGTCCTTTGGTTGACAATTCACCATATGCAATATCCAAGAATACTCAGGAAGCCATCCTTAAGCTTTTGATTGCAAAGAAGGGTCTTAAGGCTGTATTCACGAGATCTTTTAACCATATAGGTCCTACTCAGAAGGAAGGATTCGTAGTTACGGATTATTGTAAGAGAATCGCACTTCTTGAGAAGGGTGAACTCGATACTTTTGAGTATGGTAATCTCGATTCATGGAGAGATTTTTCCGATGTAAGAGATGTAGTCAGAGCGTACAGACTCTTAGGTGAGAAGGGGCAGCCCGGCGAAGTATATAACGTCGGTTCCGGTAAGAGCTTTTACATCAGGGATATGATTGGAACTCTTGTAGAACAAAGCGCAGCAGCTTCTGACAAGACTAAACTTCCTGTTCGTCTTGATGACAATCAGCTGACACATTACAGGGCTGATATCAGTAAGCTCAGCCGTGATACGGGTTTTGAACCTGAATATGATAT
Organism: Saccharofermentans sp.; assembly: GCA_024403655.1. GTDB lineage: Bacteria > Bacillota > Clostridia > Saccharofermentanales > Saccharofermentanaceae > Saccharofermentans. The sequence goes on along the minus strand of JAKSRK010000010.1, from coordinate 18,153 downwards.
TAACGATACGCTTGTAAGCGTACTTGAAGCATACAGAAACAGATATGTTTAAGGAATTATATACATATAGAGAAATGATCTTCAGCATGGTCAGGAAAGACTTAAGGAGCCGATATAAAGGCTCCATCTTAGGTTTTGCCTGGACTTTTATTAATCCCCTGCTGCAGCTTGTAGTTTACTATTTCCTGTTTAAGACTCTGATGAGAAATGATTTGCCTAATTTCCATCTCTATCTCTTCGTTGGTCTTATTCCCTGGATATTCTTCTCATCGGCTCTGGTAGGAGGTTCTATCTCAATAATTGTCCAGAAGGACCTGATTAAGAAGATATATTTCCCGAGAGAAGTAATACCGATTGCTTATGTTACGGGCGGTTTTGTCAATATGGCTTTAAGCTTCATTGTAGTATTGGTCGTAGCCCTTATATCAGGTGTAGTACCTACAGTTACGGGTATTTTATGTCTCCCGCTTATTATGCTTGTAGAATATATAATGGCGCTGGGATTTGCACTGATTGTATCTTCACTTACTGTATATTTACGTGACCTTGAGCATATTCTGGGAATAGTCACGATGGCATGGCAGTTTGCAACTCCTATCTGCTATCCTGAGTCAATTATTCCCGAGAGATTAATGCCTCTTTATTCATTGAACCCCATGTATCCCATAATCAATGCTTACAGGGCCGTTTTCTATTACGGAACTACACCGGACCTTTCTTCTCTTGCTGTTACTTTGCTTATAGGACTCGTTTTCCTTGCAGCAGGAATTGTAATCTTCAGGAAGCTCCAGATTAGGTTTGCGGAGGAACTTTGATATGGCAGAAGATAATGAATTGGCAATTAAGATCCGCGGCTTAAAGAAGACTTTCAGAGTATATTTTGATAAGAGCAACAGCCTTAAGGAAAGAATTATATTCTGGGAAAGAAATCGCCACGAGAACAGAGTAGTTCTTGAGAATATCGATCTTGATATAAAGAAGGGTGAGTCAGTAGGTCTTATCGGTCATAACGGATGCGGTAAGAGTACTCTTCTTAAGCTGATGACTAAGATCTTATTTCCTGATGAAGGAACAATCAAAGTTAACGGAAGAGTATCGAGTCTTTTGGAGCTCGGAGCAGGATTTCATCCCGACCTTTCAGGCCGTGAGAATATCTATAACAACGCATCCATATTCGGTCTTTCCAAGAAAGAAATCGATGCAAGACTTGATGAGATAGTAGAGTTTTCTGAACTCGGTACATTTATCGATAACCCTGTAAGAACATATTCTTCTGGTATGTACATGAGACTGGCCTTCTCGGTTGCCATCAACGTTAATGCGGATATCCTTCTTATTGATGAGATACTCGCAGTAGGTGATGCGAACTTTCAGGCCAAGTGTTTTAACAAGCTCAAAGAGATAAGAAATAACGGTACCACGATTGTTATCGTATCCCATTCCCTGGAGCAGATAGAGCAGTTCTGTGATAAGTCCGTATGGATTCATGACGGTAAAGTTGTCGCTGAAGGAAAGCCCGACATAATTCATATGCAATATCTTGAATTTATGGGCGAGATCCGTAAGAGGAATGAAGCGCTCTTGTCAGGCATGACACCTGTCCAGAGGGCCGAAGTAGCTAACAGCGAGAATAATCTTCGCTGGGGATCCGGTGAGGTAAAAATCAGCGAAGTAAAAGTTTTTAATAAAAAAGGCGAAAATCAGAAGATTTTTGAAACGGGAGAGGACATCAGATTCGTCATAGATTATAAGGTCAGAGATAAAATTGAAGACGCGGTACTCGGAGTCGGCATATATAAAGACGACGGACTTAATATCTTTGGTACTAATACAAGAATCGAGAAGTATAAGAACTTCGATATTAGTAAGGACGGAAGCTACGAGATCACGTTGAAGAATACCAAACTTCTCTCGGGCAAATATGTTGTCGGTTTTTCCATAGAACGGGGCGACGGACTCCCGATAGATTACTGGAAGACGGCATGTGAGATCGAGATTGTCAATAATACGAGAAGAGTCGGTACATTTGACCTTGAACAGGAGTGGAAGTTCTCTGATGAAGGAATTTCCACGTAAATAAAGAATCGGGAGTATTTATGGCAGAACAAATCGATGTTACCAAGATCATGGAAGGAATCAGGGCGGAAATAAAGGCAAGCGGTGCTGATCAGATACCACTTTCCTTTGCCGATAAGATTGATTGCAAAGGACCTTCAGGCCTCGATAGCGCATTTGAATATATTTCTTATAATTACGAAGTACAGCCCTGTCAGCTTCTTGTCGGAAATCCGATAAAGGTCTTTGTAAAAAGGTGTATAAGAAAGCTGGCGGGATTTTTCTTCCTGCCTATAGTGCAGCAGCAAAACACACTTAATCAGTATTATGCTTACCTTGCTGAGACAATAGTAGACCAAAGAAATGAGATAGAGTCTCTTAAGGAAGAGATTAAGCGTCTTGAAGACTTAAATGCTTCATCCAAGGAGGCCCGCTAATGTCGACCGCTCGCGAGATGATGGCCGAAGCACTCACGGGGAAGAACTTTGAGGCGGTGGATTTTCCCATTAGCTTTTTTGAAGTTAACATGATGGCTTCAGGTTCCAATGAGACTTATATCAGAGACCTTCTTAAGGATATTCATGAACATGAGACGGTGGTCCCTCAGTACGTTACCTTAAAAGAAAAGATTGCTGGAATGATTTTCGGGTTTTATATCAATCATTCCGTTTATCAGCAGAATGATTTTAATAGGAATCTTAATCGCGTATTCGATGAGGTTGAGAATAATCGTCGTGAGATAGCTGAGCTTCGTGGAAGAATTCTGGAACTTTACAAATCCGGCAGAGAGCAGAGGACAGATAAATGAGAGTTTACCAGATACTGACAACGGTAGCTTACGGAGATGCGGTAAGTAACGATTGCCTTGCTATAGGTAAGCTGCTTAAAGAACACGGATATAAGACGGGAATTTACGCTGAGAATATAAGTAAGAGTGCTGAAGCTCTTGGCGTTAAGAAGTTCAAAAATCTTCCCAAAATCAAATCCGACGATATTATTTTGTATCATCTTTCTACAGGTACTGAGCTCAATAAGCTCATTAAGGATTACGACTGCAAAAAGTATATTATTTACCACAATACGACTCCGCCGGAATTTTTTGTGCGCTACAGTGGCCGTCTTGCGCGTCTTTGCAGCAAGGGACTTGAGCAGACAAAGGCATTAAACGATACTTTTGACGGTGGTTTCTGCGTGTCGGATTTTAACAGACAGCAGCTTTTGGGTTACGGCTATAACTGCCCTCTTACGGTGCGTCCCATACTGATTCCTTTCGAGGATTATGAGAAGGAGCCCGATAAATTCACAATAACCAGAATGGGCGGCGAAGCTGACAAGAACGAACACGAGATTAAGAATGTTCTTTTTGTCGGCAGAATTGCACCCAACAAGAAGCAGGAAGACCTTATTTCCATGCTTTATGCTTACAGGAAGTTATATAACGATCCCATAAGACTTATTCTTGTGGGCAATCCCGGCGGCATGGAAAAATATGCCGAGAGACTTCAGTTTTATGCCGAAAAGCTTGGAATCGTAGATATAGTCTTCCCGGGACATATATCGTTTAACCAGATTCTTTCTTACTACAGGACGGCGGATGCATTTGTTTCCATGAGCGAACACGAAGGTTTCTGTGTTCCGTTGGTAGAAGCCATGTACTTCAAAGTACCTATTATTGCTTATGCTTCATCTGCTATCCCTGAGACTTTGGGCGGAACGGGAATTCTTCTTGAGAATAAGGACTATTCTTATGCTGCCGCCTGCCTCCATGAGGTGCTGCACAATAAGGAACTTCGTTCCAAGATGATAGAAGAACAAAGCGAACGTCTCAAAGACTTCTCTTACGAGAATGTATCCGAGCTGTTCATGAAGCAGTTTAAGGAGTTTACAGGCCTGTGAAAATCTGTTTTGTAGTACAAAGATACGGAGTTGAGGTTAACGGTGGTGCTGAGACATTAACTCGTCAGCTTGCCGAGCATATGGCTGCATATACTGATCACGAAGTAGAGGTTGCTACGACCAAAGCAATCGACTACGTGACATGGAAAGACGAATATGAAGCTGACGAAGAGATGATAGAGGGAGTAAAGGTCAGAAGATTCCCGGTTGCCCACCCAAGAGTTCAGGAGAAGTTTGCTCCTTACTGCGATAAGGTGGCATCAGGTAATGCTTCAGCTGAGGAGCAGGAAGAATGGATGCGCCTTCAGGGACCTGAGACGCCGGCACTTATTAACTGGCTTAAGGACAATAAAGATAGCTACGACAAGTTTATCTTTATGACTTATCTTTACTACACGACATATTACGGACTTCAGGCAGTAGGTGAGAAGGGTATTCTTATCTCTACGGCTCACGAAGAATGGACTATTCATATTCCTATGTTTAAGAAGATGTTTGAGCTTCCTTCTGCATTCTTCTTCTTAACTCCCGAAGAAAAGGAACTGGTTAATAAACTTTTCCCTTTTACCCGGGATATTCCCGATAACGACGGAATCGGCGGCTCCGGAGTAGAAGTTCCGGACGGTGTGTCGGCAACTGCATTTCGAGAGAAATTCGGCATAGAAGGCGACTTCATGATTTATGTCGGTAGAATAGACGAGAATAAATGCTGCCCTGAACTTTTTACATACTTCAGAGAGTATAAAAACAGGAACAAAGACTCCGATCTTAAGCTTGTACTTGTAGGTAAGGAGATAATTGAAGTTCCCAAGGCGGATGACATAATCTCTTTGGGCTTTGTATCCGAGGAAGATAAGTATGGAGCTATAGCAGCTTCGAAGTTCCTTGTGCTTCCTTCGAAGTATGAGAGCCTCTCAATAGTAGTTCTTGAAGCGATGAAGCTTCAGCGTCCCGCTCTTGTTACGGCAGGCTGTGACGTTCTTGTAGGTCACTGCAAAAGAAGTAATGCGGCTTTGTACTATAACGGATTCTATGAGTTCGAAGGCTGCATCAAATACCTTTTAACTCACGACGAAGAGTGCAGGTTAATGGGAGAGAACGGAGTAAAGTATATAGACGACAACTTCAGCTGGAGAAGTATCGTAGACAGATTCGACAGACTTCTTAATGCCTGACAAGCGGCAGAATATAATCAAATACAGCTTTGGCGAAGCCGTCTTCCTCGCACGTTCCCGTGATGTAGGAGGCGGCTTTTAACAGACTCGGATCTGAATTCTGCATGGCGATTCCGTACTCGGCACTTTGAATCATGGAAAGGTCGTTCTCGCTGTCGCCTATAGCGAAAGTCATATTCTTAGGGATACCGAGGATATCCGCGAGCATCAAAAGACCCTTGCCCTTGGAATTGCCTTCCTTCATAATGTCGTAAAAGCCTGCGGCGGAGGTTACTATCTCAAGTCCGTCTATAGACTTTACCAACGACAAGGTCTCTTCGTCCGGATCGATAAGAAGGAACTTATTGATAGGGGGAAGAACTGTTGTAAGCATTTGCTCAGTAAGCTCTCCTACGGGAGCCTTTTTGCTGTCAGGAAGGTTTTTATTGTAATTACTAATGAACTCGCGCCTTAAGCTTCCGGGCGTGTAGAAAATGCCTTCCGGGCTGTAACTTGTGGCATTTGAGCCGTGTTCAACAAATATAGCCAAAAGCTTCTTACATGTTTCTTCCGGGATAAGGGAAGAATAAATCTCTTTGCGAGAAGACGGATCAAATATTGAAGCGCCGTTACTTGTAATAATAGGGATATCTATGCCGAGCATATCTGTATAGGCTCCGGTAAGAAAGGAAGATCTTCCGGTAGATATAGTCAGAGCCCCGCCCGCGGCGATCAGGGCGCGCGCGGCACGTAGGTTAACATCAGATATCGGTTGACCCGGCATCAAAAGCGTGAAGTCCATGTCGGACCCCAGCAGAAAACTATACTCCATGTGGATTATTCTACATGAAGTGAGTTATAATTCACATTAGCAAAATCGCTTATATTTTTGGAGGAAATAATATGTTAAGTTGTGCCGTTATCATGGCAGGCGGCGGTGGAACCCGCTTTTGGCCCTTGTCCCGTATGTCTGCTCCCAAGCAGCTCGTTAAGATTACAGGTGAAGATGTGATGATTAACGAGACGATCAAGCACTACGATGCGGTCATCCCCAGAGAGAATACGTTTATAGTAACAAACGAGAAGCAGGCCGAGCTTATGGATAAGGTTCTCTTCGATGAAGTAGACCGTAAGAATATCCTTATCGAGCCCATGCAGAGAAATACTGCTCCCTGTATTATCTATGCTGCAATGACACTTAAGAAGCTTTACGGAGATGCCGTAATGGCAGTTCTTGCGGCTGATCACCATATCGGTAACGTAAAAGAGTATGAGAGAGTCTTAAAGCTTGCAATTGATACGGCTAAGAATACAGACAGGATTGTTACCATCGGTCTTCGTCCTTCTTTCCCTTCAACCGGTTACGGTTATATCAAGTACGACAAGGATGCTCCAGTATCCGACGAAGTATACGGACTTGAGCAGTTCGTAGAGAAGCCTTCTCTTGAGATAGCAAAGGGCTATGTTGAGTCCGGCAATTATCTTTGGAATTCCGGCATGTTCATCTGGAAGGCATCCGTTATCCTTGATTACTTCAAAAAGCTTCTCCCCGATATGTATGAGAAGATGGAATCAATATTCGATACATTGAGAACTGATGATGAGAAGAGTGCCATTGAGAGAGTTTATCCTACTCTTGAGAATGTATCCGTAGACTACGGCATTATGGAAAAGGCGGAAGGCGTATATGTAATTCCCGCTGACTTCGGATGGAACGATGTAGGCTCATGGGACACTCTTGAGAATGTATTCGATCTTGATGAGAACGGGAATGTCCGTATTGGTGATACTGAGCTTATCGACTGCGAAGGAAGCGTATTCTTCGACAGATCAAGCAAGACAAGAACAGCCGCAGGCATAGGCCTTAAGAATACGGTTGTTGTTCAGACTGATGACGCCATCCTTGTATGCGACAAGTCCAGAGTACAGGATATTAAGAAGATGGTTGAAAAGCTTAAGGAAGAGGGCAGGAAGGAACTTCTGTAAATGAAGATTGCCATCGACCTTACTTCTACCCAGAAGAATAAGACCGGTATAGGCAGGTATATGCTCGGCATCCTTATCGGACTTCAAAAGATCGATAAGGATAATGAGTACTACCTTTTTACTCAGGATGATGATCTTGACGGATTCGGCATATATGCGCCGAATTTCCATATGGTTCCCGTAAATTCCAGAATTTTAAGGAAGACTTATATTCGAATTTTATGGGAACAGTTTGTCTTTCCGTTCAGAGTAAAGAAGATTGGAGCAGATGTTTTGCACTGCCCCAATTACACCATGCCCTATCCGGTCCGTCTTATACATCCGGGCCTTGCCGTGGTATCTACTTTCCACGACATGGCTTATTTTTTGCACCCTGAGTACCTTATCGGCTGGAAAAGACGCATGTTCTGCGGCTACATAAAGCAGACCGCAAAATCCTGCGACAAAATTGTAGCTGTATCAGAGAATACCGCTAAGGATTCTCTCTCGTGCAGTAAGCCGAAGAATAAGGATATCGAGATTACCTATCTGGGAGCAGATGATGCTTTCTTTAACACTCCCAAAGCAGACAGCGCGACGAGGGAAAAGTATGGCATCCCTACAAAATACATTCTCTATGTGGGAACGCTGGAACCCCGTAAGAATGTAGCGGGACTTATTAAAGGCTACAGGGAACTTCCCGACAGCATTAAGGAAGAATATAAGCTTGTTATTACCGGCAAAAAGGGCTGGTATTACGATGAGATTTTCAGCATAACCGAATCCGATCCCAAGCTTAAGGAGAATGTTATTTTTACGGGCTTTGTAGACGATGAGGATATGATTCCCATAATGAAGGGGGCAGCTGAAGTAGCATATATCTCTTTCTTTGAAGGATTTGGTCTTCCGGTGCTGGAAGCTATGGCGGCAGGTGTTCCGATAGTTACCACCGCGGGGTCTTCATTAAGCGAAGTAGCAGGAGACTGCGGCTATTTATGTGATCCCAATAACCCCGAAGATATTGCTTCGGCTTTAAAAAGAGCTCTTAACGATTCGGAAAACAAAGTCGATAAAGCTCTTGCAAGAGCCAGGACTTTTACATGGCAAAGATGTGGAGAACATACCCTTAAAGCTTACGAAGACGCAGTGAAGTTCAGAAAGGGTCAGTGAAGCTTTTTATAGACTGCTTTCCTAAGTGAATTAGGAAGGATGCAGACAAGAGCATGCGGGACAGCTCCCGTAAGATAATCCTTAAGGGAAGACCAGCCTGAGGCTTTAAGATATTTATGGAACGACAGCATATCGGAGGCATATTTACGTCCGCCTCTTCTCGCGAAAGTATCGTCGTCCACTCTCATATAGACGAGACCGTCACTGATATTGCGGGCATTGGAGCCATTCATAAGCATTCTTACCCAGAGGTAGTAATCTTCAAAGTAGGGATACTTCTCACTATAGCCGCCGGCAGCTTCAACAGCTGTTTTTCTGAACATTACGGCGGGGTGATTCATAGGATTACGTTTACGTGAAAATGCCCTGATATCTTCATTTGACAGGGGAAGCTCGCGCTTGCCGACAAGGTTTTTGATATCATCTTTAAACTCTGTGACAGTACCGCTTATAAGTGACAGGTCAGGATTTTCCTTAAAAAGCTGAAGCTGCTTTTGAATTCTGTCAGGAAAAGATATGTCATCACTGTCCATTCTCGCGACAAGATCGTGACGGCAGTGCTTAAGCCCTTCATTAAGAGCATTGCCAAGCCCGACATTCTCGGGGAGCCTTACGATATTAATTCTGTCACAGTATGAGAAGAGTACTTCATCAAGCTCAGGGGTAAGATTTCCGTCGCATACTATTACGAAATCATCTGTTTGAATTGTCTGTGCGAAGATGCTTTCTATAGCAACCCTGAGATATTCTGCTTTCTCGCGGGCATAAACTGACATCAGCACCGAGTATTTATCAGACTGTTCGGTCACTATGATCCTCTCCGTTCGTAAGATTATCACGGCTTACAAAAGTCTGCTTATTGTCCTCAAAAGTCCTGTTATAGAGGTGAGGAGTGAATACTGCTCTTGCTGTCAGGAACATTATCTTAAGATCCTGAAGGACAGAATAGTTCTTGATATAAAGCAAATCGTAACGAAGCTTATCCTGGGGTGTGGTATCGTAGTTACCGGCAACCTGTGCAAGACCTGTGATACCGGCCTTAACCGCAAATCTCTGCGAGTAGCCGGGGATTTCCTTCTCGAAGTTGGCAACGAATTCCGGACGCTCGGATCTGGGACCTACGACACTCATGTCGCCTCTTAAGACATTGAAAAACTGGGGGACTTCGTCGAATTTGGATCTTCTTAAGAACTTTCCGAAAGGCGTTACACGAGGGTCATCCTTACCCGATATTACAGCACCTGTGGCAGCTTCTGCATCAATTCTCATAGTACGAAGCTTATAAATCTTATAGGGTTTGTTATCTATGGTAAGTCTTTCCTGGCGATAGAATACCGGTCCGCCGTCGCTGAGCTTAATTATGATTGCGAAGATAAGCATAAATGGAGCCGACAGAATAATGGCGAGAATAGATATAAGGATATCCATTACTCTCTTTACCAGTCTCTGCTCAAAAGTAAGTCCCATTCTGTCAACGAGCATTACCATAAGGTCGTTAAGATTAATAACCCTTGAACGGTAAAGGCTTATCTCGTAGAACTGGGGTACGACATAAACGACAGTCTTATGCTTGGCGCAAGACAGAATGATATCGGATTTTACGTCCTCAGGAACGTCCGGGCACAAAAAGATCTCGGCGTTGCTTCTGATAGCAGCTCTTACAGCCGTCTTATCCGAATATCTGATGGAGCGGCTGAGATCCAGGTCCATACCTTTAAGAGAAGGGTTAATCTTGTCTCTGACCTGATTCATGGTCGACTTGTTCGAACCGATGATTATAAGTTCTCCGTTGTCATACATCCTGTGGCTTATGAAGCTGCATAAAAGTTCCCAGACAAAGACATACATAAGCAGGAACGCATAACTTAATACAATAACGCTTCGGGGGAAAGCACGTTGCTCTGTAAGATCCTTTGCCGATAACGTAACAAGAGTAAGTATCGTACAGAAATAAAGAGTCTGTGAGACGATATCGATATTCTTCTTTCTGAAGAATCTGGGCATCTGAAGAAAGTCACCGAGGAACAGTGTGGCCAGCGTAATAATGGGCGCGAGAGCCTGATAAGCTTCGTAGTTGTTACCAGTCTGCGTATTCTCCATCGCTTTACCGAATATGGTAAAGAAACTGGTAATATACGCAAAGTGCACTACCAACACGAGTCCCAACAGGAACAGGAGCTTAAACAAATGAGGGATTGTAAAGATTTTATTTCTCATCAGTATCCTCGTTACAGCATAATCCAATTAATTATATCATTCGTAACGTGTTAAGTGATAACTAAATAAAAATATACAATTTCCTTAAGAAAAAATCTGTACATTTTATGTGATTATCGGCTTGAAGTTTGCCCCGCTCTTAATTATATTTTTATATAGTAAATTTTGAGCTGAGTGAGGGTCAGAGATAATGAAGAAAACAGACAATGGCAATAAGAGGAATGCCCCTGTTCGTCCCGGAGTAAGGAATACTTCTTCCAAGGGCGAGATGACGCAGTATACCGCATCTGCTCCCAAGCGAGTAAGCAGTACTCCTGCCAAGACTTCAAAGAGATCAGCTTCAAGTGCTGCTCCTGTCAGGAAGAATTCCCGTAAGAAGTCTTCAAAGAAGAATCCTGCATTTGCCATTGCAATAACACTGGTAGTTCTTGCTGCCATTGCCGGCGGTGTCTGCTATAAGATGGGCTTATTCGAGAAGCGTTATGAGATTACCGCTGCTGACGGTTCCATACAGAAGGTTACACAGGAAGAACTTCTTGCTTCCCTGTCTGCAGATGTCTTCCCTCAGGGCATCTTCATCAATGGTGTGGACGTAAGCGGAATGACTCAGGCTCAGGCAACAGAGGCAGTTCGTGCCAATCAGCCCGAGAGACCCATTGCAATCGATATCTCACTTCAGCTTGACGGAACAACATATCCTTTGGATCTTACAAGCCTTCCCATAGCTTCCAATGAGGAGCAGGTAATTGCCGAAGCTTATAACTACCTGAGACCTACAGGTACTGAGAGTGCAGAGGACCTTCTTGCTCTTTATGCTTCAAGAGAGGCATTGAAGACAACACACAAAGAATATCAGACAGCATATACTCTTGAGTCTACGGATATTGCTCCCATCGTTCACGGTGTACTTGATCCTGTTAACTCTGACCCGGTTGAAGCAGCTATTACAGGCTTCAATGCTGAGACATGTGCATTTGAATACACAGAGTCTCAGACAGGTTATGTAGTTGATGTTGAATCTGCAGTTGATTCTGTTAAGGCACTTCTTGATGCCGGCACATATACCGGTACGGTTGAGGTTAGTGCTGAGGTTGCAGAGCCTTCTCTTACAACAGAATTTATACAGAGTGAGTTTGGTCTTATCTCATCTTCAGCTTCTACTACGGCTGCATCTGCCAACCGCAATCACAATATTCAGATTACCGCTGAGAAGCTTAACGGACTTGTTATGCAGCCCGGTGAAAGCTTCTCATTCAACGGATATATCGGCCAGCGTACAGCTGCTGCAGGTTACCTTGAGGCAGGTGTTATCGTTAACGGTACTACCGAGCAGGGCCTTGGCGGCGGTGTATGCCAGGTAAGCTCCATGATTTATCAGTCAGTTATCAAGGCTAACCTTCAGGTAGATGAGAGACATCCTCACCAGTGGCCTTCTTCATATGCTGTAGCAGGTACTGATGCTGCAGTTGACTGGGGCAATCAGGATTTTGCATTTACTAACGACAGCGGATATCCCATTGCTCTTACTGCTTACTGGGATCCCAGCAACAGCGTTCTTACAATATCAATTTACGGACACCTTCTTCCCGACGGTCAGTATATTGAATTCATCGGAGAGCGTATATCTACAAGTTCAGCCGGCACTACATATGTAGCTAACGGTTCTTTGCCTGTAGGTACACGTAATCAGACAAGAGGCGCTCACGATGGTGTTACAGCAACTTCTTATCAGGTTTGGTACGATGCTGCCGGTAATGAGATTAACCGTGTTCAGCTTCCTAATACAACCTACGCTACAATCAATGCGATAGTTGAGGTTGGTACTCTTCAGGCTGACGGTACTCAGGCTGCTTTCGATGCTTCTACAGGTACAGTTACAACAACTGAGACAACTCCTCCTTCGGATGCAGCTCCTTCAGATGTTCCTCCGTCAGATGTAGCTCCCAGTGATGCCCCTGCTCCTACAGATGCAGCACCTGCACCGACAGAAGCAGCTCCTACGGAGTCCGCTCCCGCACCTACCGAGGCAGCGCCTGCAGAAGGCGGAGAGCCCGCCCCCCAGTAAAATCACGGAGAGGATTTAATGAATCAATCCAATAACGGAAACGAACTCTTACTGTCCGATACATCCGTTCCTGATATATTTGTAACTCAGTATGCACAGGAATTATCCAAGGAAGCCATTTGTATTTACCTTTGGCTCCTGATGAATTGCGGATATAAGGAGTTCTCAAAAGAACAGATATATTCTTACGGAGTCCTTTCGACAGCGGACGCCGATAAAGCAGTAGCAGACCTTATTGAGAATGGTCTGCTATTGACGTCTAAGGAAGACAAATTTTCTCTTATGGATATTAAGAAGGCAGAAGTGCTTTCTTACATTAAGACGGCAGTCTCCAAGGGTGGGGTCATGGACGATCCCGTGCTGTCGGCTGACGAAGAGACACGTAATCTTCTTGCGGGAAGCGTTAATAAGACTTTTTATATGGGCAATATGTCCTATCTTTTGTATCGTCTTGTCGATAAGTGTCTTTATGAGTATAAGTTTGATACTTCCGTGGTCTATAGCCTTTTTGAAGAAGGAAGAGACCGTAAGATTCACTTTAAAGTGAATAGCATGTATGAGCTGGCTGAGTCATGGCGCAAGAACGGCTATACGACTCCGGATAAGCTCAAGGCATATTACGATAAGAAGAGTAAGAGAGAGCAGCTTATCTCTCTTATGGGACGCCTTATGCGCAGAAGAGTCAACGACATGGATATTACGAGAATTGATCGCTGGCTGGAAGAATTTAATCCTGAAGTAAGACTTGCCGAATATGCTTTCAGAGCAAATGAATTCAGAGGTAATATCACCTTGAAGCATGTCGAAGACAAGCTTCGCGAATGGTATGCCGCAGGTGTAACGGATATCGATGCTGCTGCGGCGTATGAGAATATGAGGAAGCAGGAGAATAAGGGGAAGAGGGCTAGAAGAGCCGCTAATAATAATCCCCATAAAACTTATGCTGAGCTTAACGGCAGAATCACTCCCGAAGTTAAGCTTCCCGAAGAGCAGCCTGAGACTTCAAAAGCAGAAGAGAAGCAGGAAGAAGTAGTAGAAGAAAGTGTTAGCGATCCTATCTTTGAGATGTTCGGAGGCGTAGATGAAGACAATTAATGAGCTTATTTCCGAAGTTGCAGCTTCCACGGCTGCCCGTCGCAGAATAGCTGCCGAAGACCATGCCTTAGCTGTTTATAAGGCTCATCCCAAGCTTGCATCTCTGGATAATGATCTTGTTGAGGTTAGAAAGTCCAAGCTTATTGCTGCTATAGAACACGACGACAAGCCTGTTCCTGCTCTTGACGCAAGGGAGAAGCAGCTGCTTTTGGAAAGACAGTCTTATATAAAGGATAATAATATAGATCCTGACTTCGAAGAGGAGAAGGTTATCTGCAGTTCCTGCGGTGACAGCGGTTATGCTAAGACAAAGGATGGCAGAACGATAGTATGCCCCTCATGTATGTCCGGAGTTTTGGAAGAAGCTTTTAATGAGGCCGGTATGTCAGACTATTCTTCTTATACCATAAAGGCATTTTCTTTTGACCGCTTCGGCGATGCGAAGGCACGTAAGACTAAGTTTGCTAAGGTAAAGGCGCTTTTCGAAGAAGAAGGTCGTAAAGGCGTTGCTGTTTATTCCGATGCGTCATGTGCAGGCAAGACCTATCTAGCCGTAGTTGCAGTTAAATATGCGATAATCGAAGCCAAGAGTGCATACTATCTCAAGGCTGAAGACCTCGAGAGAATCAGCGACGAGAAGCTTGATATGCTTAAGGGATATCGTTTTGTGGCAATAGACGATTATTCTGCAGAATCAACTTTCAGCAGAAGAACCGCATCCGCACTTAACAGCCTTCTTGAGGCACGATGTGCGAACGGACGCCCTACACTTATTGTTTCCACATCTCCTTACGAAGACCTGGTTGCAGGATCTGATGCCAGAATCTCAGGCAAGATACTGAACGCAGAGAGGATCTAAGGCATGTTCTCTAATCGCGTAGGAATAGATATGGTAAAGATATCGCGCATGGAAGATATCCTTATGAGAGAAAAGGATACATTCATAGACCGTGTGCTCACGTCAAGCGAGCGAGAATACGTTTTCTCGGCCTCGTCCGCAGCAAGAAGGGCAGAACATCTCGCAGGGCGCTTCGCGGCCAAAGAGGCGGCTTCCAAGGCTCTTGGAACGGGTGTTATGGCCGGTGGAGTTGCTTTTACGGATTTTGAGATACTTCCTTCTGTCGGAGGAGCTCCCCAACTGCATCTCAAGGGCAAGGCAAAAGAGATTGCCGAAGCTATGGGAGTAGTAAGCACTTCCGTAAGCATTACTCATGAAGGAGAATACGCAGCTGCAATCTGCAGTCTGGTTACAAATGAAGAAGACTAACAGTAACAGCGAGAATAAGGCTTTTGGCGGCTTTTGGAATAAGAAAGCCAATAAGGGCATAGAGTTCGAGATAAAAGAGAAGGGTATAAGGCATGTCGAAGATGCCGCATCTTTCTTAAACGAAGTTGATACCACTTACGGCGAATACGGCAAGGCCGAAGATATGCTTGATATGTGGGGACTTGGTAAGAAGGAAGCATCTGTTAACAGGCAGCGCAAATCCTTCTTTATCGGATTCGGAATTGCAGCAGCAGTTACCGTACTGGTAATAGCGGCGGTTTTTTATATCTTTCCTGCTGTTCTTCCCGAATTCTTCAAGGGAAGTAACATCGAGCTCTTTGTTGAGAAGCAGGTTGACCTTATCTATGACGATTCCTACAGAGTTGTTAATAAAAGTGTGTCAGATATAATGTCGGCACCTTCGAGTTCATCCGACAGACTCACCCAGGTGCTCTACAATGAGCCTATACACTGTCTCGCGCAGTCGGATAATGGTTATCTACTTGTAGAGACTGCGGACGGCATCAGAGGCTATATGAAGGCCAATGATCTTGTCAGCGGTACTGACAGTGTAGAACCGGATCTTCATGAGTATCAGCTTATAGTCTCGGATACATCCAAAAACATAATGACTCATGCCAGCCAGGGCACTCTGATTACAAGAGTAATGATGAATACGGTCCTTTATGCTGATGTTAAAAGAGACGGTGTATATCAGGTATCTCTTCCGGGCGGAGAGACGGGCTGGATTGGCTCTTCAGGCGTCATAGAGATTGCACCCAGAGCGGAGATAGAAGAAGTATCCTGTAGATACTTTGTAAGCTCTGCGCTGGCCTTTGTTAACAGCATGTATAAAGAAGACGGAATAACAATGCAGGGGATGTCCGTTAATGGAATGGTATATGTATGTTCATGCGTAAACGGTATTCCTGCTCCCAGGACCGTTGAAGGCCAGATGCAGATGGGAACAGAAGTTGAGCTTGAGTATGACGTTGTAACGGGTAAACTTATTACTGAAGGCATAATGCCGGGTGATATAGTATTCTTGGAATCAGAAGTTGAGGGAGTCGAATATGACATGGCGGTGTGCACCGATACAGGCACTTTGCTGATGGTATCGGCCTCCGGAACTACAATGAGATTAAGCACTTTTGACTCTGATAGTGAGCTCTGTGACAGAATAGTTAGTGTAAGAAGAGTTTTTTCTCAATAAACTGTTGCATGATTAAATAACTTGTGGTATTATTGCTCTTGCGTTTTAAAGATTGATAGGAGGTGTTTCCCATGGCTAAGTGTGAAATTTGTCAGAAGGATACATTTTTTGGCAGAAAGATAAGCATTACGCGTTCGCAGATTTCACGTCGTGCTCTGACAACTCAGAAGCCTAACGTTCATAGCGTTAAGGTAATCGTTGACGGCACCCCTAAGACAATGCATGTTTGCACAAGATGTCTGCGTTCCGGCCTCGTTAAGAGAGCTTGATAGCAACGCTTAAAGGTTTGCTTATTATTCCCGATCCGAGAGGGTCGGGATTTTTAATGCCTTAAAAGCAGCCTGGCAAAAAGGCCAACAAAAAGGTCCCTCGTGATGAGCAATGTCATTAAGTTAAGGTGACAACCAAGAGATCCTCACATCTGAAAAGATGTGGGGGTCTTTTTTCTTGTTTTTCTCAAATTTGTATTGACAGTTCAAATGAAATGTGTGGCCTCTTTAGTTCCTTATATGAAAGAACTAAAGAGGCCCTTGGAATTAAGGAAACTTAATTTCAAGGAGGCACAACATGAAACCTACATCAATTAAACAGAAACTTCTATCTGCAATTAATTCGGTATCAGATAATCCACGACAGTATTGCCATAACCCGGCAGTCGACTTCACAAGAAACAGGAAAATATCTGTAGAATCGTTAATCAGTGGATTAATTGGAATGGAAGCTAAAACCTTGGCAAATGAACTTGTGGATTTATTCAATGGGGAAATTAACTTTCCAACCCCATCTGCTTTCATCCAACAAAGAAACAAGTTAAAACCTGAAGCATTCGCAGAAGTGTTTAACACTTTTAATTCTAATGTACAAAATTATTCAGATAACGAATTAGTAACATTAGCAGTAGATGGTTCTGAAATAAGAATACCTGATAACCCAAACGATTCATTAACCAGATTGCCTGGAGCTAGTAATGCAGGACCATATAACAGTTTGCATTTAAATGCTCTATACGATTTAAACAAGCATATTTACATAGCAGCTGATATACAGAACGGTGCACATAAGAATGAACATGCTTCTCTTCAACAGATGGTGGATAAATCCCCTATACCTAAAGCATTAGTTATTGCTGATAGAGGGTATGAGTCTTATAACAATATGGCTCATATTCAAGAAAAAGGATGGTTCTTTTTAATTCGAATAAAAGATGGTAAAAAAAACGGAATTAAAATGGGCTTTGATTTACCAACAGAAAGAGAATATGACATTCCAATAAATCTCAAACTAGTAAGAAAACAATCAAAAGAAATAAAGGAACTATGCAAGGATAGAAACTGTTATCGTTTTATTCCTCATACTAGTCCATTTGATTATCTTCCTATGAAAAGCAGAAAACATGATCCGGAAGTATTCTACGAATTGACGTTTAGAATAGTGCGCTTTGAATTGTCAGAAGATTCTTATGAGACAATTCTTACGAATCTAGATGCTACTGAATATCCACCTGAACTACTGAAGAAACTTTATGCATCAAGATGGGGAATTGAAACATCTTTTAGAAATCTTAAATACACGCTGGGGTTATTAAAATTTCATTCAAAAAAGGCGGTGTGCATTCGCCAAGAGATATACGCCAAACTTATTATGTATAACTTTGTTGAAATGATTACCTCGCACGTAGCCATTACTAAAAAACAAAGAAAATATACGTATAAAGTCAACTTTTCAACTGCTGCACATATATGCAGGTTGTTTTATCTTGGGAAGGCATCACCGCCATATCTTGAATCTGTGATAGCAAGTTCTCTTATCCCCATAAGACCAGACCGGCATAGTAACCGATTTGCACAACTTGCATCTCAATACACATTCCTTTATAGAGTAGCATAAACAACTAAAAATTGAACAGATGTATAGACAGATAATGTATCTGTCTGTTTGCTTTGCAATAAATTTCTGGAAAAGTAAAAATGAGATTAAAGATTGCGCAATCTTTAATCTCATTTTGTAATTTTAATTGTTCATCACTAAGTTAGTAATCTTAACTTAATGACATTGC
>JAKSRK010000001.1 GCA_024403655.1 Saccharofermentans sp. | reverse complement strand
CTACGCCAGTGCCTACGGCAACACCCACACCGGAGCCTACAGCGACTCCTACGCCTGTGCCTACGGCAACACCCACACCGGAGCCTACAGCGACTCCTACGCCTGTGGCTACGGTAACACCCACACCGGAGCCTACAGCGATTCCTACGCCTGAACCTACAGATGCACCTGTAGTTGAGAATGAAGCATATGCTCTCTTTTCAGAGGGCGATGTAACTGTTTGTCATTACAGAAATCCTTTTGAGACATTCAATTGGAATATAAATGAATTACAGACTATGTATGATAATCGTGTAGTCATGCTCAATAATGTAAGCAATGCTCGTTGTTCATCTACATACAACGGTATTCGTTCGTTTTCTCCTGATTATTCACTGTCCGGAAGAATTACACTTTCAAGTGGTGTAGGTGATGGCGGTGGAAGATTTGGCTTCTATATTCAGGGAGCAGGATATTCTTTTAACAATAATTCTATAGGTATTTATTACAGCAATGATGGATATATTCATATTCAGGTTAATATGGCAGATGTTTGCAGTGCCAGATATGAAGGAATCAAGCAACGATTTGTCTATAACGATATATGGTATGACTACGATTCTGAAACTTCTATGTTTAATGTGTATGCAGCAGAACATACGTCTAATGGTGTTGTAGTAAAACCTAGTGAACCTCTTATCTCTTATGAGATTGATTTCTCAGAATTATTTTCAAGCACGAGTGCATTTACATGGTCATACTATGGTCAGAATGGTATTTTTACTCCTGGAACACTTATTCTTCGTGGTGTTGAAGTAGATCCTTATCCTGCTATCCATGAGAATTCTATTCCAGATAGCTATACTTCACCTGAGTATTCTCCCTTTGAAGATGGTAATTATACTATTATTATGTCTCAGGGTGATCCTGATTATGGATACTCGACTGAATTTATTGAAGAGAATTGGGTAATCTGTGAGAACACAACTTATTCCCCTGATGTCTTAATTCTTAATGAAGCTGTTCTTGATACATATGGCTATGCTTTCCTTAATACGTCTCAGCATATAGATGAAGACTACTCATTTTCTTTGCGATATACATATCAAATCGACGAACAGGAAGAAATTGCAGCTGACGGTATTGCTTTTGTTATCCAGCCTAGTTCTATCGATTCCGATTCTTTTGGTAGCATGGGTGGGTCTATCGGATATCAGGAGCTTACTGACAGCATCATTATAGAATCTGATATATTCTCGAATTATGAAGTAAGTGCACATCATATAGCTCTTGTCCTTAATGGCAACAGTTCTAATCACTATGCTATTGCTGATTACCCGGAACTTAGAGATAACGATTCTATCAATACTATGTGGGTGGATTACGATGGCAGAACAGAAATGTTGTATGTGTATGTTGCAACATATGGAGAGGATATTGTTCCAACGAAGCCTTCTGAACCATTACTTACTCTTAATATTGATATAACAGAGTTCTTTGATTCAGATGATATATATATGGGATTCACCTGTGCGACTGGAACTTACTATGCTAGATTCTCTGTTTTGGGAATGGAATATTGCAGTGTCGACTTTGAAACTCCTGTTATCGGAATGTCAACTAATTTCTACTACGTAAAGCCCGGTGAACCTATTGAAGGGTACGGAGCAATTACTGGTACTGACAGTTCAGTGCAGATTTTTGACGAAGACGGACAGTCTATCTATGAGGAAGAACTTGATCCATCAGGAGAATATGAGCAGTTATTCTCAATTGATACAACTGATATTCCTGAGGGGAACTATGTTCTTGTAGTATCTGCTTACGATGATAACGGTGAACTTATTACTACTGAAGCAGAGGTAATCATATCTGTAGAAGATATTTATGTTCCTGAAGTAGGACCGGGACAAGATAACGACGAAGATTTAGAAGACGAAGAAGGTACTACTTCAGATTATGAATTTACTGATGATGAGTTGTTCGTAGATATTGCAGATGTGCAGCAGGGAATGGAACTATATTTTGTTACTGATGTAACAGGTACAGTAACTGGTTCTATGCTTGACAGCTATAAATTTGAAGTAATTCCAGTAGGTGCTGAAGAAGCAGTATATACATATATCGGAACAGAAGCGGTAGAAGATAGTGTTCTTGGAACAGTAGATACTACGCTAATGATGAATGGCTATTACATCGTTAAGGTAACAGCTACTGCTGATGTTGGTGAACTTGATGATTCGATAGTTGTTCTTGTTACAGGAGCGGCAAAGGTAGGTAATTTTACTATCTCATTTTTGGATATGTCTTTACCGGTAGCAGGCCTTCCTGTAGAAGTGTACAGAACCTATGACAGTAGACAGAGAACAGTTCAGGGAGATTTTGGCTATGGTTGGTCAATGTCTATTGGAGGTCCTTCTGTTTCGGTAAGCGGTAATCTTGGTTCCGGATGGAGATATGAAACTCGTAGACAACTCGGAGTTCCTCTAAATTACTGGACGGAAGAGTACCCTCATGAGATTAATATTGATTGGGGTAATGGCCGCTCTGAGACCTTCTCTTTGACACTGTCACCTGATAGTTTTTTGGAAGCACCTCTTGGAACAATATCAGTAAGCTTAGTAAATTCAGATGGAACAAGCGATACATTAACTATTTTGGATAACACTGAAGGTTTATCTTACGATATGGTTGCAGGAAATCTTCTTAACGAAGATTTCTCTGCTTGGGCGCCTCAGAGCTTCCTTCTTACCCGTTACGACGGAACAATGTTCTACTTTAATAAAGATAACGGCCTGTACAAGGTAGAAGACACGTATGGAAGAACTATTGAGATAACTGACAGTGGAATAATCTATTCAGAAGGCGGAAGTATAAGCTTCAATCGTGATGAACAGGGAAGAATCACTTCTATATCAGATGGTCTCGGTAATGAAGTAGTTTATACTTACGATGAAATTGGTAACCTTATAAGTGTCTTGGATATAGCAGGGTATACTACAACTTTTGCATACGATGAAAGCCACTATCTTACAAATATCACTGCAGATAATGGATTAACAGTAGCAAGAAACGAGTATGATGATAACGGAAGACTTATTGCTACTATAGATGCTGATGGTAACAGAATTGAATTCTCGCATAACTTGGATCAGAGAATGGAAGTTACCACGGATAGATTGGGATACAATACAATCTACTACTACGATGAAAGAGGTAATATCACTAGCGTAACTGATGCATTAGGCAGAACTACTTCATATACTTACGATGAAAATAACAATAAAACATCGGAGACAAGACCTGATGGAACTACATTCTGCTACTCTTACGATGCTAATGGGAATATCTTAACAGCTAATGATGGCAACGGCAGGACTGTTACTGGTACATATGGTTCACATGGTGAAATACTGACTATGTCAGCTATGGGTGTTACTGAGCTTGCCATGGCTTATGACAGTCACGGTAACCTTATTACAGTTTCAGATTCGGCTGGTAATACCATGGATTACGGTTACGACAATTCCGGTAACATTACAAGTGTAAGTGACAGTCTTGGTTCAATAATGAACATGACATACGATTCAAATGGCCATTTAACATCCATAACAAATGCTGATGGTCAGGTAACGAACTTCTCTTACGATAGTGAAGGTAGACTTATCTCAAGGTCTACTACATATCATGGGCAGACGTTGACGGATACATATACATACGATGCAGCCAATAGAGTAATCGGAATAAGCTATGCAAACGGAAATACCGTTTCCTATAGCTATAACCAGGCAGGAGATGTAACAGCTTCCACTGATAGTCAGGGAAGAACAGTTAACTACACATACGATAATTATGGGAACCTTACATATATCTCATATCCTGACGGAACACATGAGAGCTTTACATATGACGCTGAAGGAAGAAATCTTACAGCTACTGACAGAATGGGCAGAACAGCAACGTTTACATACGATGCTGTAGGTAACTGCACAGGTAAGACATATCCTAATGGAGCAAGTGAGAGCTACAGTTACGATTCTTGCGATAGATTAATCTCTGCTACTAATGTATACGGAGCTACAACTTCTTATAGCTACGATTACCTTGGAAGAAATACCTCTGTTACTGACGCAAATTGTAACACTACTACCTACGTCTATAACGAGAGAGGTAATGTCGCTTACTGTACGGATGCTCTTGGTAATACATATAGCTTTACTTACGATAACTTTGGCAATCAGACATCAGTTACATATCCTAATGGCAGTACGTATACAAATACATACGATGTAAGAGGTCGCATGACTTCTCAAAGTGATGCATATGGCAATACAACTACGTTTGCATACGATGAGAATGACAGGCTCGTAAGTGTAACAGATGCTCTCGGAAGTACATGGAGCTATACTTACGACTCTATAGGTAATATAGAGACTGTAACAGACAGTATGGGATATGTTACGTCATATGGATATGATTCCTATGGTCAGTTAATCTCTGTAACTAATGCAGCAGGTAATACTGCAACAACAACTTACGACAGTTATGGAAGAGCAATCGCTACTACTGATTTTGGCGGAGTAGAGACAACATATACCTATGACACAATGGATAGAGTTATTTCAACAACAACTAATGGTGAAGTAACTACATATACATACAGCTCAGTTGGAAATCTTGTAAGTGTAACGGATCCTGCTGGAACAATTTTCTATACATATAACGTAGACGGATACTTATCCAGTGTAACGAATGCTGACGGAGAAGTAGTTTTCTATACATACGATGAGGCTGGTCAGATATCTTCAATTTCTATTGACGATCATGAGATTGACTATATTTACGACAGCATGGGAAGAATCATATCAGTTACAGATGAAGAAGGTACGACTGATTACTATTACGATGCAGTTGGAAACAGAGTATCTACTAAATATCCGAACGGAGTAGTAACAACTTATGAGTACAGCGAAAATAATGTTCTTGTAAGTCAGGTGTCATCTAACGAAGATGGCGAAGTTCTTATGAGCTTCGAATATACAATAGGAGTCAATAACGAGAGGCTTATATGTACAGAACTTAACAGAACAGTAGAGTACGAATACGATGAACTGGAAAGACTCATTTCTGAAACTGTAACTACAGGTGACGAAGTATCTGTAACTATATATTCATATGACTCTAACTCTAATCGTGTATCTATGGACATAGACGGAGAAGTAACTGTATATGAGTATAACGAGCTTAATCAGCTAATAAGTGCAGGCGGAATAGAGTATACATGGGATAATGCTGGTAATCTTGTGTCTCAGACAACAAGTACAGGTGTTATCGTAGCTAGCTACACGTACGATAGTCAGAACAGAATGCTGAACTGTACCATGTATACAGCTGAAGGAACACTTGAGCAGTCTTATACTTACGATTACTTAGGAAATAGAACATCCAAGACAACAGGTGGTGCAACAATTAACTATACAACTGACCTTTCAACCGGATATAGTCAGGTTCTAAAGGAAGAAGAGGAATCAGATGTATTTTACTACACTAGAGGCTTTGAGTTGATAACTAGAATAGGAGAAGATACATCCTATTACATTTACGATGGCGGAATGTCAGTAAGAGGACTTACGGATGAGAGCGGCGAATTAACAGATACATATGTATTCGATGCTTTCGGAAATGAAGTAGTAAGAACAGGAACAACAGACAATTCCTATGGCTTCCAAGGTGAACAGCGGGATGAGACAGGCCTTTACTACTTAAGAGCCAGGTATATGAATCCATCTACTGGTACATTCATATCTATGGATACATATGGTGGCTCTTTGTCTGACCCGATGAGTTTGCACAAGAATCTTTTTGCGAACTCAAATCCAGTTAAGTATTGCGATCCAAGCGGACACATGTCATTGGCTGAAAGTATGTGTGTTTTTGGAATTATTGGCGAACTGGTTGCTGCAAACTTATATTTTTGGTGCCTTAATAGTTCAGATGAATTTCAAGAATTTGATACATGTAGATTTGCATTCTTTATTATTATAGGTGCTATTGTAGGAATTATAATTGGTGCTGTATTATTCGTTCTTTCGGAATTAATACCATTGTTTACGAATGCCGCTTCAAATGAGGGTACAGTAGTTAAAGAAATAGGCAAAGTTAAAATTACAATTTCCCCAGGCAAAACTACTACAGTTGTTGGAAGAGGTGAGCAAACAAGATTGTTAGCAGACTATCTAGGTATACCTGAAAGTCCTACGTTGAATCTTGAACCTAATCCTGGCGGAATAAATATATTGAGAATTACTCATGAAACTTTTTCGAGTATTTCTCCTAATTTCTGGGAAGCAATTAACTATCCATGGTTAAGAAATGCTTTAATAAGAGGGGATAGAATCATATTTGCGTCGCCCATACTTCGTAATCTATTCGAAGGCGGAAGATTGACTTTTTACGGCAGAGAAGTTTTATATATACTATATTATAAGATTATTGAATGTTTAGTGATGGGATAAGACAATGGAGTTACATTTAGGTCGAAAGTTTGGATATATGATTAGATATATGATTATTCGTAAGAAATTGTCGTTTTTGCACGAATATGGTTATATTTCAGAGGATCATTACTATGGTGTTGATTTCTATGGATACTCTATCTGTATTGATGCATTTTGGGGTCCCTTTTATGAACCTGCAGGAATTTATGTAAGAGTACAAGGATTGAAAAGATTTAGTAATAATATTTCTATTGGGGAGAAGCGAGATATAGAGGTACATAGAATCTTACCAATAAGAGAAAAGTTGAGACTTAGGAATAAAAGTAAATTTGAAAGATTTTGTATTTTGGCTGATTATCTTCGTAAAAACTATTATGCAATTATCGAAAAGCTATTAGATACAAATTTATATGATACTATTATCCTTCTTTCTCGGTATCAAAAGTTATTAGATGAAGCAGCACAAATAGGTAAACCAAACTACTTTGTTAACACTAACGGTGTAACAATTTACTATAAGAATGAGTAGTTAATTTGAGTAGTGATTTTGTAAGTGATTGATTTGTTCGCCGTTTAAATAGTAAGTTTTCTAGCGAGCTTGATTCATTAAAATGAGGCTATAAATGTTCAAAAATAATCCTTTTAGTATCTCTGACAACTATATAAATGAACTGTTTTTAAAGAATGGCTACGGTAAGAATAAACCCAGATTAAGGAAATTGCTTAAAATAATAAAAGATATCGGTTATTCTCCCAATGACTATGCATTAGAAGTTTTAAGGCAATTTGGTGATATCAGAATTGAATCTAATGATGATAATGATCACTACGCTGTTAAATTGAATTTTTCTCCATTAACTGCTGCCATCTATAGGTATGATATTGAACGTTTTAGTTCTGAAAGTGCATTTCCTATAGGAATGCTGTTCGAGAATGTAGTTTATGTAACTTCCTCTCATAAAGTTTATTCTTCTGATGGAATCGACTATTATTTTTGGGGAGATTCGATAGAAGTCTTTCTGATATCTGCCTTTTGTAAGGACTCAAATCCTCCTCAAGTCTTGTACAAAGGACTAAGACTTGGATCTTCATTGGTGGATGAGCGCCGTGAAAAAAAGCATGCATCTGATTTTGCTTTAGAATGCTTTGGTTTGCCCGTTTCTGATTTATATATTAGAGAATTATTCTGTTCTCATGGCTATGGGAGAAATGACTATGATATTGAAGAGTGGATACAAATACTGGAGAAGCAGGGATATGTGCCTAATGATTATGTAATAAACGTATTGAAAAAATTCGGTGGAATATCGCTTAATGCAAAAGGTGATGTAGATCATTATGCTGTGCAAATATGGTTTAATCCTATTTTTGCTGCTGAATGGAAATTTGATAAAGACGAACCATTAAAAGCTTTCTGTTCAGATTCTTTATTTCCTGTAGGCATGCTTTTTGATGAAATAGTCTATGTATCTGAAACGCATGAAGTATATTCATCTAGTGGTGACAGTTGTTCTTATTGGGGCGATTCGATTGAAGATTTTTTATTGGCTGTATTTCGTAAAGATACTGAAGGAAGAAAGCTTTTATACAACCGCAATTATGAAATGCCTGTTGAGAAATGACAAAAGCTCTTCTGTCAGTAATGTCTTAGTCTCTCTTAAATAAATCTCTTGTATAGACTTTATCCTGAACATCATCGAGGACCTTGTCGTATCTATTGGCGATAATGCAGCCGCATTTCTTTTTGAATTTCTTTAAGTCGTTTATTACTTTCGAGCCGAAGAAAGTGCTTCCGTTCTCGAGAGTGGGCTCATAGATTACTACCGTAGCTCCTTTTGCTTTAATTCTCTTCATGATGCCCTGTATTGAAGACTGACGGAAATTATCAGAATTGGATTTCATGGTAAGCCTGAATATACCCACTACAACGTCCTTTTCTTTAGTCTTATCGAATCTGTTGTTTGAATAGCTGTAGGCACCGGCCATCTCCAGAACTCTGTCTGCGATGAAGTCCTTTCTTGTTCTGTTACTTTCGACAATAGCCTCAATAAGGTTCTCGGGTACATCACTGTAGTTAGCAAGAAGCTGTTTTGTATCCTTAGGAAGGCAGTATCCGCCGTATCCGAACGAGGGATTATTATAGTAATCTCCTACACGAGGATCAAGGCAAACCCCCTTAATTATGTCCATTGATGAGAGATTTTTAACCTCAGCATAGGTATCAAGCTCATTAAAGAAAGACACCCTTAATGCAAGATATGTATTCACGAAAAGCTTGGTTGCTTCAGCTTCAGTAAAACCAGTAAAAAGCGTTTCTATATTATCTTTAACTGCACCTTCTTTAAGAAGCGTAGCGAAAGTCTTGGCTTCCTCCATACAGTCTTCGTTACAGCCGATAATGATTCTGGAAGGGTAGAGATTATCGTAAAGAGCTTTGGATTCTCTTAAAAACTCAGGAGCGAAAATGATATTACACATATCCTTCTTTAATCTGATGCTCTCTGTAAAGCCTACGGGAACAGTAGACTTGATTACAATCGTAGGTTTTACTTCTTTATCAGCAACGGATTCCTTTATTAGATCAAGAACGCTTTCTACTGCAGAACAGTCAAAGAAATTAAGCTTTGGATCGTAGTTGGTGGGAGCTGCGATAATGATGTAATCTGCATTCTTATATGCATAAGAAGCATCTGTAGTAGCTTTAATATTCAATTCTCTTTTACCGCTTTTTGCTTCTTCAAGATACTTCTCGATATATTCGTCCCTTATGGGAGATATATATTCATTAAGCATATTTACTTTGTCTTCGATGATATCTGTTGCAGTTACTTCGTTATTCTGTGCTAGTAAGACAGCAAGTGATAAACCAACATATCCCATTCCGGCAACAGCAATACGATAAGACTTGGTAACGCAGGATACATTCGATTTGTTCGGATCGGTGAAAACAGAACTGATATCAAAATCCAGAACTTCAGCAAGTGCCATCAGCTGGTTTACAGATGGTGTAAACTCTTTGTTTTCTATCTGAGAGATCAATGATCTGTTAATAGATGTCTTATCAGCAAGGTCAATCTGTCTTAAGTTTAAGGCTTTACGACGATTAATAATCGTTTCTGACAGTAGCTCCGGTGAAAGCTGTTTCATCTGGCACCTCTTAAGTATTGGAATTTGAGATTAGAATAACACCGCTGATGAAAATGGTCAATTTGCCAAGAGTTTGTGTTAGCAATAGTAACATGAATGTTAACTTTGAAGGTTCCCTTAAATTGTCTCATTATGCATAAGGTATGCCGGATGACGGATTTTGTTATTGTCATGCTTAAGATTTCGTCTATTTCGTAGGCGTATTTCAACTCTGATTAGTGTATAATTGTCGAGTAATAATTAATTAAAAGGGAGAATCTCCATGTTAGTTAGAAGAGTATTGTCTGAGAAGAAGCCTGATTATGCTGTAGAAGCTAAGGGCATCCTTCATGATGTTTCAAGCGATCTTGATATTACTACACTTACAAATGTAAGAGTAATTAACAGATATGATGTATCCGGCATCACTGATGAGGAATATGAGCAGGCCAAGAATGTTGTTTTCTCTGAGCCTCCCGTAGATAACGTTTACGATGAGACCGTAGATCTTGCTGATGCATGCTACGTACTTATTATCGAAGCTCTTCCCGGACAGTACGATCAGAGAGCAGATTCAGCTGCTCAGTGTGTTCAGTTCCTTACACAGAAGGACAGACCTATTGTTAAGACTGCTAAGGTTGTTGCTTTCTACGGTTCAGTAACAGAAGAGCAGAAGAGCAAAATTGCTGCTTATCTTATTAACCCCGTTGAGGCAAGACAGGCTAGTTCTGATAAGCCTGAGACACTTGAAGATAAGTACGATATTCCTACAGAAGTTCCTACAGTTGATAACTTCGTAGATATGGATGAGAAGACTCTTTACGAGCTTCGTGCCAATATGGGCCTTGCAATGAGTGATGCTGATATTAAGTTCACTCAGGATTTCTTCAAGACACAGAAGAGAAACCCTACAGTTACTGAGATCAGAGTTCTTGATACTTACTGGTCTGATCACTGCCGTCATACAACTTTCCTTACAGAACTTACAGATATTAAGTTTGACGGTGACGATGAGCTTACAGAAGATATCAAGGCTTCTTATGCTGATTACTTAAAGACAAGAGAAGAAGTTTACGGTGAGAGAATCTCATCCAAGCACATCTGCCTTATGGACGTAGCTACTATGGCTATGAGAAAGCTTAAGAAGGATGGCAAGCTTCAGGATCTTGATGAGTCTGAGGAGATTAACGCTTGCTCCATTAAGATTAAGATTCAGGTTGATGGTGAAGATAAGGATTATATCTTCATGTTCAAGAATGAGACACATAACCATCCTACAGAGATCGAGCCTTTCGGTGGTGCTGCTACATGTCTTGGCGGAGCTATCAGAGATCCCCTTTCCGGTAGATCTTACGTTTACCAGGCTATGCGTGTAACAGGTGCCGGAGATCCTACAGTTCCCGTTTCCATGACACTTAAGGGTAAGCTTTCTCAGAAGAAGCTCGTTCGTACAGCTTCTGCCGGTTACAGTGCTTACGGTAACCAGATTGGTCTTTCTACAGGTCAGGTTGATGAGATTTATCACCCCGGTTATGTTGCAAAGAGAATGGAAATCGGTGCTGTTGTAGGTGCTGCTCCTGCAGAGAATATCGTTAGAGAGCGTCCTCAGGCTGGTGATATCGTAGTTCTTCTCGGCGGTAGAACAGGACGTGACGGTATCGGTGGTGCTACAGGTTCTTCCAAGGCTCACGATGAGAAGTCTGTTCTTACTTGTGGTGCTGAGGTGCAGAAGGGTAATCCTCCTACAGAGAGAAAGCTTCAGAGACTTTTCAGAAATCCTGATGTTACAAAGCTTATAATCAGATGTAATGACTTCGGTGCAGGCGGTGTATCCGTTGCTATCGGTGAGCTTGCTGACGGTCTTAAGATTAATCTTGATCTTGTTCCCAAGAAGTATGAAGGTCTTGATGGTACAGAGATTGCTATTTCCGAGTCTCAGGAGAGAATGGCTGTAGTTGTTCATCCTGCAGATCTTGATAAGTTCCTTGCTGCAGCAGCAGTTGAGAACCTTGAGGCTACAGTAGTTGCAGAGGTAACTGAGGAGCCTTCAATGAGAATGACATGGAACGGAAAGACAATCGTTGACCTTCCCAGATCTTTCATCGATACAAATGGTGCAAAGCAGTATGCTGAGGTTGAAGTTACAAAGACTTCTCTTGATGAGCAGTACCTTGATTCACTTCTTCCTACATATACTCCTCATGACTTCAAGAAGTCACTTACAGAGACTTTAAATACTCTTGAAGGATGTTCAAGAAAGGGTCTTAGCCAGAAGTTCGACTCTACTATCGGTGCAGGAAGCATCATAATGCCTTACGGTGGTCAGTATCAGACTTCACCTGAGGAAGGTATGGCTGCCAAGATTCCTCTTGATAAGGGAACAACAAAGAACTGTTCTGTAATGACATACGGTTTTGATCCTTACTATACAGAGTGGAATCCTTATGCCGGATCCTATCACGCAGTAGTAGAGAGCCTTCTTAAGATTCTTTGCATGGGTGTTGATCCTCTTACAGCAAGACTTACTTTCCAGGAGTATTTTGAGAGAATGACATCCAAGGAAGCATGGGGTAAGCCTTTGCAGGCTCTCCTTGGTGCATACCAGGCTCAGCTTGACTTTGGTACAGCTTCAATCGGTGGTAAGGACTCAATGTCAGGTACTTTCAATGATATTCACGTTCCTCCCACGCTCGTTTCTTTCGCTGTTGGTATGACTACAGCAGACAAGCTTATTACAGCTACACTTACAGGTGCTAACCAGAAGCTTTACATGATTAAGGTTGCCAGAAATGGTAAGGGTTACTATAAGAAGGAGCATTTCCTCCGTGTAGTTAAGGCTGTTAAGGAACTTCAGAGCAGAGGTCAGCTTAAGAATGCTGCTGTTGTAAGAAGCTCCGGTGTTGCTGCAAGAGTAGCTCAGATGTGCTTCGGTAACAGCCTCGGATTCAACTTCTCTGAGGATATCGATGAGAAGGAGCTCTTCAGCAGAAGCCTCGGTACTATCATCCTTGCTATCAGCAATGACGGTAATGCTGTTGATAAGGTTGAAATGGTTGGCGGTAAGTACTTAGGCCATACTAATAACTATGGTAACTTCTTCCACGGCGAGAATTCATGTGAGTGCGGTGTTGCTGCTCTTCGCTTCGAAGGAAAGCTTGAGAAGATTTTCCCGACATTCGCAGAGAGTGCTAAGATGCCTCTTACAATCGCTCCTTATGTTTCAGATAAGTCCTTTAAGGCAGCTCCCGGCGTACTTAAGGGTGCTAAGCCTAAGGTAATTATTCCTGTAATGCCCGGTACTAACTGTGAGATTGACTCAGCAAGAGCATTTGAGAGAGCTGGTGGTGAGGTCGATGTATTTGTTATCAGAAACCAGAACCAGCAGGATATTACTGACTCACTTAAGACACTTGCCAAGAAGATCGGCGAGAGCAATATCGTAATGCTTCCCGGTGGATTCTCCGCAGGTGACGAGCCCGAGGGTTCAGGTAAGTTCTTCGCAGCAGCATTCAGAAATCAGTTTGTTACTGAGTCTGTTCGTGACTTGCTTTTCCAGCGTGATGGTTTGATGCTTGGTATCTGTAACGGATTCCAGTCTCTTATCAAGCTTGGTCTCGTACCTTATGGTGATATCAAGGAGCTTTCTTCTGACGATCCTACTCTTACATATAACAATATCGGACGTCACCAGAATTCTTATGTTTCTACAAGAATCATGAGCAATAACAGCCCCTGGCTCACAGGCGTTAAGCCCGGAGAGATTTACAACATCCCGATTTCACACGGTGAAGGTAAGTTCGTTATCTCTGACAGACAGCTTAATGAGCTTGTTAAGAATGGTCAGGTTGCTACATGTTATGTTGACGATATGGGTGTTCCCGCTGCAGGTACTGAGTTCAATCCTAACGGTTCAGTAGCAGGTATCGAGGGTATCCTTTCTCCTGACGGTAGAGTATTCGGTAAGATGGGTCACTCCGAGAGATTCGATCCCGATCTTTGCAAGAATATTCCCGGTGAGAAGGACCAGAAGATCTTCGAGTCCGGTATCGCTTACTTCCTCTGATGAACAGAGAAGATACATTAGATTACATCAAAAGCAAAGGAATTCTGCCCGATAAGAACTTCGGGCAGAATTTCTTGTGTGATGAAGAAATTATAGATTCAATAATTTCTTTATCTTCTGCCTGCCCGAATCAGGAGGTCATTGAGATTGGTCCCGGTCTTGGTGCGCTTACTGATAAGCTGGTAGATCTCGGTGCCAGAGTAACGGCTGTTGAGATTGATAAGAGACTCAATGAGCATTTACAAAGCAGATTTGAAGGTAAAGATATCAATATTATTTGCAGTGACTACTTAAAACTTGATGACTATAATGCAAAGTCTTATATAACTGCCATTAGTAATATTCCTTATTATGTTATGACTCCGATTATGATGAAGCTTATGTCTGATCTTACTTCATGTACTAAGATGACATTCATGGTGGAGGAAGAAGCAATCAGAAGAATTGATGCTAAGCCGGGAACTAAGCAGTATGGAGCTCTCGCCGTAACCTGTGCAGTCTACGGTAAGGTAAAGAAAGAATTTGCAGTACCTCGTAATGCTTTTATTCCGCCCCCTCATACGACTTCGGCGGTTATTACATTAACAAGAGAAGAAGGGCTTCCTGCACCTGAATTTACAGCCTTTATTGAAAGATGCTTCAGGGAAAGAAGAAAGAAGATAGTTAATGCATTTCCTGATATTAAGGATGCTGTTCTGTCTTTGGGAATAAAGGAAGACATCAGGGCAGAACATATCACGCCTTCACAGTACAGAGATATCTTTATTAAATATAAAGCTTCGATGTTATAATGATAATATTCTTGATTTTTAGGATCGGTTTCTATGAAGAAAAGTAATACGAATAATATGTTCCAGAGATATTCGGACTCACAATCTCCTAAGAGGAAAAGCGATAAGAACGAGCTTCCTCTTATGGCTACTTATGAGCAGCGTTATAAGGGAAGGAGCATGGCAAGAGAACTAACCGAAGCTAAGCCGGTTCAGACTCTTGATGAGAAAATCGAAGCCAGGAAGAAGACCTCGACAACTCCTCGTAGTACTACGGCTCCCAGAAGAGTTTCAGTTGAGATTGCAGGACATAATTATCTTTTAGGTTCAACCGATAATTTAAGTGAAGCAAGAATCAGAAGAATAGCAAATAAAGTTAATTCTATTCTTGAGAATACCAGAGAACTTAATCCCGGACTTATAAGTACCAAGATAACAACGCTTGCTCTCCTTGATGCCTGCGATAAGCTTATTACTTTGCAGGATGAGAACAGCAATATGAAGACCGAGTTAATGTATCTTCAGCAGAAGTTGTCTTTGGAAGAGAAGGCACATGAACCTGATCCCACACCAATGGAAGAATTAGCAAATCAGATAGAGGAAGGTAAGAATTCAAAATGAAGAGAATAGAACTTTTAGCACCTGCAGGATCCTTACCCATACTTAAAGCCGCAGTTGACAGTGGAGCAGATGCCGTTTACTGCGGCGTTAATCTTTATAATGCCAGAATTAATGCAGATAACCTTACCATGGATGACCTTATGGAAGGTTGCATATATGCCCATAGAAGAAGTACCAAGGTATATCTTACTTTGAATACTCTAATTAATGACGAGGAACTTCCGGAGGCAACTGAACTTGCAGCAAATGCGTATAACCTCGGAGTTGATGCAATACTCGTCCAGGATATCGGTCTTGCGAAGTCGATAAGAGCAAAGTATCCTCAGATTCCTTTGCATGCAAGTACCCAGATGAATGTATATTCCACTGCGGATTATAAGACTCTCGCAGATATGGGATTTACCAGAGTTGTTCTTCCAAGAGAACTTACTTTGGATGAGATAAGAAGCAGAGTACGTCTTGCATCTCATTATGATATAGATCTTGAAGTATTTGCTCATGGTGCCGTATGCGTATGCTATTCAGGACTTTGTCTTTTCAGTTCCATGAATAAGAGCGGTACAAGATCTGGTAACAGAGGTCTTTGTGCTCAGCCCTGCAGACAGGAGTATAAGCTTAAGTCTTCTGCTTCCGGCAATGTAGTAAGATCAGGTCATCTTCTGTCTCCCAAGGACAGATGCATAATTCCTTACCTGTCAGAGCTTATTGCTTCAGGAATCGGCTCTCTTAAGATAGAAGGAAGAATGAGAGATGAAGCGTATGTATCTTCTGCTGTTCATGCATACAGAGTATTAATTGATGCATATTATGACGGTATTCTTGATGAAGAGCTAGTTAAGAGCGTTAACGACAGCCTCCTTGTTAGCTTTAACAGAGGCGGAAGCTTTACTTCACAGTCCTTAAGCGGCAAGAAGCCGGATAATCTCTTATCAGGTGAATTTGTCGGCAAGTACGGTCTTAAGATAGGAAGAATCTCTTCTACTGATCCTAAGAAGGGTACTGTAACTTTAAGAACCTCTAACGGCTCCGTAATACCTTCCAAGGGAGATTACATTTCGATAAGAGACAAGAAGGGGGAAGTAGCTTCTTTCCCTGTAGGTAAGATTCATGAAGCTCCCGGTAGCATTACTTTGAAGGGACTTCATCCTGATGCTATCAAGACTCTTGGCAGAGACCTTAATGTATTCCTTATGAGCCATGATTTTGTAGGCTCAAGAGCTTCCAAGAGAAAGACTAAGATTAATATTTCCGTTGATACTTCAAGAGAAGGTATCTTCAAGGCTGATGCAAGAATATGCGACGGCATCTTCACTGAAGTATTTGCTTCCGTAGAAGAGATGATTGATTCTTCTTATGAAGGCAATACTATCCCCTGGGAGAGAATCGAGAAGCAGATGCGTAAGACGGGAGATACGCCTTTCGAAGTGAATGAATTCTTTGTAGTTCACGGTTCAAATGAGGTAGGCTGCCAGATTAGCCTTATTAATGATATCAGACGTCAGCTTATTGATTCTCTCATATCTGAGCTTGACTATGAGGCTTCTCATAACGCCGGTTCTAATTACGATATGTTCTCTGATGAAGTTCAGGAGAGGGATATAGCAGATGAGGGTAAGATTGAGACTTTGTATTATTTCCCTTCGTTTGCTTCTATTAAGGGCGACTTAAGACGCGATGCGGACATGTATGCTTTCTCAATTTATGATTTGTCTTTTGCAAAGTTCAGAGAGAAAATCTTGGGCTTTATCAGAAGCTCCTCAAGCAGACTCGTTGCGGTTTTCCCTGATCTTATTCACGATAATATCAGTAAGAGATTTGTAGACACATTAAAGATTGTTAAGGAAGAACTGGGAGATGATTTCTACGCTGTAATCGACTGTGACCATATGTCAGATTCTGATATCTACGGCGAGCTAAATCTTAAGCATTTCATTTCAGCCGGAGCCAATACATATAATGCAGTCAGCTACAAAGCTATAAGCGAAGTGTCAGATGCAGTCTTCATGTCTTATGAGATTTCTCCTGATACTTCATTTGAGATTTTGTCAGAACAGGGCAAGGCCGGTGATACCATACTTGTTCACGGCGGTGGAATGATTCCCTGGATGCAGTCAGACTTCTGTGCTGTAGGTAATAACAAGAAGGACTGCAGAATATGCCTCGAAAGGGATGTATTCATGCTTGACCAGGGTGAAGGTGAGAAGGAGTGCAGACTTGTTACAAGACCTATGGACCACACATCCATGCTCTACGGTCCTTCTAAGACTAACTACGATGAGAGTGATATTACTAATATTGCTTCTCTCGGCATCAATATTATTCAGTGTTTTACCGAAGTTTGAGGAGGACTCATAAGTGATTGATATTAAGATTGAAAAGTGCAGGGAAGAAGCAGTACTTCCCACATATGCTAATGACGGCGACGCAGGAATGGACCTTTACAGCTGTGCTGATATTGTTGTTAAGCCCGGCTGCAGTGTTCTTGTACCAACTGGCCTTAAAATGGCTATCCCTTACGGATATGAAGTTCAGATTCGTCCAAGAAGCGGTATCTCTTATAAGACTACATTAAGAGTCCCTAATACCCCCGGAACAATTGACTGCGGTTACAGAGACGAAGTTAACGTAATTATCTATAATGCTTCCAATCGTGAAGATGCAAGTGAAGATGCTCCGTTTACACTTAACGATAAGGGCTGCAAGCATGGCAGCTACCTTATTAAGAAGGGTGACAGAATCGCTCAGATGGTAGTAGCAAAGGTAGAATATGCTAATCTTGATATTGTTGATTCTGTTGCAGATATCGGCAGTAACAGAGGTGGCGGATTCGGCTCTACCGGTGTTTGATGTGGGTGGTAATACATCCTTATAAATGCTAAAATTAAATGCTGATTTAATTAATTAAGGGAGGTTTATATAATGCTTGAGATTTATGAATCACAAGAAAGCAAACATAAATCTTCCCGTCAGCTTTTCAGAGTAGAAGAAATCGA
Organism: Saccharofermentans sp.; assembly: GCA_024403655.1. Lineage (GTDB taxonomy): Bacteria > Bacillota > Clostridia > Saccharofermentanales > Saccharofermentanaceae > Saccharofermentans. The sequence continues at coordinate 61,144 of JAKSRK010000001.1, read as the reverse complement.
CAAGATCAAGGATGACTGCTGGATTAATCTTTATTCTCCGACTGAATCCGAGATCGCTACTGTTGAGAATGAATTGAGTATTCCCCAGGAATTCTTAAGATATCCATTGGATGAAGAGGAGAGACCTCGTATCGACTTTGATGACGATACAGGAATTGTCCTTGTCATCATTGACGTACCTTATACCAGAAGAGATAACGACATTATCAAGTATGAGACTACTCCTCTTGGTATTATTCTGACGCCTAAGCACATCGTAACTGTATCGCTCAGGCAGACTCAGATTCTTGATCACTTTATTGATAACAGAATTAAGGATCTTTATATTGCATACAGAACGAGATTTACTATTCAGATTCTCTTTGCGGTTGCAAGAGAGTACTTGAGACTCCTGCGTTTTATCGACAAGACGTTAGAAGTTGCTGAGAGTGAGCTTGCCAAGGAGATTAGTAATAATCAGCTCTTTAAGCTCCTTGAATTAAGTAAATCCCTCGTTTACTTCGCATCATCGTTGAAGTCTAACGAAGCCGTGCTTGAGAAATTAATGCGAGGCAGAACGATTAAGCTCTACGATGAGGATGAAGATCTTCTTGAGGACGTTGTAATCGAGTATAAGCAGGCTCATGAGATGGCGGATATTTATTCCACTATCGTAAGCAGCACAATGGATGCGTATGCTTCCATTATCAACAACAATGTTAATGACATAATGAAGATCCTCGCAGGAGCTACAATCTGTCTTACGATGCCCGACCTTATCGGATGCTTCTTCGGTCAGAACTGCCCCATGCCTTGGGATGCGGAATTTGCCAATAATCCCATTCCATTCATTTGTCTTCTTGCCGGCTGTATAATGAGCTTCGTCATAAGTTGGATATTGTTGAAGAAGAAGAGGATGCTCTGATAAGGGAGTAATTCTATATGAGCAAAGGTTTTTCCGGCGTTGATTTTGAGAATAAAATGGCCGGCCATGGCAACAGACTTATCGTAAGAAGTGCCCTGGTCTTAAGTATCATAGCTGTCGTACTTGTCTTTATGATTGTTCTGACAGTATTAAGTTCTAATAATCTTATGAATATCGAATCCACTCAGGTATCCAATGTTCCATCTAACATTCTGCCTTCTTATTCGACATGTTCATTTGAGTCTTTTGATAAGCAGACTACACTGTCAGGATGGTTCTTTAAGTGTGAAGATCCTATCACGACAATTATTGTTGTACATAACTCAGGATCTAACAGACTTCCGTTCGGAGTTAACATGATCGACCTTATAGAGACATGGCTTAATAATGACTACAATGTCTTCATGTTCGACCTTAGAAATTCAGGTGATTCCGAAGGAGATATAACGGGTTACGGTTATCTTGAATGGAACGATGTTCTCGGAGCTATTTCTCAGGTAAAGTCCATATCCGTTACTACTGATGTAGTTCTTTACGGTATTGGAACCGGAACTACCGCCTGCATTATGGCATACGATCAGCTTCCGCCTGCTAATCTTACAGAAGCCGAGCTTAATTCTTATCCTCAGGATATTCTGGATCTAGGGCTTAATCAGTCATACATTAAGGGCATGATCTTTGATTCTCCTGCCAAGAATTCAGATGATTATATTAGCCCTGCAGTACGTCAGAATGAGTTCCTCGGTTCACTTACCGCTAACTTTGTACCGTATGCGATCAGAGTGTCTACGGGAATATCTGATTCGGTTAATCTGGCAGCAGAGATATCCAGACTTCCTGTGCCTGTCTGTATCATCTACGGAGGTCATGACACTTATATAGGAGCCGAGAAGATAACTCAAATAGTAGATGAACGTAACAGGCTTAACTCGGGAATCACAGTATCTCAAATGATTCCTGGAGCCGGATATCTGGAATCTTTTAACGTCGGTAAAGATGTATATATAGATACAATAATGCAGTATATGACGACATTTTTTATTAAGGGGTAAACATGAAGAGCGATAAGGACATATACATTTTGGGAATTGAATCTTCCTGCGATGAGACGGCTTGTTCCATTGTTAAGAACGGTCGTGAGATAGTAAGCAATATTATTGCTTCTCAGGCTGACTTCCACGAAGAGTACGGCGGAGTCGTTCCTGAGCTTGCTTCAAGAATGCATGTAGATGCGGTTTATCCCTGCATAGAAGATGCTCTTAAGAAAGCAGATATGACATTAGAAGACGTAGATGCTGTAGCTGTTACCTACGGTCCAGGCCTGGTAGGGGCTTTGCTTGTAGGCCTTTCGGCGGCTAAGGGTATATGTGCTGCTACAGGACTTCCTCTTGTAGGAGTTAATCATCTTCATGGACATATCTGTGCCAACTATTTAAGCTTTCCTGAGCTAGAGCCGCCTTTTCTATGCCTTTGTGTAAGCGGCGGTAACACGCAGATAGTAGAAGTTAAGTCCTATACTGAACTTAATATTATTGCGAAGACCAGAGACGATGCTGCAGGAGAAGCGATAGATAAGATTGCGAGAGTAATCGGTCTTGGCTATCCCGGTGGTCCTAAGATGGACAGAGCAGGGCAGGGAGGCGATGTGACGAAGTATACTTTCGCTACAGCACACCTTGCAGACAGCCTTGATTTCTCCTTCAGCGGCATTAAGACATCCGCACTTAATCTCATAAACGGAATTAAGATGAAGGGCGAAGAGATTGATATTAAGGACTTTACTGCATCTTATCAGCACCATCTCGCGACGATACTTGCAAAGAATACAATGAAGGCTTCCAATATGACCGGAATTAAGAAAGTATGCCTTGCCGGCGGTGTCAGTGCAAACTCATTTTTGAGGGAAGTATTTGATATCGAAAGTAAAAAGCGTGGCATTGAGCTTTTCTATCCCAAGCTTGGTCTTTGTACCGATAATGCAGCAATGATTGCATCCGCGGGATATTTCGAGTATATTAACGGAACAAGGCACGGACTTGATCTTAATGCCGTACCTTCACTTAAGCTATAAAAGGTAAAGAAATGGCAATAACAAAGGGAATTAAAGTCATAGCCGAGAATCGAAAGGCTTTTCACGACTACTATATAGAAGAAAAGTACGAATGCGGTGTCGTTCTCTCAGGAACGGAAGTTAAGAGCATGCGTCTTGGTAAGGTCAACCTTAAAGACAGTTACGTGGCTGTAAAAGAGGGTGAGATTTGGCTTATTGGTGTGCATATAAGCCCTTATGAGATGGGAAACAGATTTAATCTAGACCCCATGCGCTCACGTAAACTTCTTATGCATAAGAAAGAAATCATCAAGCTTTATTCAATTACCAAGCAGGATGGTCTTACTTTGGTGCCTACCAAGTGCTATTTTAAAGATGGTAAGGTAAAGTTTGAGATAGGTCTTGCTCGTGGTAAGAAGAACTATGATAAGCGTGATGTAATGGCACAGCAGCAGGCTAAGCGCGATATTGACCGTGCTATTAAGTACAATAACAGGTGATACGTGAAGAAGGATAATATCGTTATTATGTCAGAAGAACCGAACTTTAAGACTGAGCTGCATAGGAAAGATATTAATGCTATATATCTTATAATAAGCATTATTCTCTGGCTTTTACTGACACTCTGGATTATTGAGATTTTTAAGTTATCATCGGAGACAGGAAGTGATTCTTCAATAAGATCCAATTCGCTTTACGCGTATATAACTTACTATTTCAACTTTATTGAAGTCACAGAGGAGATTCTTCGTAAGTTTGCTCATATATTCGAATTCAGTGTATTGGCTCTTTTGGCATTCTTTGCTGTAAGCACTACGAATAAGATTTCTCCCAAGGTTGCTTATTCGGAATCCAGAATGAAGCTCATTAAATCTGATAACGAGATGTTTATTCTGATCTCATTATGGATTAGCACATTATATGCAATTCTTGATGAATATCATCAGTTGTTTGTCGACGGTCGTCACGGAACAATTGTTGATGTCGGTTTTGATCTAATCGGTATTGTCATTATATTGCTTATCATTAGAGTTGTATTCTCGATTTACTTACAGCATATTGGTAAAGACGAAGAGAGGTATGAAGACTGATGGCGCTGACGCGTTATCAGTTTTTTCATTTTTCCATATATATCTAATTCGGTATAATTACAATTTTGGTGAATTAGGAAGGGATAGTTTTTGATAAAACAATTGTATATTGGTTAGTCATGTCACAGATTTGGTCATGATACTAGGAATCTGCTGTCAGGTTCATTGGCTAATATAATTACAATGTAATCTGAATAACTTATATTGTTACATCATATCTATCATTTATTAGTTATACATTAACTTACAGATGCAGATTTTATCTGGTTGTTTAATCTGTTTGTCATTGGGATCCTAATTACATTATATGGAATGTATTTATTATTTAGTTCTTTATGCTTTTAAATTCGATACCGCTTATTAGCAGTTTGTATTTTGTAATCGTCGTTTGTCTGTCAGTACAATACGTTTATTGGTGTAAGCATTTATATGTTTTGCTTTATCAGTTTTATTATTAGTACGTATTATCATGTAATATGTAATACTTTGATTGTCAAAGTATTTATGCCGTATTAATTCCTCAATTCATTTTCTTTAGTAACTTATAATATTTCTATGATAAAGATTATAAGAATATTAGTAGGAATCATTTTTTCATTATTAATTGTAGATTTGATTGCCAGCATAATCACTGGACCCGGTAATAATATCGGCGGATTCTTCGGATTAATTGCAAGTATATTAGTAGTAATATATTGTATTTTCTTTATAAAGATAAATGCTTTCTTAAAGCAAAGGAAAATCATAAGAACTATTGTTGTTACTGTGCTTTTGGCAGGTATATCTTATATCAGCATAATGACTGTACTTATGGTTAAGCACTCTTACTGCCCGCCTCCCTCTACTGAACGTACTGTTGTTGTGGTACTAGGCTGTAAAGTTAATGGTAGTAGTCCCAGTCTTATGCTTAGTAACAGGATTAATACTGCTTATAAATATCTTTCAGAACATCCGGAAGCAATCTGTATATGTTCAGGTGGTCAGGGTCCTGATGAAGGAATCTCTGAAGCTCAGTGTATAAGAGATGAATTAGTTCGCCTCGGAATTGATTCTACAAGGCTTTATTTGGAAGACAAATCAACGTCTACCAGAGAGAACCTGAAGTTCAGTAAGAGTATTATGGTAGAAAAGAACCTCGGAAATTCTGTACTTATAGTAACTGATTCATTCCATGAATATAGAGCTTATCTGATAGCAAAAGATCTGGGCCTTCATTCCGGTGGTATTGGTGTAAGTACGCCGTTATGGCTACTTCCTTGTTACTACTTTAGAGAGATGTTTGCTATTGCACATCAAATATTTCTATAATAAATGCGCATTACCTGTTCAACAGTATATGTGAGATTACGCTTTGCTGTCTCTTTTTGCATTGCTTCCTGAAGGCTGCAAATGCTTCTCGTAATAGGGAAAAAGGCATCGATTCCATAGTTATTCACGATGCAGGCATCATCAGATACAGAGCCAGCGAATGCAATAACAGGAATATTATATTGCTTAGCGATTGCAGCAACACCAATAGGTGCCTTACCATAAACAGTTTGTGAGTCGAGTCTGCCTTCTCCGGTTATTACAAGATCAGCATCTTTTATATAATCTTCCAGATTTGTTTCATCCAGGACTATTCTGATTCCTGATTCTAATATTGAATTGGTAAATGTTTTGAAAGCAAAGCCCAGTCCGCCTGCGGCACCTGTTCCGGGAGCTGTCGGATCTGAATCGTTACATATTGAAGCAAAGTCATAGAGCCATCGGTCCATATCAGCTACCATCTCAGGTGTTGCACCTTTTTGTGGGCCGAATACGGCACTGGCTCCATTAGGCCCGAATAAGGGATTTGTTACATCACAAGCGATCTTAAACTCACATTCGCTAAGCTCAGCTAAGACTTCATCTGTACTAATTGAATCAACTTCAGCCAGACCACGAGCTCCCAAAGATACCTGTTTTCCGTTTCTATCTAGGATCTTAAAGCCCAATGCCTGTAGCATTCCTATTCCGCCGTCATTTGTAGCACTGCCGCCAATTCCTACGATGAACTTACGACAGCCTTTATAAATGGCATCTTTAATCATCTCTCCGACACCATAAGTAGTTGTATTAAGAGGATTTCTGTCTGATTCGTTAATCAGGGTTATTCCGGCTGCCTGAGACATTTCCATCACGGCAGTAGAAGATTCCGGTATAATACCATAAGATGCAGTAACTTTATCGCCCAGAGGCCCTGTAACTTCTATTTGCTGAATAGCACCACCCATGCCTGAAGTCAGAGCTTCAAAAGTACCTTCTCCGCCGTCTGCCAATGGTCTTACAATTACATCAGCTTTTGAAACAGCCTTTAAAATACCTTCTTTGGCTGCATTTCCGGCTTCCATTGATGTAAGGCTTCCTTTAAAAGAATCAATTGCAACAACTATTTTTACCATATCAGTATTTTACATCATTAGCAGATGTCTTTCTTATAAAAAGAGGGAAAACGCATAAGCATTTTCCCTCCGCAAATATAATTTCAAATTATAAATTAAAGCTTATCCAAAGCCTGCTTGATATCAGCAATAAGATCATCAGCATCCTCAAGACCAACAGAGAATCTGATAAGATCAGGAGCGATACCTGCTTCAATAAGCTGCTCCTCTGTAAGCTGTCTGTGTGTATGGCTTGCAGGATTAAGTACACAGCTCTTTGCATCAGCAACGTGAGTAACAATAGAGATAAGCTTAAGGTTGTCCATAAACTTAACGCTTGCTTCTCTGCCGCCCTTAATACCGAAGCACATAACACCGCAAGTACCGTTGGGGCAATACTTCTGAGCAACATCATAAGACTTGCTGGACTTAAGTCCGGGATAGTTAACCCAGGCAATACGATCTTCGCTCTCAAGGAACTCTGCAATCTTTGTTGCATTGCTTACGTGCTGTCTCATACGTACATGTAAAGACTCAAGGCCAAGCTGAATATAGAATGCATTCTGAGGAGCCTGAATAGCACCGAAGTCACGCATAAGCTGAGAAGTAGCCTTAGTGATATAAGCAGCCTTACCGAACTTTGTAGCATATGTAATGCCGTGATAAGATTCATCGGGAGTTGTAAGTCCGGGGAACTTATCAGCATGTGCAAGCCAGTCAAAGTTACCGGAATCGATAATAGCACCACCTACACTTGCTGCATGACCGTCAATATACTTAGTTGTTGAATGAGTAACGATATCTGCACCGTGTTCAATAGGTCTGCAGTTAATGGGAGTTGCAAATGTATTATCAACAATCAAAGGAATTCCGTGATCGTGAGCAAGCTTGCTGAACTTCTCAAAATCCAATACAGAACATGTAGGATTAGTAATAGTCTCACCGAAGATACACTTTGTGTTGGGCTTGATAAGCTTTGCAAGCTCTTCGTAAGGAAGTTCCTGATCAACAAAAGTACATTCAATACCCATCTTGGCCATAGTAACGCCGAAGAGATTAAATGTTCCGCCGTAAATAGAAGATGATGCAATAAAGTGATCACCACTCTCACAGATATTAAATACTGCAAAGAAGTTAGCAGCCTGACCTGAAGAAGTAAGCATTCCTGCATAACCGCCCTCAAGCTCGCAAAGCTTAGCTGCTACATAGTCATTAGTAGGATTCTGAAGTCTTGTATAGAAATAACCTGATGCTTCAAGATCAAAAAGAGCACCCATATCATCTGATGAGTCATACTTAAATGTTGTACTCTGGTAGATGGGAACCTGTCTGGGTTCTCCGTTAGTAGGTGTCCAGCCTGCATGGAGGCATTTTGTATCGATACTGATATCGCTCATTATATTAACCCCTTTCGTTTTACAACAAAAATCCTGTTGATTATATCACTTATCACCTGCAATAGAAACGCTATTAATAACAATGGATGGTGCGAATAGTTCGCCTGCACCGTCAGGTTCTGCCAAAACGTCATTGCCTACGAGGGATATCTTCTTAAGTACATCGTAGAAATTATCGGAAACCGTAATCTGTTCAACAGCGTGTGTAATCTTACCGCCTTCAATTCTGTAGCCTTCGCAGAGCAATGAGAAATCACCGCTAATAACGTTAACTCCTGCATGAAGTCCGCTTAAGTCTGTAATATAAAGACCGTCTCCAACCTCTTCAAGAAGCTCATCGAAAGTCTTCTCTCCGGGCTCTACAATAAGGTTTGCATAACCGATACCCTTAAACCCGTTACCGGTTGATTTGATTCCTGCCTTATTGGCTGTCTTAAGATTATAAAGAGCTGTCTTAAATACACCATTTTCTATAAGAGATTTGGGATAAGTAAGAACGCCTTCTGAGTCGAAAGGAACCTTTATAAGAGCTTTCTCATACATAGGCTCTTCCCTTAAAGTAAAGATATCGGATGCAATCTTCTCCCCTTCCTTCCCTGCAAGCAAAGACATGCCTTTCTGCATGGAATAGGATGAGAAATTACTCATGAAGGTTGAGATAAAAGATATTACTGCTTCGTTCGAAAGTAATATTTTGTACTTTGCAGAAGGAACTGAACTTGCACCGAACTTTGTAAGAAGCTTCTGGGAGAAAATCTTTAAGAATTTCTCTTCGTCGAACTTATCTATGTCGTTGCCGTACCAGTAGTGGCCGCCTGTCTTAACAACACCGTCCTTCTCAGCTCTTCCCACTGCCATAAGGCCGACATAGTCACTGTCTTTATATGCATAAAGCCCCTTTGAATTGATCTTGAGATCAAGACTTCTGTCACAGGAAATTGAAAGATGGTCAATTCCTTTAATGTCCTCTGAAAGGGCAAAAATATTCTTCTCCAGCTTAAGTCCAAGCTCAGAGAATCTTGCATAAGTATTCTTCTCGAAAGCATCTGTTATCTGCGACAGTTTAAGCTCCTTATGTTCAGGATCGCAGTAGATGAAGTCTTCGTCTTCGTCATCTTTTACATCGCAACAGTCAGCTGCATTTGTAAGAAGGAATAGGAGGGCATCGTCTGTAAATTCAGTTGTGGATGCTGCTGCCATCTGGCCGTTTTTCTTACCTTTGAAGGCCACGCCCTGCTCATTTGACCTCTCATAGGACTGAACTTCTCCGTTAAGAATAGATATGCTCATTGAACTTCCGCTTGAGAAAGAAGCCTCAGCCTCTTCGAAGCCGTAATCTTTTGACTTATCGATAAGCTTCTTCATGAAGCTTTCAGCAAGTTTAATATCCATTACTCTTCACCTTCCTCTCTGCCGCCAACAAGAATAGAAGATATTCTGATTGTCGGCTGACCAACAGTAACAGGAACATTACCTGAGGAAGCTCCGCACATTCCTGCGGAAAGCTCAAGATCATTTGCCACGCGGTCAATATTCATAAGTACTTCAGAACCCTTACCGATAAGTGTTGCACCTCTAACGGGTTCACATACTTTTCCGTTTCTTACCATAAATGCTTCGTTGGCTGCAAAGTTGAATTCACCAGTTGCAGGATCAACTGAACCACCGCCCATCTGAGTGCAGTAAAGGCCGTATTCAGTATCAGCGATGATATCCTTGGGATCGTCCTTACCGGGAGCAATAAAAGTATTACCCATTCTGGATGTAGGAGCATAAGAATAATCCTGCTTTCTTCCACATCCGGTAGAAGGCATATTCATTCTTCTTGAGCCGAGCTTATCGATAAGATAATTCTTAAGAATACCGTTCTCGATAAGAAGAAGACTTGATGACTCATGTCCTTCATCGTCCGTATAATAAGAACCCCATTCTCCCTTAATTCTTGCATCGTCATAAGCACTTACAACGGGAGAAGCAATCTGCTGATTAAGCTTATCAGCAAAGCATGAGCTTCCGATTCCGACTGCAGCGGATTCAAGTGAATGTCCGCATGCTTCGTGGAAAATAACTCCGCCAAAACCGTTACCGAGAATAACAGGCATTTTACCGGAAGGAGCATAGCCTGCATCAATCATTCTAAGTGCAGTCTCACAGCATTCTCTTGTCTTATCTAATATCGGATACTCGTTAATGAATTCATATCCTCTCATGGTACCGGGAGCAACCCTTCCCGTCTGCTTCTCGTTACCCTTTGTAGCTATTGCTTCAACAGAGATTCTGATTCTCTGAGCAGTCTCTTCTTTGTTAAGACCATCAGAATTAACGATTCTTACTGTCCTCTTACCTGCTGCATAAGAAGCTGCACACTGAGTAATCTTAGGATCATAGTTAAGCGCAAATTCTGATGCCTTACGAAGGAAATCTACGTTCTCTGTCTTCTTAACAGACATAGGATCAATTCTAATATCTGTTGCAGTTGTAAAACACTTTGATTCAAGTTCTTTTACTGATAAAGATGCATTCCCCTTAAGAGCGTCTGCTGCATCCAAAGCGAGCTTAATAAGTCCGTCGGGATCCATATCATTGGAATAGACATAAACAACATTAGTTCCTGCCATAAGTCTGATTCCGATACCAAGATCAAAAGATGATCCTGCCTTGATTACTTTACCGTTGAGCATTCCGACACTCGAAGACTTTCTCTCTTCGATAAATACATCAGCAAAATCCGCTGTCTTGCTCATAGCTGCATCAAGGATTCGCATAATATTGCTGTCACTGAGCATAAATAATACCTCTCATCTCATCCTAAGACTTACAAGAGGTATTTATATAGTTAATAATCTTTTGAATCAGTATCTCTTGAATTCCAGGACGTGTCTTTTATAGGTCAATAAGAATTATATCATTCTTCTAACGTCATGTAATTACAAGGCTTATCTTGCGATTGGAATAATAACGCTTCTGTCAGCCTCGTGGTCACCGTCATTGTCGTAAAGATAAAGAATACCTTCTTGTCTTTCAAAATCATATTCAAATCTGGCTGGATGCTCATAAGAATCAAAAAGAGCATCAAATTCATCACCGTATTTGGTAAGGTCAAGTTCATTACCGGATTCAAACTCTGCCAATTCTTCATTAGTCTCAGTCGCATTATGAATACCCATGTACTGAGGAGTATAAATAAGGTCTATTTCTTCTTCTCTGAATACATCAGATCTGAATAAAGAATATAAAGCCTGATTCTTAAGACATACGGCTTCACTCTGGCCATATTCTACCGATCTGAAGCCATCATTTACTGAATATGTAAGATATGTACTTACAGCTATTAAAAGAGCAAGAATAACAGGAACTATTCCTTTTGACAGATTTACTCGTGTGACAATAAGAGCCAGGCCGGAGCAGATGAAAAGAATCCAGCCAAAGTAGCAGATGGTGGTAGGAACATATCCTGCCTGATGGTCGTTTACTACCCAGTCTTGATAGAGCAAAGTAAGTGAATGAGGAAGGGCAAAGAATACTGCTATAAAGGCCCCCATTATCGCCATTAAGATGCAGGGCTTTGCCTTAACGGTATCCTTTCGAGCAGCAATATACTTAAGTGATACAAAACTTGCGGCAAAGGTCAGAACTGATATTAGAATCTTAAAGAAAGAAGGCGTAAAAGTAACGTTTATTAGCTCTTTGGAACTACTTGGATAGAAGAAATATATTAGCGGAAACATACCGCCGGATATAACTCCCCAGGTATAAACAGTATTACGAATATTATGGCCAACAGGGTAACTCGGAGAATCATCTACGAATTCGGAATTCAGATGAAGATAAAACAGAATAAGAAATATAAGAGCAGCTACAGCTACAGGCCATAACCTTATAAAGAGGTATTTAACTCTATTAATAAAAGTCTTCTCTTCATTAATTGCAAAATAGATAGCAAGAATAGCATATGCTCCTACAGACACGAAGAAGGGTTCGTAGACAATAAAAGATTCATAAGCCAAAAGAGCACAAAGGATAATCTTACCGTAATGCAAAAATCCGCTCTGCTTGTCTTCGTTAAGATAGTTATAGAAAATCCACAAACCGAGATTCATAACAAAAAGTCCATACATAAAGTCAAGCGGATAACAGATTATAAGGCTGTGCCATCTGTTTATCTGAACCAGACCTGCAAAGAGCACTATAAATAAAGAAGACAAACCTTTACCGACAGTCTTTCTTAATATATGTGCTATCAAAGCAATATTCGTCAGAATTGGCAGATACTGTAAAAGCCATATTGCTATATAGTTACCGCTTCCGTTAATAAGGTATCTTATTGCAACTACAAAGGGGAAAACGACTCCTACTCTTCCCCTTTTAAGGTTAAAGTTCAACGCTCTGTCGAATGCAAAAGAGAAGTCATTTTCTCTGGCAAGGAAAAACTCATATAAAGAGTCGTGATCTGCAAGAACCATATTCCTTACATAGAATAAAAAACAGGCAATAACAGCGGCCGCAAGAAAATATGCGGCCGCACCGAGATCAATATGTAATCTTTTATTCCTGTTATCCGGCATAAGGATCAGACAAAACCCTTAGAAATAGCAAGTTCAGCTCTCTCCTTGGCTTTACCGCCGAGAGCAATCTGGTCATCGATAAATGTAGGATGATTAGCAATGAAATCCTTCATATAAGCATCAGGATCTGATAAGAACTTAATTACAAGATCGTACTGATCCTTATTGATGTAAGAAGATTCAAGAGCATGATCGAATAAAGTCTTGTCGATGCCTGCAAGAGTCTCCATTTCTACTCCTAAGCCTTCCAATACTTTGCGTCCGTTCTGATGTCTGTCTACTACTGCAAGTGTATCGCTGATATCAGCACCGAAGCCTCTGATTACAGGGACCCATGCACGCTCATAGCTTGAAGCCTCAGTAATAAGGTCAGCAATATGCAAAATCTTCTTGCCTTCAAGTTCTGCCTTATCTGCTGTTCTTGCATCTTCAAAATCAGAGTTTGTAACAACTGCAGAACAATCCTTGAAGATAGTAATATGGGGCTTACCCAAGATATAAGCAGGAAGCATGGAGAAGAAGAAATCTCTTCTCTCACCGCCCGAGATGTAGTCGAATTCTCTTTCCTTTGAGAGTTCTACGAGCTTATCTGTAACGTTTTTGAATGTCTCAGAAGTGTTATAGAGTGCAAGGAATTCCTTGAAAATCTTTGAAGGAGCTGTAAGCTTATCTTCCTTAATGGATTCTTCAATTACCTTAAGCATTCTGTTTGCTTCATCTTCGCTCTTTACAATAAAGTGAGTATTGATATAGAAAGGTCCGAGCTTACCTGATGTATACCAAAAAGGTGTATCTGCAGGTGCTACTCTGACTGCATTGGTGTTAAAAAGATCAGCAATAACTTTAACGTCGTTCACAAATTTATCCTCCTGATAAATATTCTTTCCGCATTAAGAATACTATTAGAGAGGATAAAATGCAAAAACTGATAGAAGCAAAATTAAGCTTCTTCGTTATAACTTTTGATGTAATTAATGATGCTGTCGAGGACATACTTTATGAGGACCTGTTCCCTACCATATAAATAATTGGGACCAAGCCAGAATGTCTTAGTTGTTTTACCGTCAGATACTTCAATATAAGAGCCGTCAGGAAGAATACCGATCTTCTTAGTATCTGAAGATGAATTAAGATAAGTAACCTTAAGATTATTTCCAATGGTAAAAAGATCACCGTCAAATCTGATAACCGTTCTTGTAATCTCAGCAGAATTAATAAAGACTTTAGTATCTCTTCCGAAGCTTATTCCCTTAAGCACAGCAAAGATGAATAGAGCTGCGGAACAAATAAAAAGAAATAAAAATAAGGGCCTTACAAGAATATTAATCAATGCCAGAAGCATCAGTATGGCACCGGGAATATAATCCTTTAAAACACTTAAGAGATGACTTCTGTTAACTTTCTTTATATCGACATTAATATAAGTATTATTCTCAGATGAATTCTCACAAAGATAAGCATATGCGAACTTCTCATAGAGCTTAGTCTCAAAGTGTATTATCTTCTCTGTGCACTCCTGACGCTTGCTGTTCTCTTTGTTCCAGATGACATTACCGAAGAAGTAAGTCTTGTTCAGACCTTCCTCTTCATCTTTTAAATTAAGAAAAATATTAAAATCAATGAGGGTAAACTTAAATACTCTAGAAGCAGTAAAAGTATCCTTGCTATAAACGAACTTGTCTTTACCGTTTACAATGATATGGTTCTGCTCAAATTCGATACTCTTTACTCTTGGGAAAACCCAGCTTAGAACATACTCGTAAATACTGAATATAGTCCAGAGAATGAAAAGCATTCTTACAAGAAGAGCATAACCGATCATCTCGGGTGATAACTTACCGTTAAGAAATACGTATAAAACACAAAGACCTGAAGCAATCAGGACTCTCCCTGCAAATACAATTGCATCCTGAATATGGAAATTACTGAAGTTAAATGTATTCGTATTTTTCATGGTGCAAATTATAACACATGATCAGCTTGATTTTCTGAAGTTTCTATCAGTAAAGATTCTTGCAAAAACAAGGCCCAGCGGAAGTGATACAACAATAATTAAAGCTTTGCCGAGGAATGTAAGTCCGTTCTCAAAAGAACTTTGTGAAATGTAGTAAATTCCCTTATACATAAGAAGACCCGGAACCATAATTACTATAGAAGGAACCGTAAGTGTGATTCTGGGGAAACCTACTTTCTTCGATACAGCAGAAGCAATAAGTCCTGCTGTAAGAGCACCACAGAATGCTGCGATGCTGACACCAAAGTTAGTATGGTCAGTAATAAGAAGTCTGACTGAATTGGCTATAGCTCCGATAAGACCTGCTGTAGCAGCCATCTTAGGAGTACTGTTAAAGATAACGGAGAAGCCGAATACACCACAAAAACTCATAATAACTCTTAAAGTCAGGAGAACAGGATAAGCCATGCTGTACTCTGTAAAATCACCGGGAGAAAAAGAGAAAATTGTTGCGGTAAAGGCGCAAGTAGTAGTTGCTACACCAATAACAAGTAAAGCATAAGTAAGTCTCTCAAGACCGGATCTTAAGTCAAGCTTTGCAAGGTCAATTCCACCAGTTATCAGAGGGAATCCGGGAATAATGTATAACATTGAACATATGTAGCCTGCCTGATAATCGAAATGAGTACCCAAAACAGCATCTACTACTGTTACAAAAAGAATATAAGCGGCACAGGAAGCAAGAACGCCGGCACTGGTATTGGCGAACATCGTGATATGTTTACCAATAAGAAGCTTTCTTACAGCAAATCCTGCTGCAGCTGCAAAGAATGCTCCGAGTATATCAATAAGACCTCCGCCAAGCAGAAATGCAAATGCACCGCAGGCAAGCCCGGAAGCAAGCACGCTTAAAATGAAAGAGTAATTACTTCTGCTGTTCTGGATTGTATCAAGCATCTTGTGACAATCTTCAGAGGAATATCTGTTAACTCTTTCCTTGAAGCCATCGCAGAATATCTCAAGATAGTGAAGCTTATATGTATTAATACCGTAACCGACGTTAGACAAAGCGTTTGTGCAGAATTTATCACCATCAATACAGGTATACTCAAGTGACTTAATACCGATATCAGCATTGATTGTGACATTAAGTGCTCGCGCCAACTTATTCATTGCTGCACGTACACGATAAGAACTTGCTCCTGAAGACAAAAATAAAAGACCGACTCTGCCGATCAAAGTAGCCTTATCATTTAAAGATGCCTGAATAACAGGTATATCTGATTCTTTGGAAGAAAATTCATGCCACATGACAGGCATGTGCTGTTGTCTGAATTTACTCATGTAATACGACCTCCGGAACTGCTAAAAACATGCTAATTATATACACTTTTGAGATTAAATCAAAATCAAAAAACATTGAAGTTCCTTAAAATATATCTATTATTTATTAGAATAAGTCAATATTGTGAACTGAATTGTAACAATCGTTGAGATAATCGAGTTCCAACAATACTTCAATTCGTGAAAATGAATAAACCTTTATAGCGCTAATACATATATATCATGTGTTATATTCAGTTTGATGATTAATAGAATTTATAAGAAGAGCGGTAAGGAGAGTATTAATGAAGAGTATTAAGGATTTCGTTATTAAGTTTGCTTCTGTATCAATGTTAGTTGCCATGTCCGTCAATATAGCCGGTTGCGACTATATAAAAGAGCTCATCAATAAGGATTCTGCAGATTCTTCCGAGGAAAAGGGATTCAGCATCGAACTCGCTCAGTCCAGAACATTTAACAGTCTGTCTAGTGCAGCAGATGCAAAGCCCGGTGACATTCTTGTTTTTGGTTCCTATGAGCAGGATAATGATTTGTCAAATGGTAACGAGGACATCGAATGGATCGTTCTTGATAATACAGACGGAATGCTTCTTGTAGTAAGTAAAGACATTCTTAATTATATGAGATATTCCGAAGATACAACCATCTGGGAATATAGTGAACTTCGTACTTGGCTTAACGGTGAGTTCTACGATATAGCCTTCTCAGACGATGAGAAGGATTCAATCGTTCTTACAGTAGTAGATAATCCCGGTAATCCTTACTTTGGTTCAAGTGCAGGAAACGGAACTAGTGATAATGTATTCTGCTTAAGCTATGATGAAGTCTATACATACTTCAGCTTCAATAACTGGAATGAGTCTTCAGTATCAGGACACAGTGAAGCAATCATTGCTTCTCCTTCCGTATGGGCTAAGAAGCACAAGCTTGCATCAGCTTATGCAATCACAGAGGGTTACTATTCAGCAGTTCTTGCTTCTTATGGTTTCAGTGGAACATGTATCGGTGTTGAAGGCTGTGACTGGTGGCTCAGAACTTTAGGCCAGGATGGCGATCACGCTTGTATCGTAGGTATGTACGGTTCACTTAATGCATCTGAGACAGTATCCGTATCAAGCCCTAAGGGTGTCAGACCTGCAATGTACCTTCAGTATTAATTCGCTAACTTCTAATTGATAATAAACTTAAAGGCAGCTCATCTTATTTGAAGAGCTGCCTTTAAAAAGTTTTAAATTCTAATAATTAATAACCTGTTACAGTATTACCAGAGTTTTAAAGTACCGGTAAGAGATTTGAGATCCTCACCCTGTTCCCTGCACCAGTTCTCAAGATCACGAGTGATATCAACGGGACAAGCAGGATGAATCAAAGATGCTGTACCAATCTCAACTGCTGATGCACCTGCAAGCATAAATTCAATTACATCCTCATAGTTCATGATGCCACCGCATCCGATAATCGGGATATCAAGAACCTGATAACACTCAGATACCATACGAATAGCAACAGGCTTAACAGCAGGTCCAGAATAACCACCTGTATTATTTCTGAGGATGGGACGACGAGTCTTAATGTCTACAGCCATTCCAAGCAGAGTATTAATAAGTACTACTGCATCAGCTCCACCCTCCTGAGCAGCAAGAGCCATAGTCTTGATGTCAGTTACATTAGGAGTTAACTTAATCCACAAAGGAAGATCTGTTCTCTCACGAAGAGCTGAAACAATGAGCTTAATCTGCTCAGGGTCAGAACCGATACTCATGCATCCTGCCTTAACGTTGGGACAGGAAAGATTAATCTCAAGAGCATCAATCTTATCCTTATGAGGATCAAGCTTTTCTATCATTGCTACATAGTCATCAAATGAATGACCTGCAACATTGATAATTCTTCCGCAACCAAGAGAATTCATATAATCAAGATCATTCTCAATAAAGTAATCAACGCCCGGATTCTGAAGTCCGACTGAATTAAGCATACCGGCAGCAGTCTCAGCGACTCTTACGCCTTCGTTACCGACTCTTGGCTTTATTGTAAGACCTTTGGATGATAAACCACCAAGGATAGAAAGATCATAATACTCGGAAAGTTCATGACCGAAGTTGCATGTTCCAGATGCAAGGATAAGGGGGCTTTTAAGTTCAACCTTACCTACATTAACACTGATTGAAGAACTCACCAGATCACCTCCTCATAAGGGAATACCGGACCGTCCTTACAGCATCTCTTATGCTCGAACTCCTGTCCTTCTTTTTCCGCCTTAATCTTACAGATACATACAAGGCAAATACCTATTCCGCAGGCCATTCTCTGTTCCATTGAAACGAAGCACTTAAGACCGTGAGATGCTGCCCAGTTACCTACTGCCTTCATCATAGGGAGAGGTCCGACACACATAACAACAGAATCTTTAAGCTTCTCTTCAGGAATAGTATCAAGACCATTACAGCAATTGCCGTGAATTCCTGCATCTCCGTTATCTGTTGTAAGAATGTAGGAAGGATCGTTAAGAACAATCTGTTCTTTACATCTGAAGCCTTCAACTACAGTGTGCACTATTGCTTTGGAAGTCAAAACTTCATGAGCAAAATTAATCGGGAAAACACCTGTACCACCCGCAACAAGGATGTACTTCTTTCCTTCTTCAATAGTAAAGCCGTTACCCAAAGGACCCAAAACGCTTATCTCCTGATTCTCTTCAAAAGCGGCGATCTCAGTTGTCCCCTTGCCGACTACCTTAACTCCAATCTTGAATGTACCTTCTGCCTTATTTACTGAAGCAATTCCAAAAGGTCTCTTTAAGAATCTGGAGCAGGATATATTCACAAACTGACCGGGATTAGCTTCATTAGCTATCTCGGGGCACTTAATCTCTATATATGCAGTATCTGCATTGAGCATGCATCTGGAGATTACTTTGCAGCTGTATTCTTTTTTCATACGTACTTTCTGTCCTTCAAAGCAAGTGTAAGCTTAAGTCTCATATCAGTAGCTTCTTCTCTTGTAGCCTTTGCAAATTCCTTAGGCTTAAGGTCTGTTCTCTTCTTCCATGCGCACATAAGGCTTCTTGAAGCATTTACTATAGAACCTGTACCTTCCTTAGTGAAAGAAGCAACAGCAGCGTCAGGTCCGGCACCCTGTGCACCGTAACCGGGAACAAGAATAAGAGCGTTAGGCATTCTCTTACGAGCTTCTACTGCCTGCTCAGGAACTGTAGCACCTACAACAGCACCAACAGATGAGAAACCGTTCTCACCGATAAGTTCCTTACCCCAATTCTGAACATTATCAGCCATTGCCTGATATACAGTTCTGCCATCCTCAAGCTTAAGATCCTGCAAATCTCCAGCAGAAGGATTTGATGTTCTAACAAGAGTAAAGATACCTCTGCCATCTCTCTTACATACATCGATGAAAGGCTGTACGCCATCAATTCCGAGATAACCGTTAACAGTAACGGCATCAGCACCGAACTTAACCTCTTCAACACCGTCTGTAAGCACGGTCTTACCGATAAGAGCTTCAGCATAAGCTGTTGCAGTTGAACCGATATCATTACGCTTAGCATCTGCAATAACAATCATGCCCTTAGATCTGGCATAATCGCAAGTTCTCTTAAATACTTCGATACCCTTGATACCATACATCTCATAGTAAGCAATCTGGGGCTTTACTGCAGGAATAATGTCACAAACTGCATCGATAAGGCGAGTATTGAACTCATAGATAGCCTCTGCAGTAGACATATCATTATCGCTGGGATATTCCTGAACCCACTTGGAAACGATGTCAATCGGGATATATTCAAGCTTGGGATCAAGACCCATTACTGTAGGGTTATCAAGCTCCTTAATTCTGTTTGTAAGTGCATCAGCAAAGTTTTTCATAAGTTTTCTTTCCTCCCATCATTGTAAGCTGTGTCTCACCGAAGAGCTTCCATCCGTCGAAAGGAGTATTTCTTCCCTTTGTGAGCATCTTATTCTTGTCGAAAGTAAATTCATTCTCAAGATCCATAATTGTAAGATCAGCATCATCGCCGACATTCATGCCGCCTCTGCCAAGCTTCAATATACTAGAAGGATTGTAACACATGAGATCGATTAACTTCTCCAATGTGATGATTCCTGTCTTAACAAGATAGGTATAGCTTAATGCAAAAGAGCTCTCAAGACCTACAATACCGTTGTTTGCGTTAGAGAATTCAACATCCTTCTCGTCCTGATGATGAGGAGCATGGTCTGTTACGATACAATCGATTGTTCCATCCTTAAGTCCCTCGATAACAGCAAGTCTGTGCTCTTCAGTTCTCAACGGGGGATGCATTTTAAAGTTAGTATCATAATTCTCACAGCAGGCATCAGTAAGTGTGAAATAATGAGGACATGTCTCTGCAGTAACCTTAACTCCTCTTGCCTTTGCTTCCCTGATCATTCTTACACCGCCCATAGTACTTACGTGGCAGATATGAACGGGAACATTTAAATACTCAGCAAGAATAAGATCTCTGGAGATCATGATGTCTTCAGCAGCTGTAGAAGAACCTCTGATACCGATTGCAGTAGATACTTCGCCTTCATTCATGGCGCCTGTACCTAACGACTTCTCTTCACAGTGATTAAGAACAGGAATATCAAAATCTGATGAATACTCAAGAACCTTACGCATAAGGCCGGCGTTGGGAATCGGCTTACCGTCATTAGATACGGCAACAATTCCTGCTTCCTTCATAAGACCAAGCTCTGCAAGCTCAGTATTCTCAATGTCCTTAGTTGCAGCTCCGATAGGATATACGCGGCAATTGCCTGCCTCTGCTGCCTTCTTAAGGATACCGCTTACTACTGCGGCATTATCACAAACAGGAAGCGTATTGGGCATGCAGCAAACAGATGTGAAACCGCCTCTTGCAGCAGCTGCTGTTCCTGTTGCGATTGTCTCTCTGTACTCATAACCTGGCTCTCTTAAGTGAACATGAATATCAACAAGGCCGGGGAATACAGTATTACCCTTAGCATCAATTACTTCATCGGCTTCGTTTTCTGCAAAAGCCTCAGAGAACTTACCGTCATTTACGTAAACAACATCCTTATCGGAATTAAATACCTTACAATTCTTAATAATAGTTTTCATTAAAGGTTGTTCCTCCTTGCCATGAGAAGATAAAGTACTGCCATTCTTACAGCTACACCGTTTGTTACCTGCTCGTTGATTACAGACTGATCGCAGTCGTAAACAGCAGTAGGAAGCTCAACACCGTGGTTACAGGGGCCGGGGTGCATAAGGAATGCATCAGGCTTGGCAAGCTTAAGCATCTCAGGTGTAATTGCATAGAACTTTGAATACTCTGCAACAGAGGGGAAAAGTGAGCTCTTCTGCCTTTCGAGCTGTACACGAAGTCCCATTACGGCATCAGCGTCCTTTACGCAGTCTGCTACGGAAGAAGCAACTCTTACGCCCATCTTCTCTATTCCTATTGGCATCATTGTTCTGGGGCCGTATACGCTTACGTGCGCACCTAACTTAGCAAGACCGATAGCATTGGATCTTACTACACGGCTATGATAAACATCACCGCAGATAGCAATATTCTTTCCCTCGAAAGTATCGAATCTCTCATACATAGTAAGCATATCAAGGAGAGCCTGTGTAGGATGCTCATTCATACCGTCTCCTGCATTTACTACTGAAGCCTTAATTCTGTTTGCGATGGAATGGGGCGCACCTGACTGAGGGTGACGCATGATAATAATATCTGTACCCATCATATCAATTGTTCTTGCTGTATCAAGAAGTGACTCACCCTTTGCAACAGAAGAACCGGATGCAGAAATATTAGCAGAAGCTGAACCCATATACTTGGATGCAAGTTCAAAAGAAAGTCTTGTTCTTGTGCTGTTCTCATAGAAAAGTGTTACTACTGACTTTCCCTGAAGGTGGCTTGTCTTCTTATTAGCTGAAGAAATAACAAGCTTCATTGTCTTTGCAGTATCGAGAATCTCCATTATCTCCTCGGGAGTTAACTGCTTCATTCCGAGAAGGTCCTTACTCTTAAGTCCCATTATGCTTCTTCCTCCTTTACGAGCAGTACCTGTGTTCTGCCGTCAACGTCTTCTAACTCTACTTTTATATGCTCATGAATCGATGTAGGAACATTCTTACCTACATAATCTGCTCTGAAAGGAAGCTGTCTGTGACCTCTGTCAACAAGGATAGCAAGCTGAATGCAGTCAGGTCTTCCCATATCAAAGATATTATCTATGGCAGATCTGATTGTTCTTCCCGAAAAGAGAACATCATCTACAACAATAATCTTTTTACCATTTACATCGAAAGGAATATCTGTACCGTTTACTACGGGATGTGCAGACAGCATAGACAAATCGTCTCTATAGAATGTGATATCAAGTATACCCAAAGGCACCTTAATATTTTCAATCTCTTCCAGATACTTTCTTATAGCCTTAGCCATAGGAACGCCTCTAGTTTGAATGCCGATAAGAGCAACATTATCAAGGCCCTGATTACGCTCTACAATCTCGTGGGCGATTCTGATAACGGCACGCTGAACATCAGCTTCTGACATGATGGGAACGATTTTCTCAGACATCACGATTCCTCCTTTTTGGGCAACAAAAATGCCGGAATATAAGTATCCGGCAATAATTACAGTTACAGTAAATCAAGTCGAATATATTCCTAAGTCGACTTATCTGCATAAACCTTATGATCTCGCCGGATCATTTAAAAGTATTACTTTATTAGTCTATGCCTTTAGATTACTATTTGCAACGAGATTAATATTACATTTTTTTAGGATCATTCTTTATACATTCTTTAACAGACATTTACCGGTTATTGGCATATTTTCCCTATTATGAATATGAATTAATTTGAAAGGATATACAGAAATGAAAAAGGAAGAAGTAACCAAGAGGCGTGAAGAATACTATAAGCCTCAAAACACAATTAAGCGTAAAATAGACAGATACTACGAATGGGCATGGATAGCTGTTCTTATACAGATTTTGGTTGCTCAGGGGCTATCAACAGTACTTATGGTAGTATCGGCATTTGTTAGCGCTGATCTGAGCAATGCGATGGAAGCTGCAGTAAAATACGCGATTCCGATTTCTGCAGTCGCATGTACAATAGCTGACTTTGTCGCAGCATATATAGGAATAAAAATTAATAAAGCCAAAATCAAAGACTACATTCATAAGCCTCAGATTAGTGCCGGATTAATAATAGCAGCATCTTTTGCCATTCTTGCAGTAGCAAATATTGACGGATTAATCATGACTCTCTTTTCTTCCGTCTTCTCAGCATCCAGTTCAGAAGTAACCAGTAACATTACAAACGGAATAATGAATGACAATATCTTCCTCAGTGTCGTATCAATTCTTTATGTTGCTGTAGTAGGACCAATCCTTGAAGAGCTTCTCTGCAGAGGTGCAGTGCTTTCTCTCACAAGCCACATCTCCCCTAAGTTCGGTATCTTTGCTTCAGCATTTATATTCGGCCTTATGCACCTTAATGTAACTCAGTTCTTCAACGCATTCATTATGGGTCTTCTCCTTGCTTATATAACTGAAAAGAGTAAGTCAATCATCCCTGCTGCAATAATGCATATCGTAAACAACAGTAATTCTGTACTCATGGTAATTGCAAGCCAGAAGCTTTCAGAGGATGCATTAAATACATTAAACGTTGTAGTAACAATTGCTGAGATTGTTCTCGGAGTAATTGGTCTTATAATTCTCTTTACTCACTTTAAAAAGAATCCCGTTGAGAATCAGGTTATCTGCAATAAGCCTGCTACAGACGAAGAAGTATCTTCCCTGCAGCTTTCTACTTCAAGCCTTACAACAAAGGTATTCTTTACAAGATGGTCATTCTTTGTATCCTTCTCGATCTTCTTAGTTATGGTTGTCACATCTTATATGATGGCCGGATAAGTCGAGAATAGTAATTTAAAGCAAGCAATCCCTGTCGTAATACGCGGCAGGGACTATTATTGTCAGAAAACTAATTCTCTCTTAAATAGCTTCATAACAAGTATTGAATGCAATCTCATAAAACAACAATAAAAATAGGACCTCGAACTGAATCGAGGTCCTATTGGAATCAGCTAATAATAATTATTAGAGCTGAGGGCCAGCAGCTACGAGAGCCTTACCAGCCTCATTTGTTGTGTACTTAGCGAAGTTCTTCTGGAATCTCTCAGCAAGATCCTTAGCCTTAACTTCCCACTCAGAAGCGTCAGCATATGTATCACGAGGATCAAGGATTGCAGGATTTACGTTAGGAAGAGCTGTAGGTACTTCGAAGTCGAACATAGGGATCTTCTTTGTCTCAGCCTTAAGGATAGAACCATCAAGGATAGCATCGATGATACCACGTGTATCAGGGATAGAAATTCTCTTACCAGTTCCGTTCCAACCTGTGTTTACAAGGAAAGCCTTAGCACCGGACTTCTCCATCTTCTTAACAAGCTCCTGAGCGTACTTTGTAGGATGAAGCTCAAGGAAAGCCTGACCGAAGCAAGCAGAGAATGTAGGAGTAGGCTCTGTGATACCACGCTCTGTACCAGCAAGCTTAGCTGTGAAACCAGAAAGGAAGTAGTACTGAGTCTGCTCAGGTGTAAGGATAGAAACAGGAGGAAGTACTCCGAATGCATCAGCAGAAAGGAAGATTACGTTCTCAGCTGCAGGACCAGCAGAAACACCGTTAACCTCAGCTGCGATGTTGTTGATGTGGTTGATAGGATAAGAAACACGTGTGTTCTCTGTAACGGACTTATCAGCGAAATCAATCTTACCGTCAGCAGCTACTGTTACGTTCTCAAGAAGAGCATCTCTCTTGATTGCGTTGTAGATATCAGGCTCGTTCTCCTTGGAAAGGCCGATAACCTTAGCGTAGCATCCACCCTCGAAGTTGAATACACCGTTGTCATCCCAACCGTGCTCGTCATCACCGATGAGACGTCTCTTAGGATCTGTAGAAAGTGTTGTCTTACCTGTACCGGAAAGACCGAAGAAAATAGCTGTGTGCTTACCGTCCATATCGCAGTTAGCAGAGCAGTGCATGGAAGCCATACCCTTAAGAGGAAGGTAGTAGTTCATCATGGAGAACATACCCTTCTTCATCTCTCCGCCGTACCATGTGTTGATGATAACCTGCTCACGAGATGTAACGTTGAATGCTACACATGTCTCAGAGTTAAGACCAAGCTCAGCATAGTTCTCAACCTTAGCCTTAGAAGCATTGTAAACGATGAAATCGGGCTCGAATCCCTCGAGCTCAGCAGCTGTAGGCTGGATGAACATGTTCTTTACAAAGTGAGCCTGCCAAGCAACCTCAACGATGAAACGAACTGCCATTCTTGTGTCAGCATTAGCACCGCAGAAAGCGTCAACAACGAAAAGTCTCTTGTTGGAAAGCTCCTTCTTAGCGATGTCCTTAACTGTAGCCCATGTAGCCTCAGTCATAGGGTGGTTGTCGTTCTTATACTCATCAGATGTCCACCATACTGTGTCCTTGGATGTCTCATCCATAACAATGTACTTATCTTTAGGAGAACGACCTGTATAAATACCAGTCATAACGTTAACTGTGTCGAGCTCTGTGTTCTGACCTACTTCATAACCTTCGAGACCAGCCTTTGTCTCTTCTTCGAACAACAACTCGTAAGAAGGATTGTAAACGATCTCAGTTGTGCCTGTGATGCCATACTTGGATAAATCAATGTTTGCCATTTTTTACACCTCGTCTTTTTATTTTCCGTGCGGAAGACCGCACTTTTTCAAACTGAATCTATTGTACTACATAATTCGATTAATTAGACCTATTTTTTTTATTATTATCTTTTTTGTTGAAAAAAAATAAATCTTACTCTATAATTCATTCTTGTTGGCGCATAATTAATGCAAAATGCTTAATTTTGCGGGCGTGGCGGAATGGCAGACGCAGCAGACTCAAAATCTGCCGACCATAAATCGTGCGGGTTCAAGTCCCGCCGCCCGCACCAATTTAATTTATTTTTACCCTCGGTTTCATTACCGAGGGTTTCTTTTTGCATTATTTGATTAATTGAAAATCATTTTCTTCACTATTGAAAACCATAAATTCCATTTCACTATTCTTTTCAGAGATAAAAAAGATCCTTCACATATCGTGAAGGATCTAAACTAATCTGGAGCCAATGGTGGGAATCGAACCCACGGCCTATTCATTACGAGTGAATTGCTCTACCCCTGAGCCACATTGGCATGTGCGCCTAAAAATATACTAATTCAGGCGCTTTATGTCAAGTTTTTAAAAATCCCAGGAAGAAATATACTTCTGCTGTTCAGGAGTTAATTTGTCAATGGAAATCTCCTTAGTAGCAAGAAGGATCTGAGCTACGCGTTCGTCGATTTCAGTAGGTGTCTGAATGACCTTCTTATCAAGATCTTGACCATACTTAGCAATATATCTTGCAGACTGTGCCTGCAAAGCAAAACTCATGTCCATAATCTCAACGGGATGTCCGTCTCCGGATGCAAGATTAACAAGTCTGCCTTCAGCGATAATGCAAACAGTATTGCCATTAGAAAGCTTATAGCCGATTACATTATGACGAAGTTCAGATGATTCAACAGCCATCTGCTTAAGCTCATTAACGCTAACTTCACAGTCGAAATGGCCGGCGTTGCAGCATACTGCTCCATCCTTCATATTCTCGAAATGTCTTCCGACAATGACATCTTCACAACCTGTAACAGTTACAAAGAAATCACCAAGCTTTGAAGCATCATCCATAGTCATTACTTCATAGCCTTCCATAAGAGCTTCACAGGCCTTAACGGGATCAATCTCAGTAACAATAACTCTTGCGCCCAAGCCTTTCGCTCTTAATGCAACTCCCCTGCCGCACATGCCGTATCCGGCTACAACTACCGTCTTACCTGCAACAACAAGATTTGTAGTTGCCATGATGGCTGTCCATACAGATTGTCCTGTACCGAATCTGTTGTCAAAGAGATGCTTACATCTCGCATCGTTAACTGCAACTACAGGGTAAGCAAGCTTACCGTCCTTCTCAAGGATCTCAAGTCTGTGAACACCTGTAGTAGTTTCTTCGCATCCGCCAATAAGGTTCTTAGTAAGTTCCTTGCATTCTGAATGAAGAAGCATGGCAAGGTCACCACCGTCATCGATAACAATATCAGGAGCGAAATCCAAAGCCATCTTAAGGTGCTTGATGTAACCAGCCTCATCCACACCGTGAACAGCATATACATGCAAATCACCGGATGCAGCAAGTGCTGCAGCAACATCATCCTGAGTGGAAAGAGGATTACAACCGGTAAGAGCAACATCAGCTCCGCCTCTTGCAAGAGCTCTGGCAAGACAAGCTGTCTTTGCCTCAACATGTACTGATACTGATATCTTCATCCCCTTGAAAGGCTGCTCTTCGATAAGTTCTTTCTCAATTGCTCTCAATACGGGCATGTTACGGTAAGCCCATTCAATCTTCTCAAGACCATAAGGAGCGAGATTAATGTCTTTTACTTCATAAGCAGGAATACTCATATTAATAACTCCATTTCTTAATAAATGTTTTAACCAAATCACAGTTTGACTTTGAAGACTTATTTGCATTTTCCATTACTTCTTCATGTGTAAGTGCAGTCTTGCTGATGCCTGCTGCAAGGTTTGAGATACATGATACAGCAGCAACCTTCATGCCACAATGAGATGCAACGATAGCTTCAGGAACCGTAGACATTCCGACAGCGCCAACTCCAAGCATCTTAAGTGCTCTTATCTCAGCAGGTGTCTCATACTGAGGACCCTTGCTGTAAGAATAAATACCCTTATGTAATCTGATGCCTAGTTCATCAGCTGACTTCATAAGAAGTTCAATACAGTCCTTGTCATAAACAAATGACTGATCAGGAAATCTTACACCGAATTCGTCAAGGTTAGGACCTCTCAAAGGAGAATCACAGAAGAAAGACAAATGATCTTCAATAACCATAAGATCTGCGGGATTCATATCATCAAGAAGACCACCGGCAGCGTTTGTGAGCATTAAAAGCTTTACACCAAGCTTACTCATAACTCGAACATATAAAGTACAAAGAGACGTATCGTAGCCTTCGTAATAATGAAATCTGCCCGACATCATGAAGACTCTTTTACCTTCAAGATTTCCGATAATAAGTCTTCCCTCATGTCCTGGAACAGTAGATACAGGGAAACCAGGTATGTCAGCATATGAAATTGACATTGTATCAGTACACTCAGATGCGAGTGGAGCAAGTCCTGATCCAAGAACTATACAAACAGAAGGAATCTCAAGTCCTGAAGGAATAGCATTTCTGATATATTCAGCAGCTGAATCTACATAATTCAAATATGCATCTTTATCGCTAATCATAAGTATCTCCTAACCATAAAAGAACAAAGCCCATGCTAATGGGCTTCGTCAATTATTATCAATCGTTCTTACCGCAGCAATTCTTATATTTCTTACCGCTTCCGCAAGGACAAAGATCATTACGCCCTACCTTAGATGAATCTCTCTTTACAGGAGCCGAAGGAGCGGGCTGCGCTGCACCCTGTACCTGCTGAGCTTCAGTAGGCAGGCTGCTTGCCTGAGGTCTGGAAGATCCTTCTGTCATGGATGCTACAGCAGACTTAGTCTCAACTCTCTTCTCAGCAGAGAAATGACCCTTCATGAGGATTCTTACTGAATCAACCTGAATTGCTTCATTCATCTCCTCGAACATATCCGCACTTTCCATCTTATATTCAACAACAGGATCATGCTGACCAACGCTTCTCATTCTAATAGATGTAGAAAGCTGATCCATTGCATCAATATGATCCATCCACTTCTGGTCAACAGTTGTAAGAAGGATTGCTCTCTCAGCTTCCTTGAAAATCTCACTTGTAACAGACTCTTCCTTAACTCTTAATGCCTCAACAGCATCATCAACGATGTTCTTCTTAAGTTCTTCAGGAGAAGGAAGCTCTGAATGCTCATCCTTAACATTAAGAACAGCGGGAATCTCACCGAAGATTTCTTCAAGCTTGATACCAAGAGTAAATCTTTCAGAAGGAGTGATTACACCTTCGGGAGCAAAAGCATCAACCTGACGATCTGCAACTCTCTCAATCATCTTGAGGAATGTCTCATGCATGTCGTCACCGTCGATAACCTTACGACGCTGATCATAAGTAATTGTTCTCTGAATATTATTAACATCATCATATTCAAGGACATTCTTACGGGCACCGAAATGCATTGCCTCAAGCTTCTTCTGTGAGCTGTCGATGAGCTTTGTAAGAATACCTGTCTGAATCTCCATAGTCTCATCAACACCTAAGGTATTGTACATATTAGTAACTCTGTCACCACCGAAGATACGAAGAAGATCGTCATCCAATGCAAGGAAGAACTTCGTGCGACCGGGATCACCCTGACGACCTGCACGTCCCTTGAGCTGATTATCGATACGTCTTGATTCATGACGCTCAGTACCAACGATAAAGAGACCACCAATCTCTCTGACCTCTTCAGCTTCAGGCTTAATCTTAGCTGAGAATGATTCCTCAAGCTCTGCAAACTTTGCACGAGCACCAAGAATAATCTCATCATCTGTCTCATTATGAGCAGTAGCTGCATCAATCATATCATCATCGTAACCGAGCTTTCTCATCTCCTGCTTAGCAAGGAACTCACTGTTACCACCAAGAAGAATATCAGTACCACGACCGGCCATGTTAGTAGCGATGGTTACTGCACCCTTACGACCTGCCTGTGCAACAATCTCAGCCTCTCGCATATGGTTCTTGGCATTAAGAACGTTGTGCTTGATACCTGCCTTTGTAAAAATCTTTGAAAGATACTCAGACTTATCAACGTTTACTGTACCAACAAGTACAGGCTGCCCCTTGGAATGAGCTTCAATAACAGTCTTAAGAACTGCAGCGTACTTACCCTTCTGAGTCTTAAATACAGCATCGTTCTCATCAATACGAGCGATAACCTTATTGGTAGGAATCTGAATAACATCGAGATTATAAATATCTCTGAACTCTGCTTCCTCAGTATAAGCTGTACCGGTCATACCGGAAAGCTTGGAATACATACGGAAGAAATTCTGGAAAGTGATTGTTGCAAGAGTTCTGTTCTCATTAGCAATCTTAACTCCTTCCTTAGCCTCGATAGACTGATGAAGACCGTCGCTGTATCTTCTACCGGGCATAAGACGACCTGTGAAGTCATCAACGATAATAACCTCACCGTCATTAACAACGTACTGCTGATCGAGGTGGAAGTTACCGTGAGCCTTAAGGGCATTATTGATATAGTGCTGCAAAGAAAGGTTATCCGGATCGGAAAGGTTCTCAACACCAAAGAACTTCTCTGCCTTCTTGATACCGTTACCTGTAAGGACAGAAGTATTAGCCTTCTCGTCGATTACATAATCAGCATCACCAACGATCTCATCCATATCTACCTTATCGTCTGTCTCAACAACAGTAAAAGACTTAAGACCTCTTACAAAAGTATCAGCCTTCTGATAAAGATCGGAAGATTCTGTTCCTCTACCGGAAATGATAAGAGGAGTTCTTGCCTCATCGATAAGAATTGAGTCAACCTCATCGACGATAGCGTAGTTAAGCTCACGCTGTACAAGCTGTTCCTTACGAACAATCATGTTGTCACGGAGATAATCGAAACCAAACTCATTGTTAGTTCCGTATACGATATCGCATGCATACATCTCCTGACGCTTGTTATTAGGAATATCATGAACAATAAGACCAACAGAAAGTCCAAGGAATCTGTAGACCTTACCCATCCACTCTGAGTCACGCTTTGCAAGGTAATCGTTAACTGTTACAACGTGAACACCCTTACCAGAAAGAGCATTAAGGTAAACAGGCAATGTAGCAACAAGTGTTTTACCTTCACCGGTCTTCATCTCGGCGATACGACCTTGGTGAAGAACGATACCACCAATAACCTGAACTCTGTAATGCTTCATACCAAGTACTCGCCATGCAGCCTCACGCATTGTAGCAAAAGCTTCAGGAAGAATACTGTCCAAAGTCTCACCGAGTTCTAATCTGCTCTTAAAGTCGTCTGTCTTGGCACGAAGTTCACTGTCTGAAAGCTTGGAATACTCTTCTTCGAGACTCATTACTTTATCGACAATAGGATTAATTCTTTTTATCTCCCTGTCACTATGTGTACCGAAAACGGATGTTAATATTCCCATTTTAAATCTCCTCTGGTTTTTGTTTCTTTAATCTGTTTAAAGCGGTTCTGTATCCGCCGTACTCGTTGTTATAACAAGTTTTGACTCTCGAAATGGTAGTGGAGCTTACCTTAGTACTGCTTCTGCCCTTACCTTTACGAGTATCCCTTTTCCCCTTATCCGAGGTCTGATTATCTTCATTGTTAGAAGGTGGAGCTAATTCCTTAATAATCTCTTCGTAACTCTTACCCTGATCGATAAGAAGAAGAATCTGCCATCTGTGGAGCATCGAACATAGTTCGTTATATGACATAAGATCGGAGAAAAAGCTGTGTAATTCCTCCGGTGTCTTAAGAGTCAGTATTGCCTCATATAGATTATTAAGCGCATCCTGCTCATGATCGTCAAATTCAGCCATGCCTATCTTATCCCATCAATGAGAAGAATCTGTCTACAAGCATCTCAGCATAACCCATGACAACAGCATAAGCTATAAATGTTATTAACAACAAAGCTAATATGACATAGGTTATCCTTTTAAAGACAAGCTCTTTTTGAGCTTTCTTCATGACTTCTCCGATACCAACTGCAGCTGATGCCTTATCACTAATATCAGAATGTGCCAATGCAGGTTTTCTTACAGAAGAATTGCTTCTCACAAGAATATTGCCTCCATAAAAATAATCCATACCATGATACCCTAACTTAAATTCGAAAACAATATTTATATATAATATGGAAATTTATGATTCTCCGTAAGGTACTATTACAAGCTCAACACCGTATCTCTCAGCCTCAGCTTCAAGGCCTGATAAAGTCTGAAGAGCAGAATTCGGAGAGTTAGAAGGTACGACAACTAACAGTCTTCTTGAAGTAATATCCTCTTCATTTATAACATAGTTGTTTCCGTTAATATTAACATCAGCACCGTTGAATTCAGCCAGTTCTTCAATTTGTGCTCCAATTCTTCGTTCAATCCTGGAGTTATCAGAATAAGAAGGTCTGTTGAGATCGATACTCAGGTACGAAGTAGCCTGTCCGTTCTCGAAGTTATTGATGACAGGAAATGTATGTGGCAGGTTTGAACCATAGTGCTCTTCAAACCACATTCCTCTGCTGATGTTGTCCATACTCCAAACATCTTCATCCGAACTACTTTCCTCACTTCCTCCCTGTCCGTTCAAAAACAATTCCATGTCACCGTAAAAAGGAATTCCATCAGTAATGTGCATACTGACTCTGCCGACCAGAGTATCAACTTCATAACTAACATAAACGGTTATATAAGCAGTATTTGGATCTATATCAAAATCTACATCAATATAGGATGGCAGTAAATAATCGGAACCGTCATTATACTCAATATATTTATCTGCTATCTGATTCTCAAAATTAGAAGAGATGGCAATATCCATTGCGGCTTCAGTCAGTGAATTCCCCGAAGCCATGTCAAATCCTGCAAGTCTTGTTATTACTGAAGATAATTGCTCTTCTATATTTTGCGATGAAGAAGTTCCGTCAGGCAGCGCATTTGCAAGAGTACTTACGCTGTCTGCTGCCGTGACGGATAAAGGGGTTAGAAGGGCAAAATCTTCACAAGTGTTACTAACTGCTCTTTGCATAAGAATATCAGTCCTTAAAAGAGTTATTGCAGTAAGAACACTAGATATGAAGCAAAGTGTTACTGTAAAAGCTATGGCAGTCTCTATTGTTATACTGCCGCCTTTAGTTCTAGACATATATTTGATTCTCATAAATATCGTATGTCCTTGAATAATTAATTTCTGTTCCATTGCAATCGGAAGCTACGCTTATACCACAGGCATAATTATCAAAATCTCTGTTAATGATTTCGGTCATTCTTGAAAGAAGTACAGAATCAGGAACAAAATTCATATACAGATTCAAAATTTCTCTGTAACCTATATTTATTGCTGGTATCCCCGCTAATTCAATCAAAGTGACAGTATCTCCTGAGATAATGTCCTGAAGATCAAACTTCGCAGCAAACTGAGCAACATAGCAGATAATGACAGCTTTACATATCTCCGGGGTAGCAGGAATTTCACCTAAAGTCAGTATTTCTATAAGTACGGCAAGTACATCTGCAACAACTGAAATCCATTCCATTTTTTCAGTATCTAAGACAGTCTTAACAATCTCAGTAACAAAAAGAAACTGAAAGACTAGTAAAATACATGCCGCACCGGCAATGTTATCCTCTAAACCTGTAAGTATATATTCTGAATCAAAAAGATCTCCTTCATGAAAGAATGAAAAAGACGTACCGTCCAAAGCAGTATCTTCATCAAGAAGACAGTCGAAGTTATAACTTGCATAATTCACAGCAAAGCCATGAAATAAAGGACCTGATATAAAGTCTGCAGTCGAATTCATCATATTATAAAGTCCGGTAACACTGTCTATCCCGAAGCTGAAATCTCTAGGTGAGTAAGAACTTCCGCTTAAAGGTCCGCTATTATTAAGCTGATCAAATAGTTCAATGAACTCTGAAAAGTTCTCAAGATATTCATCTATATCTTCTATCCCGAGAGATGATGCATATTGAATTATTTCTTCTGAGACAGAAGATACTCCGTCAATAATATTCATTAGAACATCAGAAGCTCCGCTACTTGTAAAACTTCTTATCTTGTCGAGTATCCCATACTGATCAACTTCTTCAATTGCTTCAAATATATAATCAGCCAGATAGTCAAAGATCACACCTGAAGACCTGTATGAATAATATAAAGAGATTGCATCTCTTAAATCATCAGTATCAAAGCTATTAATACCGCATACAAACAGATCAGAATGATTCTCTATTCCTGATCCTTCAAGTGTATTAGTAAAAACAGAATCGTCTATACAGTCGATTCTAAAAGCATAGATTCCATATGTCTTAAGAAGTTGTCTGTCGTATTCAGACAGGAATGTCTCAACCTGAAGCTTAACTCCTCTGGTATAAGCAAGATTACATCTCAGATCTTCAACTAGTCCAATATAAGTGCATTCCACAAGAATAATAGCTGACAGGATAATAGCAAGAAATACTGAAGTAGCACCTCTTCTCTTATTCTTCTTCACTAAGTTCATTACTGATTCCTCCGTAAATCATTCTGTAGTTCTCAGACAATCCGGTAAGAAGCGTATTTAACTGTTCGGAAGAAATGCCGTCAGCACCGTCACTGATATCTTCACAAGCAATATCGGAAGAAGTCTTACAGTCAATGCAATAGTTTGCAGGCACAATAACAAGTGCTGTTAAAACAAAGAGTACTGCAGTAATAACAATTGCAGTCTCTAATGTTGAACCCATAAAAGATACCCCCTGTATCAGTTTTATTCATGATACAAGGGGCATTAATATATTACTTACGTCAAAAGACGACAATTGCCGACAAATTTCGACAACGAGTCCTAATAAAAGGACTTATCTCAACTTAGCGTTATAGTTCTTTGCAAGCCTTTCGAGAATCTTGTCGTAAGATTCCTTAATATCAGCCTCAGTCAAAGTCTTACTATCGTCTCTGTACATAAGAGATACAGCAACAGACTTCATATCTGCACCAAGCTTTGAATCCTCGTAAACATCGAAGAATTCAACTTCCTTAAGAAGCTTGCCGCCTGCAGACTTACAGGTCTTGATAATCTCTCCGACAGGAACGGACTTATCAACCATAACAGCGATATCACGTGCAATTCCGGGATACTTGGGAAGCTGCTTATATACTCTTTCAGTTTTAGCTGCAGATGTAAGAGCCTTACACTCAATCTCAAAGAATACAGACTTGGAAGGAGCATCAAAATTCTCAGCTGCTTCAGGATAGATAACGCCGAACTTACCACAGCACTTACCGTTAACAATAAGCTTTGCACTTCTACCGGGATGGAAAGAAGGATCATCTGTAAGAGGCTCAAAGGAAACGGAACGAATTCCGAGAATTGTTGTTACTTCTTCAATAATTCCCTTTACATCATAGAAGATTGTCTTACTGTCAGAAGCAGTATTATCGTAAGAGAAACCACACAAAGTCTTGCGCTCTTCAGGAAGATTAGCAGGATCTTCGTCAGGAATGTATACGTAAGCTACTTCAAATACCTTAGCAGCAGGAACGCCTCTGTTTGAGTTACGAGCAGCAATTCTAAGCATTGAAGGAAGCATTGTTGTTCTCATAACAGAAGTGTCGTCACCCAAAGGATTGGAAATCTTAACCTGATTACGAAGAGGAGAATCCTCAGCTACTCTTAAGAGATCCATATCAGAAGGGCTCTCGAAGGAATAAGTAATAGCTTCAAAGAAACCACATGATACGAGTGTATCAACAATCTTCTCTGTAAGCTGCTGCTCACGTGTTCTGCCGCCTAATGTAGTAGCAGAACTATTAAGAAGAGTAGCGGGAATATTATTGTAGCCATAGAATCTTGCGATTTCCTCAGAAATATCAGCTTCTGACTCAAGATCAGGACGGAATGTAGGAGGAGTAATGATACCGTCTTCTACCTTACACTCGAGCTGATTAAGGATATCAAGCATAAACTCTTCGCTGGCATCAATTCCAATGAAAGCATTGATTTTAGCAGGTCTGAAAGGAATCTTCTTAACGTCCTTCTTTGTAGGATATACATCAATAAGACCCTTACTTACCTTACCACAGCCTAAGATTTCTACAAGCTCACAGGCTCTGTCGAGAGCACGAAGAGCATTCTCAGCATCAAGACCCTTCTCATAGCGTGAAGAAGCTTCAGTACGAAGACCATTGGCAATAGCTGTCTTTCTGACAGATACACCGTTAAATGTAGCTGACTCAAAAAGGATTGTCTTAGTAGAATCAAGAACCTCAGAGTTCTCACCACCCATAACACCGGCGATAGCACATACCTTCTCCTCATCAGCAATAACAAGATTAGAAGAATTAAGAGTATGGTCATTACCATCTAAAGTCTTTGTTAACTCGCCGTCCTTAGCAGTTCTTACGATGATGTGATTATTCTTTAAGTAATCAAGATCGAATGCGTGCATGGGCTGACCAAGCTCAAGACAAACGTAATTTGTAATATCAACGATGTTATTAATAGGACGCATACCTGCAGCAGTAAGCCTTTCGGCCATCCATGCGGGAGAAGGTCCGATAACAACATCCTCAACTGTTCTAGCACAGTAACGATAGCAAAGATCAGGAGCTTCAATGTCAACCTTGGCAACAGAAGCAGTATCAAGGCTTCCCTCCTGCTTAAGCTCAGACTTTACGGGCTTAAAAGGATGACCTAAAGTAACTGCAGCTTCTCTACCCAATCCTTCGATAGAGAAACAGTCAGGTCTGTTGGAAGTAATCTCATAATCGATTGTTACGAGATCATCGAGATTGAAAAGGTCTCTGATGTCTGTACCTACAGCAGGAACAGGATCAAGAAGTCTTAAATCCCAAAGACCATAAACATCAGCACCAGGCTTACCTGCACCGATAGAACCAAGTTCATCAGCAGAACAGCACATACCGAAGCTCTCTACGCCTCTGATCTTGCCCTTCTTAATATCAATCTCAGGAAGATGAGCACCGACAGCAGCAATAGGACAAAGCATACCAACTTCAACATTAGGCGCACCGCATACAATCTGTACTTCGTGGCCAAGTTCGTCTCTGCCGAAGTCAACCTTAAGAATATGGAGATGATCTGAATCGGGATGATCTTCCACAACCAAAATCTTTCCTACATAAACACCAGTGATATCTGTTGAAATAATCTCCTCAACCTTGGAACCGGAGAGTGTCATTGCATCAGCAAGTTCCTTGGGAGATACATCTATATCAGTAAAATCTTTTAACCAACCAATAGGAGCTTTCATTTAATTGTCTCCTCCTTACTTAAACTGCTTAAGGAAACGAACATCATTCTCGTAAAGAAGTCTGATGTCATCAATTCCGTAACGACCCATAGCCGTTCTCTCAACACCGATACCGAAAGCAAAACCGCTGTATTCTTCAGAATCGATACCGCAGTTCTCCAATACTTCGGGATGAACCATACCGGCACCCAATACTTCGATCCAGCCTTCACCCTTGCATACACGACAGCCCTTACCACCGCAAGACCAGCAAGTAAGGTCAACTTCAACAGAAGGCTCTGTAAAGGGGAAATGGTGAGGACGAAGTCTAATCTTTGTATCTTCACCAAAAAGCTTCTTTGCAAAAAGCTGCAAAGAACCAACGAGATCACCCATAGTGATTCCCTTATCAACAACAAGACCCTCAATCTGATGGAATACGGGAGAGTGAGTACTATCCAAAGTATCCTGTCTGTATACCTTACCGGGGCAAACAACCTTAATCGGGGGCTTCTGCTTCTCCATAATTCTAATCTGCATGGGAGAAGTCTGAGTACGAAGAAGGATAATATCACTTATATAGAAAGTATCCTGAGTATCTCTTGCAGGATGTCCCTTAGGAAGTCTTAAAAGCTCGAAATTATACTTATCGTACTCTACTTCGGGACCTTCACCGATGGAATATCCGAGACCAAGGAAGATGTCACAAATCTCGTTGATAGCCATATTAAGAGGATGTCTTGCACCGGCACCACTGTAAGATGTAGGAAGAGTAACGTCAATTACTTCCTTCTTAAGCTTGTGACTGTTCTCAAGTTCATTAATCTTAGTCTGATATTCGCCGAATATAGACTCCATCTTTTCCCTTACTTCATTAACGAGCTTACCTGCAGCGGGTCTTTCTTCAGGAGAAAGCTGGCCCATACCGCGAAGTACGCCGGTAAGTTTACCTTTTTTACCGAAAAACTCTACACGAAGTGCTTCTATTTCCTTGGAATTCGTAAGACTCTTGATCTTCTCCTCAAATTCCGCACGGGTATTAATCAGAGACTCTTTGAGATCGCTCATACCAATTACCTCCGCAATTTCTTTAACTAATAGAGAATATCACAAGAGCAGAATTAATAAAAGAAGGGATTGGAATCAAGTTCTCTCTGAAGTGTAGTTGAAGGTCCGTGACCGGGATAAATAAGGTACTCTTCACTTATGCCTTTCAGAGTATTTATGGAATTCTTCATGGAATCTGTATTTGAACCGTAAAAATCAGTTCTTCCTACTGAGCCAGCAAAAAGCATGTCACCAGTAAACATAAACTTATCTTCAGAATTGGTAAAAACTATACAGGAACTTCCCTTACTATGTCCCGGAGTATGAATATAGTCGAAATGCAGACTACCGTCACAAAAGCTCTTCCCTTTTGCTTCATCCATATTTGAAGCTTCAACAGAACTTGTAAAAGGATATCCGAAATCGTAAGAAAGATTATCTCTTGAAGAAGAAAGACAAACCATATCTTCTCCATGAATATAGACAGGAACATCAGGATACTTCTTCTTCCACATATCCACACAGGCAATATGGTCGAAATGCCCATGAGTAATAAATACTGCTTCCGGAATAAGGTCCGTCTGTATTCTTGAAGGTTCTACACAGGGATCAATAACAATAAATGCCGTATCTGAAAATACGGCATACATATTTGCACCCAAAGGCCCATATGGATAAGTTTTGACTGATACTGACATTAAACCTTACTTTCCTTAAGCCAAAGTCTCCAGTCAAGATCACCTCTGTCGATAGCAAGAATTAAAGTCTCGGCTGTAGCAAGATTAGTTGCATAAGGAATGTTATTGTAGTCACAAACATTAAGAAGTTCATGAGCATCTTCAGACTGCTCACTTCTTCCATCGCGAAGATAGATAACACAGTCAATCTCATTAAACTGTGCACGTGCAGCAAGCTGCTCTACACCACTTGAATAGTCTACTGAAAGACCTGACACATCAATATCAACTGATGCCTTAAGATGTTTTGCAGTGTTATAAACGGAAATAAGCTGATGTTTAAGCAGTAAAGTCTTATATGCAATACAGAAATTGACCAAAAGCTCTATCTTTCTGTTATCAGCCATAAGTACAATCTTCATAACAATGCTCCTTATCTGCTTAAAATACATTTTCATTGTATTAAAAACTGACATTAAAGGCAATTAAGAATTGTGAAAAATAAATAAAAAAAATTTTGCTGTGATGGTTAATCATTCCTCAACATAGACATAATCACTATAATCTACGTCCTCAGCAGGAAGAGCATCTACAACAATAACATCTCCCGTCTGAGGATAATAATCGATTACATTACTGTTCTCCTCCGGAATACCAAAGTAAGCCGCAAGAAGCTGACGGGCAATGATAGCTGTAGAAGAACCCCACTCACCTCTCTCAACAACAAGCGCAATAGCTACCTGAGGATCCTCAGCAGGTGCATAACAAACAAAAAGTCCGTTTGAATACTCTTTACGAATCTCTTCGAAACCTGTCTCTGCAGTACCGGTCTTACAAGCAACGCTTATTGGGAAATCATAGAAAGTCTCACTGGCGGTAGCATCTTCCAAAGGAATAATACTGGTACCTGTAACTACACATCTCATAGCGAATCTGACAGAATCAAGATAATCCTCATCAATTCCAAGAGGAACGGGATTCGACTGACCTGTATAAAGAATCGTACCGTCTGAAGCTACTACGTTATCAACAACATAAGGAGTTACCAGCTGATTTGTTGCAATACCTGCTGTATATCTGCAAAGCTGCAAAATAGTAAAACAGTTATCAAACTGTCCAATGGCAGACTGAGCAGTATCTGCCGGGAACCAGGTTCTGTCATATTCATTCTCATGAAGAAGTCGTTTTGTTTCTCTGGATGCTCTTACTCCCCTGATCTCACCTGGAAGATCGATTCCGGTATACTCACCAAGACCAAGTCTTTGACCCATCTCGTCAATATTATCAATACCGGCTTCACGACCAATTCTCATGAAATAAATATTACATGAAGTTGCCATAGCAGTATTCAAATCCAAAGGTCCGTGTCCTCCATCAGGGAACTCAAGACATCTGAATGTCCATCCGCCAATATCGATCGGACTATCACAAGACCACCATGAAGAAGCCGGAGAGATAACTCCTGTTTCAAGTGCGGCAAGTGCTGTACACATCTTAAACGTAGAGCCGGGAGCGTACTGAGACATAATGGCTCTGTTCCACAATGGCATATCTTCAGCAGTAATATCTTCGTATTCACCAATTCCAAGATAGTATTCAAGCTGTTCCTGAGCCTGTGGATCACCGTACATGGATAAAACGAAGTCATTAGGATCAAAATTAGGATAAGAACCCATCGCCAAAACAGCTCCGGAATTAACATCCATCATAACGAAGGCACCAGCATTCGCAGTCTTAAAGTCGGCGTGATTAGCAAGCTCAGCAGCTGCAATATAATCCTTTAAAGCATTAATACCAACACTTTGAAGATCTGAATCAATAGTTAAGTTAACAGTTGCTCCAGCCTGTGCGGGAACACCGTAAGTTGACGGAAAGAACTGTCCTTCAGTACCGTCTGTGGTCCAGATATCATAGGAAGAAATACCGCTCTGACCATGGAGATACCTCTCCATCTGAGATTCAACTCCGGACTGCCCAACGAGATCATCGTTGTTATAACCAAATGGCTGAAGTGTTGTCAGTGACTCTTGAGAAATTCTTCCTACATAACCAACTACATGACAGGAAAGCTGAGCCATGGGAGTATAGACTCTTCTATATGTCTGAGTGCAAATAAGACCCATATAGTGATAATTCTGCTCGATTATCTTAGTTACAAGTTCATCAGGAACATCAGTAGCAATCTCTACAGGTGTTCCGGTCAGGAACGACCAGTTATCTCTGTAAATCTGATACCTGATTCTGCAAATTCTATATGCTTCTTCTTCAGTATATGACTCATCGATTCCGAATAGATTACGCATATAAAGGAAAAAGACCTGTGGGTCAGTTTTAACGTAATTATCAGTAAAAGTTACGATAATACCCTCGGAATA
Source organism: Saccharofermentans sp. (assembly GCA_024403655.1). Taxonomy (GTDB): domain Bacteria; phylum Bacillota; class Clostridia; order Saccharofermentanales; family Saccharofermentanaceae; genus Saccharofermentans. Next base: position 20,254 of record JAKSRK010000001.1, on the reverse strand, counting down.
ATCTTCGAGGTCAAACAGATTATGGTTAGTCTGCCAAAGTCTGATAGCTTCTTCATCTTTATGGAATGTAAAAGGATCAATGGAAAAATAATCATCGAGTTCAGACTCAGATATACAGTTATATTCATCAAACAGATAACTGAGTTCCAGACACATGCTGTTAAGATCATCGTCCAATAATCCGGCATTTGCAATCAAAACAGTATTAACTGATTCAGAAGTAGCAAGAGTTACACCATTACAGTCAACAATATCACCTCTGGGAGCAGAAACTGTATACATTCTCTGAACACCTGTAGTAGTCGAAGAAATCGTTCTCTGATATCCGGAAAACTGCAAAGAAGCAGTCATAAACAGGATAACTGCACCAACAGAACAAAACAAAGCAGACAGAACAAAATATCTGTCAGTAACAGATCTAAACAAAGAACCCCAAAAAGAGTTCTTTTCTCTTTCCTGTATAGATGAAGGATTCAGATCTTTAACCACAGATTATTCTCCAATTCACTCTCACTATTAAACCTGGGATTAATTCCCTTCCTGTAAGGACCCAAATAACGTAAAAGAAGTATAACAGGAATAGCACAAACTATATTAAGTAATATTTGAGGCAAAATCGACTCAAATATTATCTGTGCCAAAGTCAAATTGTATCCTTTATGCATAACAGCCCTGGTCCAAATACCAATAATAATATGACCGGATACCTTATACAAAAGCGTAACTACAGCAACAGCCACAAGCGAAAAGAGCGAATTACGACGCATACGTTTGGTAAAAAAAGAAGAAGCAATCGCACTTGCAAGGAACATAACAAGAATACCAATTCCTACTGAAGGAACTATCTTACCGCCGGTTATAGTTACAGCCGGAGCCGCAAAAAAGTCCCTCAGAAGACCGACAGATATTCCTACTATAGCACCGTCCAAAAATCCATAAAAATATGAGACAACTACAGTATAAATAAGCATCAGGTCTGCAACCTGGCCTTTGAATGTCATTACCTGGGAGAAAGAAACCTGAAAGCAGCATATCAGCAAAGTATATACAACATATACGATAATCATACGGATGAGTGCAGGTCTTCTCATTAAATTTACTCCTCCTCCTCGTCAGAAGAAGATGTTGCTACAGGAGGAAGTCCTGCATCAATATTCGCCTGCTGCTCTTCAATTACTGAGAAAGGAACCATAACGAATACATCATTAAGACCGGCTACATCAGCATAAGGTCTTAACGTAGCTGTAATAATCAAAGGATTGGAATCATCAACAGATTCAATAACTCCTATGGGAATTCCCTGTGGGAAAAGGCCGCCGTCACCTGAAGTTACAATCTCAGTTCCGGGAACAAGTACAGTATTCTCATCAATATCAGTAACAAGGCAAAGACCTTCTAACTTCAAAGAAGCGTCTCCTCTTACAATCATACCGGCTCCGTTAACAGCATTAACCTTGGCACTGACAACAAAACCTTCATGAAGCAATGGTAATATCTCAGAATCAGCTTCGTTAATATCAATAACTCTGCCTATAAGGTTCATTCGAACATCAACTACAGCATAAGAATCGCCACTTGCAAGATAAATTCCATCTACATTACCAAGTCCAATTCTGATACTTGAGAACCATTCATCTGCCTCACGAGAAAGAACAGAAGCTCCGTAAATCTCATAATTACTGAAAGTATCTCTGATATGGAAAGCATCCTGAAGCTCTTCATACCTGATACTTGCTTCTTCATTCTGTGTAAGCTCATATTCAAGCTGTGCAATCTCTTCACGAAGCTGAGCATTCTCTTCTCTTATCGCTACACCATCATTAATGGCAGCCCAAAAATCAGCAACATTGTTACCAATATTCTTTATAGACTTTTGGACAGGTGAAGCAATGGCGCCAACGGGCTTTAAAACCTTACCTAAAGGCGAGCCCGGAAGCATACCAAGTATTATGGCGGTCAGGATAAGCAGGACCGCCATAACAACAATAAACCATTTACTTGTGAGAAGTTTACGCATTCTTACCGCAACACTTCTTGTACTTCTTGCCTGAACCGCAAGGACAAGGATCGTTACGTCCTACCTTATCTGAATGAGCAATATTAGCTTCTCTGTACTCTCTGGCGATAGCAGCTGCCTTATCTTCAGGAAGAACCTTCTTCCAAGAGTTAAGCTTAAAGAGCCATGTAGCCTTAGCATCTCTCATGTTGTAGTAAAGCTTCTCATAATCGATATCAAGGTCAATTTCAGTCTCATCATCAACTGACTCTACATCAATCTCATTCTTAAGGCTTGTCTTGATACCATCAAGGAAACCAACAAAGATATCCATTGTGTCAGCATCAAATCCGAGCTTCTTAGCAAGATCAGCTGCCTTACCGGATGTAAATTCCTTATTATCAGGATAAGCGGAAAGGATCTTATCATAAGCATCCTTCTCCATTGAATAATAAGAATTAATATAATATGTATAAGATGTCTGATCGCGTACAGTCTCCGATCTGTCAATCCATGTCTCGTAATAAGTAGCCATATTAACCTCCGTAAATTACAGCTTTGCTGCGATAGCCTTGAGGAAATCCTCAGTATTAACAACGTTCTTCTCAGGAACATTAATAAGATTCTTAAGGTCACCTGTGATAGTGCCGGACTCGATAGTATCGATAGAAGCCTTCTCAAGTCTGTTAGCAAAATCTTCAAGTTCAGGAAGCTCGTCCATTTGAGCTCTCTTACGAAGAGCACCTGTCCAAGCAAAGAGAGTAGCCATAGGATTTGTAGATGTAGCTTCACCCTTAAGATACTTGTAGTAATGACGTGTAACTGTTCCGTGAGCAGCCTCGTACTCGTAAACACCTTCAGGAGAAACAAGTACAGAAGTCATCATTGCAAGAGAACCGCATGCTGATGCAAGCATATCACTCATAACATCGCCATCATAGTTCTTACAAGCCCAGAGAATACCACCCTCGGATCTCATGATACGTGCAACAACATCATCGATAAGAGTATAGAAATACTCAATACCTGCTGCAGCAAACTTATCCTTGAACTCAGCTTCGAAAATCTCAGCAAAGATATCCTTGAATCTGTGATCATAAGTCTTAGAAATAGTATCCTTAGTAGCAAACCAGAGGTCCTGCTTGATATCAAGTGCATAAGTAAAGCAAGCTCTTGCAAAAGCAGCAATTGACTTATCTGTATTGTGCATACCCTGAATAACACCTGCTGCATCGAACTCATGAATAACCTTCTTGTCTACTCTTCCATCAGGATAAGTAACAACGAGTTCAGCTTTTGCAGCACCGTCTACACGAAGCTCAGAATTCTTATAAACATCACCATATGCATGACGAGCGATAGTAATAGGCTTCTTCCAGCAAGAAACGAAAGGATTAATACCATTAACAAGGATAGGCGCTCTGAATACAGTACCATCAAGCATAGCTCTGATTGTACCGTTGGGGCTCTTCCACATCTGCTTAAGGTTGTACTCTTCAACACGCTGAGCGTTGGGAGTGATAGTAGCACACTTAACTGCTACACCGAGTTCCTTAGTTCTATTTGCTGAATCTATTGTTACCTGATCGTTAGTTGCATCACGATTAACAAGACCGAGATCATAATATTCTGTCTTAAGGTCAACAAAAGGATTAATAACAATATCCTTGATCTGCTGCCAAACGATTCTTGTCATCTCATCGCCGTCCATCTCAACGAGCGGTGTTTTCATCTGTATTTTACTCAAAATATACTCCTCCTGATTATTCTTCAATTAACCAATATATATTAAAGCAAGAGATAATTTCAGTCAATAAAGTGGCAAGCCTTATATTTCAGGTGTTTTACTGACCGCAGGCAAGAACTATAAAGCTCTCAAGACTCTTTCTGTCATCAAGATTGCCATGCTTGATTTCTCCGTCTTCCTTAACACATTCCTGAAATAACATAATAAGCGTATTAAGGTTAAATCTTGAACTCTGAGACAGAAGCTTCTTTGCAACGAAAGGCTGAACTTTAAGTCTTGAAGCAATCTGAGCCTGGTCATTAAGCTCCTTGGCGCATATAAGATGCTTAAGGTGACGCATAAGCATAAATCTGATTCTTTGAGTAGGTTCCTTCATAATAATCAGGTTGTTAAGAATCAGAAGTGCTGTATTTACATCCTTCTGCCCTACAGCATCAGTAATATTAAAGACTGAGCCGTTAATATCCGGCGGACATATCTGCTCAACAAGATTGATATCAACATGTACGGTCTTTGAAGCAGCACAATATAAAACAATCTTACTGACCTCAGAAGAAATGAGTCTCATGGATTTATCACACCTGGATACGATTGAAGAAGCGGCTTCTTCATCTATTGTAATCTTATTCTTACCAAGAACCTGTGTAATCCACAAAGATGACTTATCTTCATCAAGATAATTAAGTTCCGCTACAACACCATACTTTGTAAAAGCGTTCATAACAGACTTTTTACGTTTATCAACTTTGGATGTAATAAAAACCAGCAAGCTACCATCAGGAACTGAAGACAAAAGTTGGACGAACTCATCTGCATCGGAAGGAATAGCAAAGTCAGATACAACGACTATTCTCTTCTGAGATAACCATGAAGGAAGTTCAAGGTTTTCCCTTATCTTCTCGATATCAGGTTCCTTACCGGCCAGGTCAAGCTTAACATAGTCCATCTGCTCGGCACCCTCAGAAAGATACTTCTTCTTGATAATCTCCATCTCTTTCTCAATAAAGAAATCTTCTTCGCCAAACATCAGAATCAGCTTAAGACTGCCCTGATCATTTTTTATTATGTCACTTAAGCCCTTAGAACCTAAGTATTCTGATGTAGTGTTCTTTTTATACGCCATATGGGAATTATATACTAAGCACCTCTTTAATTTTGAATAATTATTTATCAGCCGGCATGCAATCCATCTAACAATGTAAGCATAGTATCATAATTAGAACTGTATATTACAACGCAGAATGTCTGATCCTCGTAATTAAAAGCAGCAGTAAACACGTACACATCATAATATTCGCCATCCAAATCAACAAAGTAACAAGCAGAATTAATTGGGGTACCATCAAGGCTATAAGAGTAATTAACAATATGCATAGAAAAGGGTACATCATATTCGGCGAAGTTGGAATATATAGTATTGTAAGAGTCATTAACATAATTAATGCAAGCTTGCTCTGTAGCCTGTCCCGGATTGTGATAAACAGTAAAAGTGACATCACGATTTACGAGAAAAACATCAACCAGTATATTTTCATTTCCAAATCTTTCATACATATCAACTGTGTTGGAATCACCATAAATGAAACCTTCAGGAACTTCATAATAAAGAGATGTGCCGGCAATGTTATTTATTATGCCATTGCCAATAACATAAACTGAAAACTCACAAATCTTGTTACCCTCAAGATCATATAACGTATAATCATAATTACCACCCGATAGATAACGACCGTTATCATATTCAAGAGAAAGAACATTAGGATATTCATCATGAATTACATCCGATGTATATATAACATCAAATCCCTTTTTTATCTCAAAGTAATAATCCCAAGCTAGCAGATTGCCGTCACCTTCAACAGGAACCTCAACATAAAGTGTTTCGGTTGCGTTAAAACATTCGTACTCGGAGTTATATGAGGGACCGGAGAAAACCGGGGCACCGACATAATTATCAAAACTCTGAGCAATCGTGACATCAATATCTCTATATGGGAAGAGCTCATTGAGATCACTGATATTAGTTAATTTTACAAAGCCATCAGCATACTGAAACTGGTAAGTAATTGTAAGTTCGATTCTTTCCTCACAATCGTATACAGCCTGCTCAAAATCCTCAATTGACAAAAATATCGGAGTCGATCTTAAAACTTCTTCGTAATCACAATATGAAAATTCGACATCAATACTACCAGTATTGTCATCTTCGTAACATTCAAGTGTATCTTTAAGCACTTTATATTCAAGTGTAGATTCAATAGCAAGCTGAGGTCTGTAGATAGTAGCAGAATCTGTACTCATAGACATAAACTCACGAAGCTCTGAATCTATACCTGTAGACATATTCGTAATTTCTACATATTTACGCTCTACTGCATACTCTGATATAAAATCAGCAGTAGTCAGAATTTTGCCACTATAATCTTCCTTTTGACAAGATACAACCGGCAACAAAACTGAAGCAGCAAGAATTGTTGCTAAAGATTTTTTAATTGATATTTTCATAAATAAACACCTATCCCTTAATGACTGTTAATTTTCATTATACATAACTTGACTTAAATTTCATAATTTATTTACAAACCCATAAATAATATATCTGTCGTCGTAGATTTCTATGGTAATTGCTCCTATATCCTGAGTAGAAATTATATCAGCATCACTTTCTCTGAGTCGCTTAAGAGTTTCCTCAGACGGATGGCCGTATATGTTATTAATTCCTGCTGATATTACTGCTATATCAGGTCTTGTATCACAAAGAAGAGCATAACCGGTAGAAAAACCGCTTCCATGATGACCGACCTTAAGAATATCAACCTTACCTATACTCATATCAGAAAGCATATCTATCTCTCCATCTTCAGCAAGATCTCCTGTCAGAAGCAATTTTGTTTCATTACACTTAAGAAGTAGTACAAGACTGTCATCATTACCTCCGTCATATGTATTTCGAGACAATGGATATAAAACATCAACAACAAAAGAATCAGACAAACTAATTGAATCTCCCGCTTCCAACAGAGAAAATACTTCTTCAATACTTTCATCAGGCATGAATTCATCCATTATCTCCTGCTGCTTAGGACCTTTCCCGATATAGGAAGTATAGATTTGGTCAATAAAACCATTTTGATAAAGATAGAGTAATCCGCCAATATGGTCCATATCCCAATGCGTAGCAATAGCAATATCAACATGCCGGATATCGTAGTAATCAAGAACACATAAGACACTCTCTTCTCCGGCATCATAAGTTCCGCCATCAATCAATACCGTCTTATTACCACACATAACAAGACAAGAATCTCCCTGCCCTACATCAATAAATATAATCTCCGCATCAGCATCAAAATAAACACTAAAAATGTTACTCATAACCAGAGCGAGTAGCAGTACAAATAACGGAATTCTGAATTTCCTGCTGATTGAAGATGCTTTAAAGCTAGTAACAAACAATAAAACAAAAATAATTATTGCAGTGTCAAAAGGGATTGTTATACCTGAATAGTACTTATCAGCAGTCGTGATGAGATAATTCAAAATCATAAGAAGAAAAGAAGATGGAGCCGCAAAAACAGGCGAAAACAGAAGCGACAGTATCACACATGGAACAAAGAAAGAACATGCAACAGCCGCAATGAATGAACTTACTATTTGTAGTAGTAACGGAACTATTCCGAACTTTTGAGATGTAAGCATAATAAACGGCAGCATACCTGTCTGAGCTGAAAGAACTGGTGCTAGAAGATTAGCAGCTTTCTTAGGAAGATGCCTTTCGAGGAAGTCGGCGTAGCGAGGTGTCAGATATAAAAGAGCCAGACTCGCACTTGTAGTCATTAGAAAACCGTAAGATAAGGCACTATACGGATTAGTCAGAATCATGAGAATACAAGCTGTACTTAAGCCGGACAAAGGATCTCTTGAGCAGTTTGTAGCACAACACATGATACAGGCTCTTGTTACAGAGCTGCTCCAGCCGGTAAAGGATGCTAATAGAATGCACAAGAACACACTTAGTGCAGATCTAAACTTTGGTTTAGAGATTTTATTAAGAAAAAATGCAAAAACACTCAAAAAACCTGCGAAATGCGTACCGGATACAGCCAAAAGATGTGCGCAGCCGTTACGTTTATAAAGCGACTTAGAAGCAGTATCCGTTAAAGATCCGTCTCCTAAGAATACTGATGCTGCCAAAGGAGCGTTATCATCATAGAGCGAAAGTATTCGTTGCCTGAATCTGTACATCATTTCTTCTGTATTCCTTAGAGAAGTTCTTAAGAAAGAACTCTGCGAATGTTTTTCTATTGTTTCCGGCATAAAAGCATAGTCTACGCCACGTCTTTTAAGATAGTTTTTATAATCAAACTGTCCGGGATTACGCGGAGAATCAGGCTCGTAGAAGATTCCGCTTAAAGTAATCTCGTCACCTGTAAGAGGAATATCTTCATTTTCAGTTAATTTAAACTCCAAAAAGCCGTATAAGCTGCTATAGACTCGAAGTTTATAACTCCCGTCTAGAGAATGGCTAACTGAAATCACCTTGCAGTTAAATGAAACGTCATGATTTAAAACAGGCATTTCAACTGATGAGAATATGTAGAAATACAATAGAATGAATGCTACGAAGAAAGCTGTAAGGACAAATGACATAAGACCTCTGCCCTTTTTATCGATTAATACGAAAAGCATAATCATCAGTAACAGTAGTAAAATTAAAGTTATAAAAGAGCCTAAGCAAAGTCTTAATGCAACACATACAATTCCTGCAAATGCAGGTAGCAGGAGAACCCTTCTGGTAAACTTCTTATAAAATTCTCTAAAATGTCTCATCTTTACTAATTTATCTTTTTGTTTTATAAAAATGGGACAAAAAAACTCACAAAAAACAACAAAATACGACAAAATACGATTTAATTAGAACAGTTCTATGAGATAGAATAATCTAGCAGTTGGAGGTATATATGGCAGTTAATTTCAGAAATACACGTTTTATGACGCTTGCAGCCAAGTTGGAGCAGTGTCCGGAGCACGATATGCCTGAGATAGTTATGTCCGGCAAGTCAAATGTAGGTAAATCCTCACTTATAAATGCATTGTCGGATAACAAGAAGCTTGCCAGAGTATCCCAAACACCCGGAAAAACCAGAGCAGTTGTTTACTTTAATGTTGACAAAAAGATAATGATTGCAGACCTTCCCGGCTACGGATATGCAAAAGTCAGCAAGGAACTTAAGGAAGGCTTCAGCAAACTTGCAGATGACTACTTCACATGCGGCAGAAGTTATGATCTCGTTCTTCACTTAATAGATGTAAGACACGATCCTTCCAAGGAAGATATTGGGATGCTTGAGTATCTGAACAATAACAACATTCCCTACTTCGTCATATTCACCAAATGCGACAAGTTTTCCAGAGCTCAGCTGAACAGAAGGATAAAAGAATTGGAAGAAGTATTCGATTTCTCCGAAGACGCCAATATCTATGCCGTATCTTCAGTTGCAAAATCAGGTATTACAGACCTTCAGCAGGGAATTTGTGATTTCCTTAAACTGTAAACACAAACTAGCAACAAATAATATTCAGACTATTCTGAAGTTTTTTGTCAAATAACACAATTGAATTAAATATTTATTTTTAAGATACTTATTAGTAAAGGCTACGTAAAGGAGATTGTTCATTGTGCTTGAACCCTTCGGTCCTATCGGTATTATCTCTCACTCTACCAATGACGAATTCGTCAGAGCGGTTAGTAATACCCTTTATGAGAAGAGAAAGAAGAGATTTGACAATCATTCCAACCCTTATGTTACAAATCCCGGCTATTTAAGAACTGACTACGTTATTGATTCTTCGGTTGTAAGATTTCAGACAGGCGAAGGTAAATTCCAGCTTGCCGAGAGTGTCAGAGGCCACGATATTTTTATCATCACTGATGTACTTGCATATAATCAGCATTTTGATATCTCAGGTTACGACCATATAATGTCTCCTGACGATCAGTTCAGAGATCTTATCAGAATCATCTCCACTATTTCCGGTAAAGCCAGAAGAATCAATGTAATCATGCCTTTCGTTTACGAAGGAAGACGTGATATTGTTGATGGTTCAAGAGAATCCTGGGACTGTGCCGACATGTTAAGGCAGCTTTATGACTTGGGTGTAGCTAATTTTATAGCATTTGATCCGCACGACGAGAGAATATCTAACGCAGTTCCCATCATGGGAATGGAATTCCCCAAGAGTGCTTATAAGATAATTTCAACTTTATTTTCAAAGTTTGATACTCTTTCTATTGATAAGAATAAGACTATGGTTGTCTCACCTGACGAATCAGGTGTTAACAGAGCAATATTCTACTCTTCTATGCTTAACCTCCCCTTGGGAATCTTTTACAGAGACAGGGATTATTCTGTTAAGGTAGACGGCGTACATCCTATCAAGGACTATATGTTCCTGGGCGATGACGTCAACGGTAAGGACATCCTCATCATTGACGACATGATTAATTCCGGAAGCACCATGCTCCAGACTTCAGAGAAGCTTAAGAAAGCAGGAGCTAAGGATATCTTCTGCCTCTCACCTTTTGGACTTTTTACAGACGGACTTGAAATTTTTGACGAAGCTTATAAAAACGGAATTATTAAATCTGTTGTTTGCACCAACCTCATCTACAGACCTGAAGAGCTTTTGAAGAGAGAATGGTATGTAGATGTTAATATGATTCCTTACATAACAAGAATAATCGATGCACTTAATGTTGATGAATCAGTATTCGATCTTATTAACTCCACTTCCCGTATAACGGAATTTTTAGAGCAGATAAGAATCGGCGAGATATTTGAAGATTTTGAATGACATCCAATATACACAAGCGAGGTAACTAACACATGACTTCTGTTCCTTCAGACGAGAAATCCTATTCACGTTATAACCAGTACGGTGAGAACCCTATGGCTCCCGTAGGCCCTATCGGTATTATCCCGCTTAGAGGTAGCGTAGAATTCACTGATAAAGTCAATTGGTACCTTAATGCCAGAAGATCAGAATATCAGCAGGAAGCAATTGTTTCCAAGTATCCCGGATTCTTCAGACAGGACTACAGAATCGATGTTGAGAATCCCAGATTCTCTTCAGGTGAAGGTAAGGCTGTTGTTAAGAATACAGTAAGAGGCCATGACCTCTACATCGTAAGTGATGTCATGAATACTTCAATTGAATATAAGATGTTTGGTCATACAAACAGAATGAGCCCTGACGATCATTATCAGGACTTGAAGAGAGTTATCCTTGCTTGCTCCGGTAAGGCCAGAAGAATCAATGTAATCATGCCTTTCCTTTATGAATCACGTCAGCATAAGAGAAATTCAAGAGAGTCATTAGACTGTGCTTTTGCATTGGAAGAACTCTATAACCTCGGTGTTGCTAACATAATTACATTCGATGCTCATGACGAGCGAGTTGCAAATGCTATTCCCCTTTCAGGTTTTGAATCATTACCTGCAACATATCAGATTATCAAGGAAATGTATCGTCAGATTCCTGACCTTTCCTTCAGCAAGGGTAAGTTCATGGTTGTATCTCCTGATGAAGGTGCAATCGGAAGAGCAATGTACTTTGCATCTATTCTCGGAGTTCCTCTCGGAACATTCTATAAGAGACGTGACTACACAACAATCGTAAATGGTAGAAATCCTATTATCGCTCACGAGTTCCTTGGTGATTCCGTAGAAGGTATGGATATCCTCATTGTTGATGATATGATTTCATCCGGTGATTCCATGCTTGATATTTGCCGTGCCATGAAGCAGAGAGGTGCACGTAAGGTATTCTGCGCATGCACATTCGCTCTTTACACTGAAGGTATCGACAACTTCAACAAGGCATACGAAGAAGGAATCTTTGATAAGGTATTTGCTACTAACCTCATCTACAGAAGACCTGAACTTCTTGATGCTCCCTGGTATGCAGACGTTAATATGTGTAAGTTCGTGGCTCTTCTCATCGATGCAATCAACCACGATGCTTCACTCTCTAACCTCATTAATCCTACAGAGAAGATTAAGAAGCTTCTTACTGAGAAGGGCGAGAGCCTCTGATAATATCTCTTCTTGCCTTCCAAAGGCACAATCTTATGAAAGATATTACAACAGCTGTGATTACAGCATATATTCGATAGTATCCGACGGCCGCACATACAAGTGCGGCTGTTGTTATAAGATTAAAAAACATACGGAGAATTCCATTATAAGGACTAACTTTGGCAATTAGGTCTATACCGTTAAGTTCAGCAAGTTCCTTAGCCTGTCTTGTAAAAGTCGTATTGGTAACTACTATTCCCCTGTCACAATCGTAGTAGGCCATTCCTGCTACAACCTGCTGTACAGCAGATACTCCAACGGGACGAGAATAATACTTACACTGTACTGCGTACCTATGCCCTATCTTCTTAGCAAGAACATCTACACCATAGTCTCCGGAACCCTTAGTTACTTTGACTGCATAAAAACCGTGATGCTTAAGATATCTTGCAACTGACTTCTCGTAATTTCTTCCATTCATGAGGATATATTAACATATAGACCATATTAATAAGGTGCATTAATAGTACACGATAGTTTAAGGATGAAATACTTTTTCTATTTTTGTTATATACTAACCTACTTTATGCTAAAATAACTTCCATGGCACAGCAAAGAAGAACAAACAACAGCAGTTCAGGCAGGAAGCCTAAGACTGCAAGAAGACAGAATTCCGGTAAAGCACCGTCCAAGAGACAACCGGTTCAGACAGCAGATGTAACATTCGCAGACTATTGGCTTGCTTTTTCCAAGTCAAAGTTCTTCTTCCCTGTTATGACTATTCTTATAGTTCTGATAACAGTACTTGTTGATTTACTTGTGTCCTGGAACAACTACGACAGATTCTTTTTGATTCTCGGAATAGAGCTAATATTAGTTGCTGCAGTATGGATTATCGGACTTGTATTAAGCCTTGGTAAAGAATCAGCATCTGATGAAGGCGGAGAACAATAATGGCTTTAGACGGTATTACTGCTCAGCTTCTTTCTCGTGAGCTTAACGATGAATTAACAGGAGCCAGAATAGATAAAGTATTCCAACCCGATAAATATACGGTAATTCTTCATATCAGAACTATTTCAGGTATTAAGAAGCTTCTTATCTCTGTTAATCCTTCTGCTCCCAGAATTAATATTACTGATTCTACAAGAGAGAATCCTCAGACACCTCCTTCCTTTTGTATGCTCTTAAGAAAGTATTTGTCAGGATCCAAGATTATATCCGTATCTAATCCGGGATATGAAAGAATCATTGAGATTGAAGTAACGTCAACCGATGAGCTTCACGATGTTAAGAATATAAAGCTTACTGCCGAACTTATGGGCAGATATAGCAATCTTATCCTCATTAATCCTAACGGAAGAATTCTGGACAGCATAGTACATGTAGATTACAGCGTAAGCCGCGTAAGAGAAGTTATGCCTGCCAGAATTTATGAGTATCCCCCTTCACAGGACAAGTTCACTTGTGAAGAGGTTTTAAAGATAGCGTCTGAGGGTATAATGCCTATTGAAGAGGAAGAGATGGGTAGACCCATCGAGAAGGCTCTTCTTAATTCTATTAAGGGTATCTCACCTAACCTTTGCAGACAGCTCTGTCTTAAAGCAGATGTTGATGACAGAATGCCTGCAAAGAACCTGAGTTCACAGGAAAAGCAGGCTATAACAAAAGTTGTCTGCGAACTTGCCTCAAAGGTCGTAAACTATGACATCTCCCCCGCTTCTTACTACAGCGAGGATGATATGGCTTGCGAATATTCTCCTTTCGCTCTTCAGGGCTATCCTAAGAAGAAGGACGCATCTACACTGTCACAGGCTATTGATATGTATTATCACGAGAAGGATCGCTTCATCGACCTGGATAAGAAGAAGCAACGCTTAAAGGCGATTATCGGAAGTGCGCTTTCTCATGCTACTCATAAAGCTGAGATACACATGGCAGACAAAGAAGAAGGTATCAAATCAGACTACTACAAGGTATGTGCTGATTTAATACTTGCCAATCAGTACCTTCTTAACGGTAAGGAAGAATACTTAAACTGTCAGAATTATTACGAGGATCCGCCCAAAGACATTACCATTAAGCTCGATCCTTCTTTGAACGCTTCTGACAATGCCCAGGATTACTATAGAAGATTCCGTAAAGCTAAGCGTAAGCTGACTTTAGCAGAAGAGTATCTTGCCGACGATAAGATGGCAATAGACTACTTAAGAACTCTTAAGGTAGCTGCTGAGGCTGCATCCTGCGAAGATGACATAAGTGCAGTAATGCAGGAACTAAATGCAGCCGGAGATAAGCCCAAAGCAAGAAAGCAGCAGAATCAAGGTGATCCTAATACAACTGTAGGTAAAGCAAAATCAGGCAAGGCTTCTTCACGTGCTTTAAGAGAAGCTGCCAAGAAAGCCAGAGAGAAGAATAACAAGCAAAAGGCCAACAAGAATTCTGCTCCGCTTCCCTACAGAAGATATACTAGTTCCGACGGAAGAGAGATTATTTGCGGTAGAAATAACCTTCAAAATGATGAACTTACCTTCAAAGTAGCAGATAAAGATGACTGGTGGTTCCATATCAAGGGAATGCCCGGAACTCACGTTATCTTAAAAGGCATAAAGGGCGAAGAATTTCCGCCTGATAATTCTGTTATAGAAGCAGCTCAGACTGCAGCCTATTTCTCCAAGAGCATTATGCTTGAAGAACATAATGCATCAGAAGGCAGCAAAGCCGGAGACATCAAGGCTGAAGTTGATTACTGCAAAGTATCACATGTTAAGAAGATTCCCGGAGCAAAGCCCGGAATGGTAATCTACGAAGGCTATTACTCTATTGTTGTAAGTGCCAAGGAGATAGTATAAGAGTTATTCTTCAAATGATTTAAGGATTTTATCTTTGAACTTGGATTCATCCAACGAGAAAATACATCCGCAGTACTTCTGACGGTATAATCCGATATCTCTAGCCATATTCTGGCCTTCCCTGAATCCGGGACGGAAATCATAGTAATCGAATTCTATACCATACTTATCAGCCTTCTGACGGGCAATATCACAAATCTTCTCATGCTGCTGGTAAGGACTTACAAGTAAAGTCGTACAGATAGAATCATATCCGTTCTCAGAAGCAAATCTGGCTACATTCTCAAGTCTTATGTCATAACACATATCGCATCTTGAAGAATATATATCCAGGTATTCCTTTGATTTCCAATATTCTTCCCTGCAATCTATATATCCTTCGCCACCGTCTCTAATCAGCTTTACATTATAATGATCGGAAGCTTTCTGAAGATTCTCAAGTCTTCTGTTCCATTCATAAACAGGATGTATGTTGGGATTATACCAATACAAATCGAATTCCCTGCCTTCATTAAGCAGGAAATCAACAGGATACATGGCACATGGGCCGCAGCAGGCATGTAAAAGCATTGACATGGTAATTAATCCTTCTTATCCAGATCCATTGAAATATTCTCAAACCCTACTGCTCCAACACCGCTGTTCTTGGCAATAAATGAAGGCGGAACAGATAATCCGAGATGTTCAAAGGCTCTTAAGGTAAGAACTCTTCCTCTGGGTGTCTTTGCAATAAAACCGTTCTGAAGAAGGAAAGGCTCATATACATCTTCAATTGTAACAGGATCTTCACCCGTACATGCAGCAAGAGTCTCAAGACCAACAGGACCACCACGGAAAACATCAGCAATAGTTGTGAGGATTCGTCTGTCTATTGAATCAAGACCAATACTGTCAATATCAAGCGCATTAAGACCGAAGTCAGATACTTCTTTATCAATTACATTCTTATCAAGATAAGCAGCATAGTCACGCATACGCTTCAAAAGTCTGATAGCGATTCTGGGTGTTCCTCTTGATCTTGAAGCGATATTCCTAAGACCTTCATCATCAATATCTATCTCAAGAAGAGATGCATCACGCTTCAAAATTGACATTAGATCTTCCGTATCGTAAAGCTCCAGACGATGAAGCATACCGAATCTGTCACGCAAAGGAGCGGAAAGCATTCCGGCTCTGGTGGTAGCACCAACCAAAGTAAAATGAGGAAGATCAAGTCTAACTGATCTGGCTGAAGGTCCTTTACCGATCATAAGGTCAAGACAGTAATCCTCCATTGCAGGATAAAGTACTTCCTCAACACTTCTGTTAAGTCTGTGAATCTCATCGATAAAAAGAACTTCGTTCTCATTAAGGTTGGTAAGAATAGCTGCGAGATCTCCGGCCTTCTCAATTGAAGGGCCGGTAGTAATATGCATGGCAACACCCATCTCTGAAGCGATAATTCCTGCAAGAGTTGTCTTACCTAATCCCGGAGGACCATAGAGCAAAACATGATCAAGAGCATCATTACGCTTCTTGGCCGCACTGATAAATATCTTAAGATTCTCCTTAACCTTCTTCTGACCGCTATAGTCTTCAAAGGTTATAGGTCGAAGATTCTTCTCATCTCTGTCATCGAACTGCCTCTGCCTTCCGATAACTCTCTCTTCATCTTCAAAACCGCTGTCAAAATGACCGTAATCCATCCCATTTACCTCGCAAGACTCTTAAGTGCTTTACGTATTACTGCCTGCAAATCGAGATCCTCAGAGTAAACACTGCTGACTGCGTTGGCTGCATCAGCCTGCTTATAACCTAATACCATCAGTGCCTCAACAGCATCAGCTGCAACTGAAGAACTTATAACCGTATCAGTCGAATCATCTGAAGATATAACAATGGAAGGATTATTAGCATTAACGTCCTTAAGCTTATCCTTAAGTTCAAGTACGATTCTCTCTGCACCCTTCTTACCTAAGCCCTTAACTCCTGTAAGAGCCTTAACATCAGAACCCATTACAGCCAATGCGAACTTGTCTGGTGTAAGCTGGGAGCAGATTGAATGAGCTACCTTGGGACCGATGCCGCTTACTGTAATAAGCAGGAGGAACATGTCCTTCTGCTCAGGCTCAGAGAAACCGTAAAGAGATATGTCGTCTTCTCTTACACTCTGATAAATCCAAACGCATACGTCAGTTCCGATATGACCTAACTTGGAAGACAAAGCAAAGGGACAGATAATCTCATATCCGATTCCGTTATTATCAACGACAACTATGTCGTCCGTAATTTTTACCAACTCACCTTTTATATATGAATACATGATTTATACTCCCTCAAAGATTATATCCTAGCAGTCATCCGAACTCATTACGCCTGCTGTAGCCGTATCTTCCGTACTGGTATCCTGATACAGACTGATTAGAGAACTTGGGACCCGCATGAGCAAAGCAGATTGCAATAGCAAGAGCGTCCGTTACATCGTCAGGCTTGGGCATCTCCTTAAGTCCCAGCAAAGACTTGGTCATCATGGCAACCTGCTGCTTCTGCGCTTTACCGTAACCTGTAACAGCAAGCTTAATCTCTCCCGGCGTGTACTCATAAACAGGAATATTGGCTCTTGCCGCTTCAACTATTACAACGCCTCTTGCCTGTGCCGTACCAATCGCCGTAGTAGTATTCTTATAAAGAAACAATTCCTCAACAGCCATATAATCAGGCTTATACATATCAAGGATGAATCTCATCTTATCATTAATAGTAAGAAGCCTGTCAGGAAACGGAGTCTTGGCGGGGGTGGTAATAGCACCGTAATCAATACATCTGATTCTGTTACCCGTCTTCTCTATTATTCCATAACCCGTAATTGCATAGCCCGGGTCGATTCCGATAATCTTAACTGTCTCGGGCGTATTACCCATTAAGAAAGCTCCTCTTTATAAACATTTGTTCACATTATACTTATTTCAGTCAAGAACGTCAATTACTGCCTTTGTCGGCTCAACTATCTCTGATGAATAAGTGATCGCATCTGATATCATTTCCATCGCATCAAAAAGCTTCTCATCGTCAGGTGTTACACTCTCGCCTCTGTAAAGAGAACATATGACGTCCCCTCTTTTGACCTTGTCTCCTACTTTCCTGTAAAAACAGATACCTGCCCCATAATCAATCTTATCCTCTTTGGTAAGCCTTCCTGCTCCAAGCATAACCGAGGCTTTACCTATAACATCAGCCTGTATGCCTTTAATATACCCGTCCTGTGTAGCTGGTACTCTTATATCCTCGAAAGGCTTCTCTACATACTCGGGTGCACCGCTGGGAAGAATATTTCCTCCCTGGGAGATAATAAGCTCATAGTACTTAGCCAGAACAGTACCGTCCTGTATTCTCTTTTTACATTCTTCTTCAAGAGATTCAATACTCATGCCATCGTTCTTTCCGGCGAGAGTAATCATTCTTGAAGCAAGTGCACAGGCGACTTCCACTACATCGGACGAACCTCTGCCAAGTAAGACTTCGTGTACTTCCTGCATTTCGAGAACATTTCCCACAGCCTTTCCGAGAGGCTCATCCATATTGGTGATTACAGCTACAGTCTTTCTTCCTGCAAGGTTACCGATTCTGATCATGGCAGAAGCAAGCTTACGCGCATCTTCTTCCGTCTTCATAAAAGCGCCGCTACCGCAGGTTACATCAAGTACAATCGCCTGAGCTCCGCCTGCAATCTTCTTGCTCATAATACTTGAAGCAATAAGAGGGATGGAATCAACGGTTCCCGTAACATCTCTTAAGGCATATAAAATCTTGTCTGCAGGAGCAAGAGAAGGAGTCTGCCCCGAGATAACCATACCTGACTTCTCAAGATACTTTGGGAAATCTTCCTGCGATACCTGCACATTAAAGCCCTTTACTGACTCAAACTTATCTACGGTACCTCCCGTAAAGCCAAGACCTCTTCCTGACAGCTTTACTCCGGGAACGCCGAAAGTCGCACATAAAGGAAGTACAATAGGCGTAATCTTATCTCCAACACCGCCTGTAGAGTGTTTATCAACAGCAATACCGTCAACAAAAGACAAATCGTTCATCTCACCCGAAGAAGCCATCTTCATGGTAAGAGTCGTCATCTCACGATCATCCATACCATTTAAAACAATAGCCATAAGAAGAGCCGATACCTGATAATCGGGTACTGTCTTATCAGTTACGCTTTTAATAAAAAAGTCTATCTGTTCGTCGCTTAAAGCTCTTCCGTAACGCTTATCAAGAATGATATCAACAAAATTCATAGGCCTTGTCTCCGGATAAATTATTACGAATAGATTATAACAATAATTATGTTATTATAGGCGTATGGAAAAGAAACTTTCAGTAATTATAATCGGCTGCGGACGTGTTGCCGCAAAGCATATTAAAGCTATCAAGAAGCTAAGTAACAAGGCTGAGCTCAAAGCCCTTGTTGATGTATCCGATAAAGCTCCCTTAAAGCTTTTGGAATCAAGTAAGATACCCGCAAATGAAGTAAAGATTTATAACGACTACAAGCAGGCTATTGATGAGATAAAGCCTGATATAGTAGCAGTAACGGTACCTTCAGGTCTTCACTTTCAAATAGCGGATTATGCCTTAAGACACGGCTGTAATCTCCTTTTGGAAAAGCCCATGACTATGTCTTCAGATGAGAGTCGTAAGATTTACGAACTTTCCAAAGAATGTAATAGAAAGATTGCCATGGGACATATCTACCGCTACTTTCCTTTTGTCTCATTACTTCATGAAGACATAGCTTCCGGTAAGTTCGGTAAGGTCCTTCACGGCACCATCTATGTAAGATGGGGACACGGAGAAGATTACTATTCTTCTGCTGCATGGAGAGGAACATGGAAGTCTGACGGCGGAGCCATGATGAATCAGACCATTCATGCCATAGATCTTCTTGTATGGCTTATGGGAAGTAAGCCCGTTGAAGCTCAGGCTATGCTTTCCCAGCGTCTGCGTCATATCGAAGCAGAAGACCTTGGTATGGCACTTCTTCGTATGGAAGATAACGCACTTGCTAGCATTGAAGGAACAACAGCTACATCCGACAAGGATCACTGCGCCATGTTCTCTGTTCTTTGCGAGAACGGCGAGATTACATTAGGTCTTAAGAAAGGAATGCCTTCTCTTCATATAGTCAGAAATGGAAAGAGTCTTAATATGCAATATATTATTAAGCAGATTAGTACATACGGCTTCTCCTCCCTTCTTAATGCTGTTAATCCTCATACAGGCATTTATGCTGACTTTATTGAAGCAATAAATGATTCTGACAGACAGCCTCTTGCAGATGCATTAAGCGGTTATTCCTCTGTAGATACTCTTATGGGAATTTATAAGTCAGCCAAGCTTAAAAAGGCCGTATCACTGCCTCTTGACGAGAACTTCTCATCAGTAGATATGGAAGGATTCTTCAATTAAGCAAAAAAGTTGAAAAAACTAGTAAAAATAATGTTGACATCCATGAATGCAATGTTATAATAAACAAGCTTGATTGAAGCACATGCACCATTAGCTCAGATGGTAGAGCAACTGACTCTTAATCAGTGGGCCCCGGGTT